>DATISB010000011.1:0-82886 GCA_035469145.1 Pseudolabrys sp.
GAGGATATTTCTGGTCTCATCGGTCGAACCGTCATCGGACATGAACAAGATCAAGTTTGCGTGCGTTTGAACGGCGATCGATTTCGACTGCTCACCAAGAAACGTCGCGCCGTTTTTGGGGCACATATAACGGTCTGCGCGGCACCGATGCTCATGTGCGGCATCCGGGTAGCAACTTCGCTGTTGGCCGGCATGTGCTCTTTAAGCCGTCGTGAAGGTGTAACGCGGAGTTGGATGAATTGCCCGCTGGATAAGTCTGCCACTGCGGCGAAACCCTGGCGATCGCAGACTTTCGGCGTCGCTCTCGATATTGACCAAGCTCCGTGCGTTCGCCGCGACCCGCACCTATCCCATCGGCGGTAACTTTGATAGCGCGCCCCGGCCCGAATATTCAACTAACCGCACGTGCGACCCCTGAGGTTCTTATACACTATATCATCATTTCCCGTTATCGGAGAACATTTCTAGTTTGCAATCAAATGAATTCTCTGACATGGGAGGATGGTCACGCTTCGGGCCTCATCCGGCTCCAGCTTGAACATTATCTCAGGGGATTAGCCCCAGCTCTGGGTCGATTAGCCGCGATAATTTTCTAATAAGTTGTATGACGCGGTAAGCCGATATGAAAACAAAACGCGTATCGGTTACGGGTGCAGCTGGAGCATGGTGTGCTCAAGAGCGCCGCGTAGAGGGCCATCCTCGCTTGTCATCTCGATTGAACAACGGTATTGGCGGCGTTCGGTGCGCAGGATGAACGATTATCTGGCCAATACGCGTTCCTTGGTTCGCAAGGAGCCGCAGCTTACCACCGCGGGCATTATCGCCGTCGTCGGCGCGCTGACGATTGGCGGCTTTTACTTCTTCCAGTACGTGCTGCATCTGCCGCCTTGCCCGCTCTGTCTGGAGCAGCGGCAACCCTATTATATCTGCGTTCCGCTCGCGGCCTTGCTCTTTATCGGCGCTAATTACGGCGTGTCGAGCAAGGTGATGATCGCGGGCTTTGTCGTGATTACCGCTTTCATGCTCTGGAACAGCGGGCTTGGCGTGTATCACGCCGGCGTCGAATGGAAGTGGTGGCAGGGGCCGATCGACTGCTCGGGGCCGATCAATAAATTTGGAGCAGCCAGCGATATCTTCAAGAAATTGGACAACATCGTCACGGTCCGCTGCGACGAGGTGTCCTGGCGCTTCCTGGGTCTCTCGCTCGCTGGCTGGAACGTGCTGGACTCAGCTGGGCTGGCCGCCGTCGCCGCCTGGGGCGCGCTGGCTTCGCTCGCGAAGCAAAAGTGATCCAGCTAGAGTGCAATCGTCGCAGGCCGAAGGTCCCGGCCCTCGTCTTGTTGGGTAAGTCGTCATGGAAGTGCTCATCATCGGCGCCGGTGTCGGCGGGTTGACGCTTGGCCTGATGCTGCATCGCGCCGGCATCGCTTGCCGCGTGTTCGAGGCGTCGCCCGAACTCAAACCGGTCGGCGTCGGCATCAATATCCTGCCGCATGCCTCGCGCGAACTCTGCGCGCTCGGCCTGGAGGATGCGCTGGCCAAGGTCGCCGTCACCACGCGTGAATATTGTTTCTACAACCGCTTCGGTCAGCACATCTACAGCGAGCCGGCCGGGCGTTTCGCCGGCTATGACGTGCCGCAGTTCTCCATCCACCGAAGTGATTTGCAGATGGTACTGCTCGACGCCTTCATCGCGTGCGCCGGCGCCGACAAGGTGATCCTCGGCCGGCGCTGCACGGGCGTCGAATATGACGGCGATGAGGCTATCGCGCATTTCGAGGATGTGAACGGCAAGCCGCTCGCCCCGCAACGCGGCGCGGTGGCGGTGAGCTGCGAGGGCATCCATTCGGTGTTGCGCAAACAGCTTTATCCGGACGAAGGCCCGCCGAAATATTCCGGCATCAACATGTGGCGCGGCGTCACCCGCTGGCCGCCGATCCTAACCGGCGCCAGCATGATCCGCATTGGCTGGCACCATCCGGCCAAGCTGTTGATCTACCCGATCCGCAATAATATCGACGCCGAGGGCCGCCAACTGGTGAACTGGGTGTGTGACATCGAGACGCCGCAATACCAGGCGCGCGACTGGAACCGGCGCGGCTGGCTGGAGGATTTCTTACCCGCAATGGCGGAGTGGCATTTCGACTGGCTGGATGTGCCGCAGTTCATCCGCGGCGCCGACGCCATTCTGGAATATCCCATGGTCGATCACGACCCGCTGCCGCGCTGGAGCTTCGGTCGCCTGACGTTGCTGGGCGACGCCGCGCATCCGATGTATCCGCGCGGCGCCAACGGCGCGGCGCAGGCGATCCTCGATTGCCGCGCGCTGGCAGATGCGTTGAAAGCCAACGCCGATGCTGTCGCCGCGCTCAAGGTCTATGAGGCCAAGCGGTTGCCGGCGACCGGCGAAGTCGTTCTCGCCAACCGCAAGGCGCCGCCCGACGCGATTTTGCAGGAAGTCTATCGCCGCACTGGCGACAAGCCGTTCAAGAACATCGACGACGTCATCAGCCGCGCGGAACTGATCGCCCTGTCCGAAAGTTACAAACGGGTTGCGGGCTACGATAAGGAGCGGCTGAAGGCGCAACGCGCATGATCCCGAAAAGTGGGAACCGGTTTTCGGATAAAATCATGCGCAAAAAAATGAATAGATGCGCCTAACTTAACGACAAGGGACAACGAAACTTATGTCTATATCGGAAAACGCACCCGGCTACACCGGGACGGCGAAGGCGCTGCATTGGACGATCGTGGCGCTGCTGATCGTTCAATTCGTGCTGACGTGGACGATGCCGGAAATAAAGCGCGACACCAAGCCTGACACGCTGATCAATCTGCATCTGTCGTTCGGCGCGCTGATCCTTGGCATGGCCATCATTCGCTTGGGCTGGCGGGCGACCCACGCCGAGCCGCCGTCGGAAGACGACCTGCCGCCGTGGCAACTGCAGTCCGCGCGTATTACGCATTGGCTGCTATATGCGCTGCTGTTCGTGCTGCCGATCCTGGGCTGGATCAACGCCTCCTGGCGCGGCTTCACGGTTTCGGTGTTCGGCCTGTTCGAATTGCCGAAACTGATGGCGACGCGCGCGCCCGGCTTCGGCTGGACCGGCGACGTGCACACGCTGCTGGCATATTACGCGATGCTCACGCTGATCGTCCTGCACGTAGCGGCCGGTCTCTATCATTATTTCGGGCGCCGCGATCGCGTATTGCAGCGGATGTTGCCGGGCGCCTAACGCTGCCTACTCGTAGCGCAGCGCCTCGATCGGATCGAGATGCGCGGCTTTGCGCGCAGGATAGTAGCCGAAGAAAATCCCGACCGCCGCCGAGAACAGGAATCCGCCGGCAATCGCCGCGCCCGAGATCGGGGCTGGCCAGCCGGCGAAGAACGAGATAGCGGCGGAAAACGCCACGCCCATGAAAATGCCGGCAATGCCGCCGGCCACGCTCAGGAACACCGCCTCGGCGAGGAACTGCAGCAGCACGTGCACGCGCCGCGCGCCGATCGCCATGCGCAGGCCGATCTCCCTCGTGCGCTCCGTCACCGATACCAGCAGGATGTTCATGATGCCAATGCCGCCGACCACCAGCGAGATCGAGGCGACGGCGGCGAGCAGGAGTGCCATGATGCGGCTGCTGCTCTCGGCGGCTTCTGCGATCTGGCTGAGGTTGCGCACGGAAAAATCGTTGAGGTCGCCGGGCTTGATGCGGTGACGGCGTGCGAGAATCTGGGTAATCTGGCGGATCGCCGGCTGCACGTCCGTCGAATTGGTAGCTTGCACGTAAATCTGGTTGACGTAGCCGGCCAGGTGAGCCGTCAGACCATAGGGATTGGGCGGGCTTGGATAGATCCAATTGAGCTGCGCCTGCGCCTGGGATGGCGCAGCCACCCCGAGCACCTTGCGTTCCGCCGTGGTGAACGGAATCATCACCAGGTCGTCCTGGTCCTGGCCCATCGGCGTCTGGCCTTTGGGCTCGAGCACGCCGATCACCCGCATCGGCACACTCTTCACCTGGATAAGTGCGCCGATCGGAATCTGCGACTCGCTGAATAACTGCTTCGACACGGTCTGCCCGATCACGACCACTAGTGCCGCCGATGCCTCGTCATCGGGCGAGATCTCGCGCCCGATCTCGATCCGCCAGTTCGTCATCGGCGGGTAATTCGTGCTGATGCCTTGGACTTGTGTGGTCCAATTCTGATTGCCGGCCTCCACTTGGCCGGATTGGCGGATGAGATAGCTGACCTCGCTGACCGTCGCGCTCTCGCGCCTGATCGCTTGCGCGTCGCTGATGGTGAGCGTGGAGGCGCTGCCGGATCCCGCGCGCAAGCCGCCCGACGTCCTTGCGCCCGGCAGCACCACGACGAGATTGGTGCCGAGCCGCTCGATCTGCTTGCGCACGGCCTCGTTGGCGCCTTGGCCGACGGCGACCATGGCGATCAACGCGGCAACGCCAATGAAGACACCCAGCATGGTCAAGGCCGAGCGCATCATGTTGCGCCAGAGCGCCTGCATGGCGGCGGCCATGATCATCAGCCCGAAGCTCAAAATGGGATTGTTGCGCCGCGCGGCGGCGAGCGACGGCCGTTGTGCTGGCGCCGCCGAAAAGGCTTCGTCCGGCACCTCGGCGCGCTGCGCTACGCCGATTTTGGCCGCCTTTGGATTGCGCGTGTCCGCGACCACCTGCCCGTCGCGCATAGTCAACACGCGGTCGGCATAGGCGCCGATGTCGGCCTCATGGGTGACGACGATGATGGTGACGCCTTGCTCGCGATTGAGCCGCGTCAGTGTCTGCATGATTTCGTGCGAGGTGCGGGTGTCGAGGTTACCGGTCGGCTCGTCGGCGAGCAGCAGGCCGGGCGAGTTGATCAGGGCCCGCGCGATCGCGACCCGCTGCTGCTGGCCGCCCGAGAGCTGGCCCGGGGTGTTGCGCTCGCGGTCGCTTAAGCCGAGCAGCTTGAGCGCCGCACGCGCCCGCTCGACGCGCGAGCTGGCGCTCGCTGGCCCAGCGGCGGCGTAGAACAACGGCAGCGCAACGTTCTCGAGCGCGCTGGTGCGGGACAAAAGATTGAAGCTCTGGAACACAAAGCCCAGGCGCTCGCTGCGCAGCCGCGCGCGCTCGGGCTCGCTCAAGCCGGCGACGTCGGTGCCCTCAAAATAATAATGCCCGCCGCTCGGCCGGTCGAGACAGCCGAGCACCGCCATGAGCGTCGACTTGCCGGACCCCGACGAGCCCATGATGGCGACGAATTCGCCGCTGTTGATCGTGAGACTCACGTCTTGCAGCGCATGCACGTCGACGTCACCGGCATGGTATATCCGCGTGACGTGCTCGAGCTTGATGATCGGTTCCGTCATGTTCAATGCGCCGGCCGTTGGCTGCGTTACTACCGCAGGCGCGGCGCCGCCGCCTTATTGTCGGTATTGCTGCGTTGCTCGGCGATGATGACTAGGTCGCCTGGGTTGAGCTCGCCCTTGACGACTTCAGTGTAGGTGTCGTCGTCGAGACCGGTGGTCACTGCGACCCGAACTGGCTTGCCGTCGCGCAGCACCCAGACCCTGCCTTGCTCAGCCGGCCGCGTTCGGCCGGACGTGCCGCTTCGCCGTGTTGCACCGGCGGTCACGGGCGCATAACGCAGCGCCTGGCTCGAAACGCGCAGAACGTCGGTGCGTTGGTCGGTGATGATGCGGTTGGCCGCGGTCATGCCGGGCTTGAGCGCCAGATCGGCATTGTCGATGCTGACCACCACATCGTAGGTCACCACGTTCTGCACGGTCTGCGGCGATTGCCGCACCTGGGTGACGGTTCCCTCGAAGGTGCGCTTCGGGAAGGCATCGACGGTGAACAAAGCCCGATCACCGTCCTTGATGCCGCCGATGTCGCTTTCGCTGACATTGGTATCGACCTGCATCTTGGTGAGGTCGGTGGCGATCAGGAACAAAGTCGGCGTCTGGAAGCTCGCCGCCACCGTCTGCCCGACGGTGACGTTGCGTGACACCACGGTGCCGTCCACCGGCGAAACGATCTTGGTGTAATCGAGATTGACCTGGGCCGCGGCGAGCTGCGCCTGGCGCTGCGCGATGGTGGCTTGGTCGACGCCGATCTGCGCGCGCGCCTGATCGAGCGCGTTCTTAGCGATGTCGAACGCGTCTTTGGAAATAGCGTTGGTTTGCGCCAGCCGCGCATTACGATCGTAGTTGATCTGCGCGTAATCGAAGTTGGCCTGGTCCTTGACGAGTTGCGCCTTCGCCTGCGTCAGGTTGGCACTGTTCTGATCGACCACGGTCTGATAGGGGCGTGGATCGATTTGCGCGCAAACTTGGCCCTTCTTGACCTCGGTATTGTAGTCGCAGTTGATCTCCTGGATGACGCCGGAGACATAAGATCCGACGATGATCGTGAGCACCGGGTTGACCGTGCCGGTGGCCGTCACCGCGCGCGTGACGTCGCCGCGCGTGACCGGCGCGGTGGTGTAACGGACGGTTGCTTCGGCGGTGGCTAGCCACCAGGCGACGCCAATGGCGGCGAGCACTGCCAGCGACAGTAGGCCGGCGATCAGCCAGGATTTTCGAAAACGTGGACCGGCCGGCGTCGCGGCAGGCGGCTTCGGCACGAAAACCACAGGTACTGCCGGCTCGATTCGGGCCGCGTCGATTGCCACGGGTTTGTTCATCCTGCGAACTCCGCCTACGTCCCCCAGAAAACGTTAGCGGACCGGCGCGGTTCCGCATTGATGCGGGTCAAATCCAACCAATTCGAAGGAAATGGGCCGAAACGGCGCGGCGGGCGCGGCCAATGGCCGGCGCCTCAGGGTTCCAACTCGGTATCCCAATAAAGATAGTCGAGCCAGCTTTCATGCAGGTAGTTGGGCGGGAATGCCCGCCCGTTGCGGTGCAGGTGCTGCACCGTTGGCTGGAACGGCATCTGCGAGGGATACATCTTGGCCTCGGGCGGCGTTAGGTTGCCCTTGCGCAGATTGCAGTCGGAGCAGGCGGTGACCACGTTGATCCAGGTAGTATGCCCGCCGCGCGAGCGCGGCAGCAGATGGTCGAAGGTCAAGTCCTCGCGCTCGCCGCAATACTGGCAGGAGAAGCGGTCGCGCAGGAACACGTTGAACCGCGTGAAGGCCGGATGGGTCGAGGGCTTCACGAAGGTCTTGAGCGACACCACGCTCGGCAGCTTGATTTCGAGGCTCGGACTGCGCACCGCGCGGTCGTAATTGGCGACGATGTTCACGCGTTCCAGGAACACTGCCTTGATCGCGTCCTGCCATGACCACAGCGACAAGGGGTAATAGCTCAGCGGCCGGAAATCCGCGTTGAGCACCAGCGCCGGAAACCCGCTGGGCGATACGTGCACGTTCAAGCGCGGCTCCTATAACCTCCCCATGGCTGCCGCCACGCAGCCTGCCGCCTAGTAATAGGGCAGCGTGAAAGGATTGTGAAGTCGGTGCGGAGCGTTACCCGCAAGCGCCTATTTGCGGGCGGCGAAATGGCGGGCCAGAAATTCCCCGCCCTGGCGCAGGCCTTCCTGGTCGATGCCATGGCCGATGCCGGGCGAGATGTGCCATTCGGCCGGGATGTCGAGCGAGGCGAGCCCCTGGGCGGCGTGCATCAGCGCCTGCGCCGGGATGAGATCGTCCTGGTCACCATGGATGAGCAGCACCGGCGGTCGGCTGAGGATCTCGGTGGCCAATTTGTCAGGCTCGACGTCCTCCGGCACCACCAGCATGCCGGAATAGCCGACGATCGCGGCCGGCGGCACGCCTCGGCGCAGCCCGACATGCAGCGCCATCATGGTGCCTTGGGAAAAGCCGACCAGCGCCAGCGCCGACGGCGGCAACTGCCGACGCGCGAGTTCGGCGTCGAGGAAACTATTGAGCACGGGCGCAGCCGCGTTGACGCCGGTCCAGCGCTCGCCCGGATCGCGGAACGTCAGCGGGAACCATTCACGTCCGACCGGTGCCTGGCCGCAACGGTTCGGCGCGTGCGGCGACACGAAGGCGGCGTCCGGCAACAGGCCAGCCCAGGCGCGCCCGATCTCGATCAGGTCGTTGCCGTCGGCGCCATAGCCGTGCAGGAACACTACCAACTGGCGCGCCTTGCCCGAGCGCGGCTCGATGCGCGGGCCGTCGAGTTCAGCCATTTTTGCTTTTACTTTTCTTCGCTTTCGGCTTTTTCGCTGACGGTTGAACCGGCACCACGTCGCGCTTCTTCACCGCGTGATAATAAGCCCATAGCAGATGTGCTGCCACGCCGCGCCAGGGCCGCCAGGCCTCGGCCATTTTCGTAAGCGCCTTGGCGTCCGGCCGCTTGCGCAAGCCGAAGGCGATACGAACGGATTCCTGCACCGCGAGATCGCCGGCGGGAAACGCATCGGCATGGCCGAGGCAGAACAGCAGATAAATATCGGCGGTCCAGGGGCCCACGCCGTGTAGCGTCGTGAGCGTCGCGTGCGCCACATCGGCATCCATATTGCCGACTTGGGTCAGATCGATCTTTCCCTTCGCGACCGCCTTGCCGATCTCGCGGATCGATTTGATCTTGGCCGCGGACAGGCCGAGCCGCTTGAGCTTGTCGGCCCGCGCGCGACGCACCGTGTCGTGATGAAACGGATCTAAGGCGGCGAACAGCCGGGTGCGGATGGCGGCTGCGCTCGCGGTCGAGAGCTGCTGCCCGCACACGATAGCGCACAGGCCGGCAAAGCCGGCGTCGCGGCGGCGCAGGCTGAAGGCGCCGGCCTTGCGGGCGACGGGCTTGAGCCGCGGATCGGCGAGGATCAACTGCGCGAGGCCTGCCTGTAGATCGGCGTCGGTGTGGAGGAAGTGGGTCATTCGCTATCGGTGTAGCAAGCAAGACGATAGATAGAAAAGCCATGCCACCCGTTTTCCGCTTCGCGCCGTCGCCCAACGGCTACCTGCATCTCGGCCATGCGCTGTCGGCTCTGCTCAATGCCGACCGGGCGAAGGCGGCGGGCGGGCGGCTGTTGCTGCGCATCGAGGACATCGACGCGACGCGCTGCCGGCCGGAATACGAGGCGGCGATTTACGAGGACCTGCCGTGGCTCGGCGTCGTCTGGGAGCAGCCGGTGCGGCGGCAGTCCGAGCACTATGTCGATTACCGAACGGCGCTGGCGACACTGGACGCGATGGGGCTGATCTATCCCAGCTTTGAAAGCCGCGCCGAGATTGCGGCGCTGGTCGTCACACGCGAACCTTGGCCGCGCGATCCCGACGGCGCGCCACTCTATCCCGGCAACGCGAAAATAATGGCCCCCGTCGAGCGTGCCCGCCGCATGGCCGCCGAGCCCTACGCGCTGCGCCTCGACATGGCCGCCGCGCTCGCTAGGACTGGCTCGCTCACCTGGCAGGATACCGGCGCCGGCCCGGCCGACGAAACTGGCACTATCGCCGCCGATCCCGCCGCCTGGGGTGATGTCATCCTGGCGCGCAAGGAAACGCCCACCAGCTATCACCTCGCCGTCGTGGTGGACGACGCCGCGCAAGGCGTTACCGACGTGGTGCGCGGGCGCGACCTGTTCCACGCGACCGGCGTTCACCGCCTGTTGCAGGCGCTGCTCGGCTGGCCTGCGCCGCGCTACCACCACCACCGCCTGATCCTCGATGCCGAAGGCAACAAGCTATCGAAATCGACGCTGGCCACTGGATTAAGGGAGCTGCGCGCGTGCGGCGCCAGCGCGGCGGACATCCGCAAGCTCGTTGGGCTCGATTGAAAGCGCCTGCCATGCCATTGTCGCAGCCGGGGTGGGGGACCAATGGCGAAGCACAAGCCCAGCAAGCGGCCGCGCAAAGCGCGCGCGCGCCCGCGCAAGGCTCGGATATTGGCGCCGGACCGGCGCGCGGTCGAAGCCGCGCTCGCCGGCATCGTGCACGACATCCGCACGCCGCTGACCGGGATCGTGGCGCTGGCCGAGTTGCTGGCGACCTCCGACATCGGCGCGCGCGAGCGCGAATGGGCGACCGCCATCAAGAGCGGCGCCGATCATCTCGCCGCGCTCACCACGCTGATCGTCGATGCCGTCAAGGCCGATGCTGCCGGCCTTACCTTGCAGCACGAGCTGTTCTCGCCGCGGCACCTCGCCCAAGCGGTCGGCCATGCGCTCAGCGCGCGCGCCGGCAATAAAGGCATCAAGACCGAGATCGCGCTCGCGCCCGATCTACCGGCGATGGTGGCCGGCGACGCGCTGCGCCTGCGCGCGGCGCTAGAAAACCTCGCCGACAATGCGGTCAAATTCACCAGCGAAGGCAGCGTGGTCTTCACCGTCGGCTTCAAACCGGCCGGGCGCTCGCGCGTGAGTCTTATTTTCACGGTCGCCGACACCGGCATCGGCATTGCTCCGCGCGACTTCAAGAATTTGTTTCGTCCGTTCGCGCAGGCGAGCGAAGCGGTGGCGCGCCGTTACGGCGGCGCCGGCCTCGGCCTGGTCTTCGTCAAGCGCATTGCCAAGGTGATGGGCGGCAGTCTGGTTGGGACCTCAAGGCCAGGCCGCGGCAGCACGTTCCGCCTCAGCGTGCCGGTCGATCGCGTCGATGCGCCGCCGCAAGCCGAACGCAGCGGCGTGCGCGCCCGGCCCAAGCGCGCGCTGTCGATCCTGTGCGCCGAGGACAATCCGTATGGCCGCGCGGTGATGAATACGATCCTCAGCGAGCTCGGCCACCGCGTCGATTTCGTCGCCAGCGGCGAAGCGGCGGTGCAGGCGGCGGCGCGCGGCGGCTATGACGCCGTGCTGATGGATATCACGCTCGCCGGCTTCGAAGGCATCGAGGCGACACGCCGCATCCGCGCGCTGCCGGGCCAGGCGGGCCAAGTGCCTGTGATCGGCATTTCCGGCCGCACAGAAACCGGCGACGAGGCTGCCGCGCGAGCCGCCGGCATGAATTTCTATTTCGTGAAGCCGGTCGGTCCCGGCAAACTGGCGCAGGCGCTGGCATTGCTAACTGGCTGATCCGCAATTGCGTCAAAGTGCGCGGCGGATGATCGAGACCGGTAAGCGACACGGCATGCGCTGGACAATGGAGACGATGATTTCCACCTGCGCGGCCATCGCGATGAGGGGCACCCAGGCCCACACGTTCGCCGACAAAGGGTCGGCAAAAATTTCGATTTCCGGCATAATCGATCGGCTCCTCAGCTGCGCGAAGTTTTGCCGATCAATCGTTTTCGGCCGATGAAAGATTTGTGGCAGAAGCGAAAAAATTTTTCGTCAAATGCGATAGCGCAGCGGTTGGCGCAATCTTGCTTTAGACGTTACTCGCGCTATTCGCCTGCTCTACGATGCGCACCACGTCCGCCATGATGCGGTTCAATTCGAAATCCTTCGGCGTGTAGACCGCGGCGACGCCGGCCTGTTCCAGCGCCAGGGCGTCCTCGGGCGGGATGATGCCGCCGACCACCACCGGCACCTTGAGGCCCGCCGCCTTCATGCGGCCGACCACGTCCTGCACCAGCGGCAGGTGGCTGCCCGAGAGTACGGAAAGCCCGATGACATGGGCCTTTTGCTTGCGCGCGGTATCGACGATCTCCTCCGGCGTCAACCGGATGCCCTCATAGACCACCTGCATGCCGGCATCGCGTGCGCGTACCGCGATCTGTTCGGCGCCGTTGGAATGGCCGTCAAGCCCGGGCTTGCCGACCAGGAACGTTAGCCGGCGGCCGAGCTTGCGTGAGACGCGATCGACGTCGGCGCGGATGTCGTCGAGCCCGGTCACGTCGTTGCGCATGGCGCGGCCGACGCCGGTGGGCGCGCGGTATTCGCCGAACGCCTCGCGCAGGGTCCAGCCCCATTCGCCGGTGGTGACGCCGGCCTTGGCGCAGGCGATCGAGGCCGGCATGATGTTGCTGCCGCTGGTGGCGGCGCGTTCGAGCTCCTTCAGCGTGGCGGCGACCGCGGCATTGTCGCGCGCCGCGCGCCAGGCTTTGAGCTTTTCAAGCTGGTCGCGCTCGGCGTCTTGCGAAACCGTCATGATCGAATCGACGCCGCCGGTGAGCGGCGAGGACTCGCTCTCGAGATATTTGTTGACGCCGATCACAATCTGCTCGCCGCGCTCGATCGCCTCCAGCCGCGCGGTGTTGGATTCCACCAACTGCTGCTTCATGTAGCCGCTCTCGACCGCCGCCACCGCGCCGCCCATCTCGTCGATACGCTTGAGCTCTTCCTTAGCCTCGGCCTTGAGTGCGTCCACCTTGCGCGAAATTTCCTCGGAACCATCGAAAATATCGCCGTAATCGAGCAGATCTGTTTCGTAGGCGAGGATCTGTTGCATGCGCAGCGACCATTGCTGGTCCCACGGCCGCGGCAGGCCGAGCGCCTCGTTCCAGGCCGGCAGTTGCACGGCGCGGGCGCGCGCGTTCTTCGACAGCGTCACCGCCAACATCTCGAGCAGAATGCGCGTGACGTTGTTTTCGGCTTGCTGCTCGGTCAGCCCCAGCGAGTTCACCTGCACGCCGTAGCGGAACAGTCGCTGCTTGGGATCGGTGATGCCATAGCGCTCGCGCGTGATCTCGTCCCACAATTCAACGAAGGCGCGCATCTTGCACATCTCGGTGATGAACCGAAGTCCGGCGTTGACGAAGAACGAAATGCGCCCCACCACCTCGCCGAATTTCTCCTGGGTGACTTCGCCCGATGCCTTCACCGTGTCGAGCACCGCCACCGCGGTCGCCAGCGCGAAGGCCAGCTCCTGCACCGGCGTCGCACCTGCCTCCTGTAAATGGTAGGAGCAGATGTTCATCGGATTCCACTTCGGCAATTCGCTGGTGGTGAAAATCGCCACGTCCTTGATCAGCCGCATCGACGGCGCCGGCGGGAACACATAGGTACCGCGCGAGAGATATTCCTTGATGATATCGTTCTGGATGGTGCCGGTGAGCGCCGCGCGCGGCGCGCCGGTCTCGTCGGCCACCGCGATGTAGAGCGCCATCAGCCATGCCGCGGTGGCGTTGATGGTCATCGAGGTGTTCATGCTGCCAAGCGGGATGCCGGTCAACAGCGCGCGCATGTCGCCGAGATGGCAGACCGGCACGCCGACCTTGCCCACCTCGCCCTTGGCCAGCATGTGGTCCGAGTCGTAGCCGGTCTGGGTCGGTAGATCGAAGGCGACCGACAGGCCGGTCTGCCCCTTGGCCAGATTCTTGCGATAGAGCGCGTTGGACTCCGCGGCCGTGGAATGGCCGGCGTAGGTCCGGAAGATCCACGGTTTATCGCGTTGGGTTTTGTCGCGCATCGGTCGCCTTATGGCGACAGTGTGGACCGGCTTTTGTTGCAATGCAACACACGTCGCAGCAAAGCGCGCCGCCGCCGGGCAGGGCGCGAGCCCGGCCCTTCAACTCAGCGCGAAACCGCGTGCCGCTGCTATCGTTTGATCAGTCGAATGATGAATAGAAGGATGCAGGCGCCGACGGTCGCGATGACGATCGCCGTGAGCCACCAAGGTCCGATGCCGGGAAGGTGGAGCTGGCCCCAAATCCAACTGCCGATGAAGGCGCCGATGATGCCGATGATGATGTCGCCGATCAGGCCGAAGCCGCCGCCCATGATCCTGCCGGCCAGCCAGCCGGCAATAAGGCCGATAAGCAAGATGACGATAATACTGTTGGTTTCCAGCATCATGATGGCGATCCCTCCCCAGCGAGACACCGCAGACATCCGCGCGCGGCAATGTTGCCGGCAACGGGCCACGGCCCCACAGGTCATTCAACCTGAAAGCCGCAGGTCCGTCGATATGGCTGGCAGCGAATTGTGGATGGCGGCTGTGAACGGGTAATGACGCCGTCGAAGCGAGTAGATGCATCAGACCATGCCCTGTGCAGGTAAGGAAGCGTTGTGCGGCGTCAGCGCGCGGCGCGCGATCAGCGCCGCCACCAGCAGCACTGCAGCGAAGCCGACCGGCGCTTTGACGAATGGGAAGATCAGCACCAGCAGGCAGGCGAGGGCGATGCCGGCCAGCTCATGGTTGAGAAATCCGCGCGCGCGGCCGAGCCGCCATAGGAAGGCGAGCGGCACCGCGAGCACCACGAGGTCGTAAGTGTAAAGATAGGGCGTCGCCAGCATGGCGCCGATGCTGAGCGCCGCCGCCTTGGCCTCATCGTCGGCGCGGCTGCGCTACAGCGCCGTGATGGCGGCCACGGCGATCAGCGCGACCAAGGCCTGCGCGCTCCAGGCCAATGGCTCCGATCCGCCTAGCATGCGCACAAGACCGAACGCGGTCTGCAGCCGAGCTCAGGAATCCAACTTGTCCGGCGATGAAGTTGGCCAGCACGGCGGGAAAGGCGGCGGCGATAAAAAATCCGGTGCGCTCGCCGAGAATTCCACGCAGGCAGAACAAGTAGGCGCAGAATGTCGAGACTAAGAAGATGATCTGCGCCGGAACATAGGACATCTTCGCCAACAAGGCGGCGACCGGCAGGAACGTCGGCGGATAATGCCAACCGAAATAGCCCTCGAACGGATGGCCGAGCGCGACCAATTCCATCGCCTTGTGGGTCGGCCAGTCGTAGGCCGCGGCTGGATTCCCCTGCAAAACCAATTGCCCGGCAGCCCAGACATTGACGAAGTCCGTCGGCGCCAAGATTCACGAGCCCTGTACATAGGAGGCGACCAGATAGACCGCGTGCGCGACAATCAGCGCAAAACAGGAACCCTTAAAAGCCTTGAGGCAAGGCGGTTTTTGCACGGGACTAAACGAAATGTTGCGTTGCAACATAAATTGCGCCAAACTATTTAAAGCGCAACGATAGTGCTCAAGGAGAGTGCAGATGCCGGCCGCCGCGAAGGTGAAGAGCGTTTCTCCGCTCAAGGACCTCTATGGCATCGGCGAGATTCCGCCACTCGGGCACGTGCCCGAAAGAATGCACGCCTGGGTGATCCGCAAGGACCGCCACGGGCCGCCGGACAAGTCGTTCCAACTAGAAGTGGTGCCGACCTGGCCGATCGGCGAGGACGAGGTGCTGCTGTTGGTGATGGCGGGCGGCGTCAACTACAACGGCGTTTGGGCCGGTCTCGGCCAGCCGATTTCCACCTTCGACGTGCACAAGCATCCGTTTCACATCGCCGGCTCAGATGCGTCGGGCATCGTCTGGGCGATCGGCAACAAGGTGCATCGCTGGAAGGTCGGCGATGAGGTCATCGTCCACTGCAATCAGGATGACGGCGACGACGAGGACTGCAATGGCGGCGATCCGCTACTCTCGCCCTCGCAGCGCATCTGGGGCTATGAGACGCCGGACGGATCGTTCGCGCAATTCTGCCGCGTGCAGTCGCGGCAATTGATGCACAAGCCCAATCACCTGTCCTGGGAAGAATCGGCCTGCTACACGCTCACGCTCGCCACCGCCTACCGCATGTTGTTCGGCCATTCGCCGCATACACTCAAGCCCGGTGACAATGTGCTGGTGTGGGGCGGCTCCGGCGGGCTCGGCGTGTTTGGCGTGCAGCTTGTCGCCGCTTCGGGCGCCAATGCCATCGCCGTCGTCTCCGACGAGTCGAAGGTCGAATACGTGCTCAACCTCGGCGCAAAGGGCGTGATCAACCGCAAGGACTTCAAGTGCTGGGGCCAGATGCCAGCGGTCAACACCGAGGAATACAACGTCTGGACCAAGGAAGCGCGCCGTTTCGGTAAGGCGATTTGGGACATCACCGGCAAGCGCGACGTCGACATCGTGTTCGAGCATCCGGGCGAGCAGACCTTCCCGGTCTCCTGCCTGGTGGTGAAGCGCGGCGGCATGGTGGTGTTCTGCGCCGGCACCACCGGCTACAATCTTACCTTCGATGCCCGCTATGTCTGGATGCGGCAGAAGCGCGTGCAGGGCTCGCATTTCGCGCACCTCAAGCAGGCCTCGCAGGCCAACCGCTTTGTGCTCGAGCAGCGTATCGACCCTTGCATGAGTGAGGTGTTCGCCTGGGATAAGATCCCGCTCGCGCACATGAAGATGTGGAAGAACCAGCACCCGCCCGGTAACATGGCGGTCATGGTCAACGCGCCGCGCCCGGGCCTGAAAAACTTCGAGGACGTGCAGGAAGCGGCGGGCGCATGATCCCGAAAAAAGCCTGTCCCGGACTTGATCCGGGATGGGAACCGGTTTTCGGAAAAGATCATGCGCAAGAAAAATGACTAGTTCGCGCCGCCGGATTTTTAACGCGGCGTGTTAACCGGTTTCGTGGTGCGCCTTGACGATGGCCGAATTCAACTCGCCGCCGAAGATGAAGATCGACGAGCAGACATAAAGAAACACCAGCGCGATCATCACCGACGCCAGCCCCGCATACATCGACACATACGTAAATGCGTAAGTGGCAAGATAGCGGCCGAAAACGGCGCCGCTGATCAGCCATAACAGCAGCGTCGCGATAATGCCGGGCGCGATCGTGCTGAAGGAACGGCGGCCGGCCGGCAGCCAGCGGTGCACGATCACCAGCGCGATCACCAGCACCACCACCGCCACCGCGTAGCGGGCGAAGGTGATAAGGCCGCTCAACGGCTCCAGCGTTGGCACATAGTGCAGCAGCCTCGCCCAGATCAGCGGTGCCAACACCACCAGGAACGAGAATGCCAGGATCGCCACCGCGCCGATCAGTACATAGACGATCGACTCCAGCCGTAAGATCCACCACGAGCGCACCTCAACCGCTTTATAGGCACGGTTGAGGCCGATGCGCAGGCCGTCCACCCCGCTGGAGGCGAAATAGAGCGCGAACAGCACGCCGAGGGTGAGCACGTCGCCGCGGGTATTGGTGAGCACGTCGGTGAGGTCGAACGCGATCGGGCCGGCCACTTCCTTCGGCCAGGCCTCCAGCAGGATGTGCGCGGCCTCGTCAGCGAGCTCTTTTGAGCCGAAGAAAAAGCCGGCAAGCGCGGTGACCACGATGAGGAACGGGAACATCGCCATCAGAGTGGACAGCGCGATGTGGCTCGCGATCGCCCAGCCGTCATTGGCGAGAAAATGCTGGGCTGTGTCGAGCACGATCCGCAACGACAGTTTGAGAATGCGCAAAATGCTTGCCCCCGAGCAACCTCGTCAGGACTTTGAATCAGCTATCGCCGCGCGCTTTGCAAGGGGTAGCGATATTCTGCTGTCGTTCCGGGCGACCGAGCGCAAGCGAGGGAACCCCGGGATCCATAGCCCCGGTTTCTATAATGCAGATGGGCAGGGGTTATGGGTCCCCGTTTTCGCGGGGACGACGGCAGTCAGGCCTACGCCGCCTGCACGCGACCGCATCGGCGAGGTCTTTGACGTCGGCTGCGGTCGAGCGGGCATCGGTGGTGACGCCGGCAACCTTGCTCATCGCCTCGGCGCCGCTGCGCGCCTCGCCGGAGGCGCGGCTGACGCCTTCCGCGATCGAAGCCACCGCGGAGTTCTGCTGATCGACGGTAGCCGCCGCCATGGTGGCGATCGCCGACATTTCGCGGATGATGGCGTTGACCTGTTCGATCGCGCGCGCCGCGTCGGCGGCGGCCGATTGGATCGAGCCGATCTGCTCGGCGATCTCCTCGGTCGCTTTTGCAGTCTGTCCGGCCAGCGATTTCACTTCCGAAGCGGCCACCGCGAAACCCCTGCCGGATTCGCCGGCGCGGGCCGCTTCGATGGTGGCGTTGAGCGCGAGCAGGTTGGTCTGCCCGGCGATCGCTGGATCAGGCCCACCACCTCGCCGATGCGGGTGCTGCCAAGTTCCGACATGGTGGTGACGGTGCGCTGGGCTTCTGATACCGCGCGCCCCGCCACGTCGGTGGATTTCGCGGCCTTGTTGAGATCGCTCGAGCTCATTTCCAGCTTCATGGACGCCCCGCGCAGCTTGCTTAGCGCACTTTCGACCGAGTGCTTGAATTGTGCGATGGTGAGTGCAATCGTGTCGTTGCGCTGCGCCTGCGCGCGGCCCGCATCGGTCTGAATGCCGGCGAGCTTTTCCCGCTCGATCATATTGTCGCGGAACACGATCACCGCGCGCGCCATCTCGCCGATCTCATCGCGTGCGTCGGTGGCGGGAATGCGGGCGCTGGTATCGCCGGCGGCGAGCTGCTGCATCACGCCGGCCAGGCCATGGAGCGGGCGCGTGATGCTGCGTCCGATCAGCCAGCTGAAACCAAGGCCGAACGCTACCATGGCGATGCTGACTGCGATCATTCCGGTGCGCGTATGGCGTTGCGATGCGGTCAGCCCCGATGACGCCTCTTCTGCCGTCCGGCGCGCTCGTTCGATGATTTCGTCCGCACGCGGCAGCATGCTCTGGCTGTCGATATCGATCAACGTGCGTAGTGGATGCACGCGGTCGAAGCTGTCGCTCCATTGCGCGAAGGTATCGGCATAGGTTTTCACCTCGTGATCGAGCGAGTCCTTCATCTCTGGCGTGCCGTCGATCAAGGCGAAGGTGTCGGTGAATTTCTTGTCGCCGGCGAGAAATTGTAGCTTGGTCAGCTCGCTTTGATTGAGCCGGTATTCGGCTTCGTAGGTCCGCATGGCGAGCTGCGCCATCATCAATTTTCCGGCATCCGCTTCGGCCAGCCATGTCATGCTCTCGTTGATGATGCGCTCGACCGCGTTTTCGGCTTCGCGAAGATTGTTGCGTAGTGCGGCGTTTTCGTCGAAGCCAAAGGTCTTCTGTTCCCGCACCTGTTCGGTGAAGGTGTCGCGCAAAGACATGACGTTCTTGCGTAAGCCCACGATGTTTTCGGCATGGCGGCGATCGATCGAGGCCGCGATGGTGTCGAGGCTTTGCACGCGACCGAATGTGCTTGCACGAAGCTCACTACCAGATTGTCGCTGGGGTTAGCGCTGAAGTCTTTCACGATGATTCGCATCGCCGCGACCGCGCTTTTGAAATCACGGCTGGTGTCGGCGAGACCGGCGGAATGCTTGACCGTCTCGAAGGCGGTGCCGACGTCGCCTTCGCCGGAGACATAAGTGAGCCCGTTGGCGAGGAACCCGACCACCGGGATCAGCGCCAGCACGATGATCCGGGTGCGCACCGAAATCGAGGTGAGCAACCGGCTCACCCGATTGAGCGAAAACGGTAGATTTATGAAACGCATGGGCCGGTTCGCGTCTCGCAAATGGCAGAGGAAACCGCGCAGAGGTAACCGTGATCAGAGGGGCAGGAAACCCGCCAATTTCCAGCCCACTTTGCTTTTGTGCACTGCACGCGTAGTGTCTTTGTCGCAGCCGGCACCAAGACATCGCCTGTCCCCGAGGATTTCATGCCCGTCGCCGCCTCTCGCCCCACCGCCGACCACGAGCTTGTTGAACTCAGCCGCGAGGCGACCGTCGCACTTGATGCATTGCTGGCGGATGCCGTAGCCAAGGTGCGCGAGCGGGTGGTGGTAGCCGGCGAGCCGGGCGCCCGCCTGTTCGATCACGAGCAGCGCGCCACCCATGGGCTGGCCTGGCTCGCCACCTATGTGGAGGCCGTACGCCAGCTCGCCGCCTATACCGAACGGATGGTCGGCACCGGCACGCTCGGCGAGATCGAGGAACATCTCGTGCGCGTCGCTCTCGGCGAATATCTCGCCCAGATCATCGGCGGCATTCCGATGAGCCAGGGCGAGATGGTGCGGCCGAGCGATCTCGGACTTTCAACGGCGCAGGTTGCGGCCCGCATCAACCGAAACGTCGAGGGCTTGATCGCCAGCGGCAATACCGTTGAGCGGCGTGCCCGTCTGATCGAGCTGATGCGCGCCAGCCACAACGCAACGGTCGGCATGTGCGGCCTCGACGAAACGCTGGATTCGATCCGCGAGGAAATGCGCAAATTCGTCGACAGCGAGGTGATCGGCCACGCGCAAACCTGGCACCGTACCAACAGTTACATCCCACTCGAGATCATCGGGCAGATGTCGGGGCTCGGCGTGTTCGGGCTCACTATCCCTGAGGCGTTCGGCGGCATGGGGCTCGGCAAGGAGTCCATGTGCGTGGTATCGGAGGAACTGTCACGCGGCTATATCGGTGTCGGCTCGCTCGGCACGCGCTCGGAGATCGCCGCCGAATTGATCCTCGGCAGCGGCACGACCGAGCAGAGGGAAAAATGGCTGCCGAAGATCGCCTCCGGCGAGGTGCTGCCGACCGCCGTGTTCACCGAGCCGAACACCGGCTCGGACTTGGCCTCGATCAAGACCCGCGCGCTGCGCGAGGGTAACGTCTACAAGGTCTACGGCAACAAGACCTGGATCACCCATCCGGTGCGCGCCGACCTGATGACACTCTTGGTGCGCACCAATCCGAAGGAGACCGGCCATCGCGGCTTGTCCATGCTGCTCGCCGAGAAACCGCGCGGCGACGACAAGACTCCGTTTCCCGCCAAGGGCATGAGCGGCACCGAGATCGAGGTGCTCGGCTATCGCGGCATGAAGGAATACGAGATCGCCTTCGATGGCTTCGTAGTGAAAGAGGAAAACCTGCTCGGCGGCGTCGAGGGGCTGGGCTTCAAGCAGCTTATGCAGACCTTCGAATCGGCGCGCATTCAAACAGCCGCCAGGGCGATTGGCGTCGCGCAGGCGGCAATGGAGCAGGCGCTCGGCTATGCGCAGGCCCGCGTGCAGTTCGGCGTTCCAATTGTGAGCTTCCCGCGCGTCGCCGACAAGCTCGCCATGATGGCGGCGGAAATCATGACCGCGCGCCAGCTTACTTATTTCGCGGCGCGCGAAAAGGATTCCGGCCGCCGCTGCGATCTGGAAGCCGGCATGGCCAAGCTGTTGGCCGCGCGCATCGCCTGGGCCAATGCCGACAATGCGGTGCAGATCCACGGCGGCAACGGCTTCGCGCTGGAATTCCCGATCTCGCGCATCCTGTGCGACGCCCGCATCCTGAATATTTTCGAGGGCGCCGCCGAGATCCAGGCGCAGGTCATCGCCCGCCGGCTGCTCGACGGGACGAATTGACGCGGCCTTTCGCGATGAAATAGGGATCTCGGCGTTTGATCCAGAACAAAGCGCTCTATTCGCGATTATTCTAGACTTTTACTATATTCAGGAGGTCCGTATGTCCGAATTATTGATCAACAGTGACGAATGGGTTGTGGTCTGCGACGGCGCCAAGGCGCTGGTGCTGCAAAACGTCGGCGATACCAAGTTTCCCAACCTAAAGACCATCAAGGTTTTCGAGCAGAAGGACTCGGCCACCCATGAACTCGGCGCCGATGCGCCGGGCCGGGCCTTCAGTCCAGCCAGTCACGGCAGCCGTAGCACCATTGAGCAGACCGACTGGCACGATCAGGCCGAGCGGGCCTTTCTCGCGCATCTGGTCCAGTATCTCGATGGCGCGCTCGCCGCCGGCAAGACGAAGTCAATCATCCTGGCCGCATCGCCGCGCGCGCTCGGCATGATCCGTTCGGCCTATTCGCACGCGCTGCGCGCCGCGGTGCGCGCCGAGGTGGACAAGGACCTCGTAAAAATGCCAATCCATGAGATCGAGAAGCACCTGACCGGCGCCTGAGGCGGCTTACGCTCTCTTGATTAAGGCTGGCCCGCCACAATGGCGATGCTATGTTCGCCGCCAATCTTTACTCGGGTCCGGCGAATGAATCGATTTGGCGGTCAATGCGCACGTGGCGGCGGTGTACTTACTATCGTCGTCCTGCTGGCGGCGATGATCGCCACGGCCGACGCGCAGCCGGCCAATCAGCCGCCTACCACGAACCCGGCCGCGCCCGCGAAGCCGGCGAACACCATCAACAACCCGATGGCGGTGCCCGGCTTCTGGGATCCGCGCCGGCGGCCGGAACGGCCGGACCTCTCGCGCATCAGCATCATCCGCTTCCTCACCGAAACCGATTATCCACCGTTCGACTATACCGGGCCGGACGGCACGCCCGCCGGCTTCAATGTAGATCTGGCGCGGCTAATCTGCGAGGAAATCAAGGTCGCCTGCACCGTGCAGATGCGGCGGTTCGACACGCTGATTGCGTCCTTGAATAGCAATAACGGCGACGCGGTGATCGCCTCCATCGCCGAGACGCCGGAGATGCGCCGCCAAGTCGATTTCAGCGATCCCTATTACCGCACGCCGGCGCGCTTCGTGTCGCGCCGCGACTTCAACAGCGACGACGTGCGCCCGGAGGCGCTCGAAGGCAGGAAGATCGCGGTGGTCGCCGGCACCGCGCACGAAGCCTATCTGAAGGCCTTGTTCACCGAAGCCGAGCTGCATCCCTATCCGAACGAGGACGCCGCCCGCTTTGCGCTGAAAAAGGGCGATGTCGATCTGCTGTTCGGCGACGGCATCTCACTGGCGTTCTGGCTCAACGGCACCGACTCCGGCGGCTGCTGCGAATTCCGCGGTGGGCCATACATGGAGAGCCGTTTTTTCGGCGAAGGCGTCGGCATCGCGGTCCGCCGCGGCAACGACGTGTTGCGGCAGGCGTTCAACTGGGCGCTGTTCCAGCTGTGGGAGAAAGGCCGTTTCACCGATCTTTGGCTGCGCTATTTCCCCATCAGCCCGTTTTGAGTCGTAAATTTGACCTTGGCGCGCTGGATTCTTACTGTCCGCGTCCCGGAGATCATGATGTCCGTTACCGAAACCGCTGCATCGTTGCGCGAGCTCGCCGAGCAAACGGGCGCCTGGCCGTTCGAGGAAGCGCGCAAGATCGTCGTGCGGCTGAAAAAGCAGCCCAAGGAAGAAGTGATCTTCGAGACCGGCTACGGCCCTTCCGGCCTGCCGCATATCGGCACCTTCGGCGAGGTCGCGCGCACCACCATGGTGCGCCACGCCTTCCGCGTGCTCACCGACGATAAAATCAAGACGCGGCTGATCGCCTTTTCCGACGACATGGACGGCTTGCGCAAGGTGCCGGACAACGTGCCTAACAAGGAGATGCTGGAGGGCCATCTCGGCAAGCCGCTGACCAAGGTGCCCGATCCGTTCGGCACCCATGCGAGCTTCGGCGAGCACAACAATGCGCGTCTGCGCGCCTTTCTCGATCATTTCGGCTTTGAATACGAATTTCTGTCCTCGACGCAGTGCTACACCTCGGGCCGTTTCGACGGCGCGCTGCTCAGGGTGCTGGAACGCTTCGACAAGGTGATGGCTATCATGTTGCCGTCATTGCGCGAGGAGCGCACGCAGACCTATTCGCCGCTTCTGCCGATCGATCCGCGCACCGGCATCGTGTTGCAAGTGCCTGTGCTCTCGCACGACGCCAAGGCCGGCACCATCACCTACGAAGACCCGGACAGCAAGGCGCCGGTCACCACGCCGGTAACCGGCGGCCGCTGCAAGCTGCAGTGGAAGCCGGACTGGGCGATGCGCTGGGTGGCGCTCGGCGTCGATTATGAAATGGCCGGCAAGGACCTGATTGAATCGGTGAAGCTGTCGGGCGAAATCTGCCGCGCGCTCGGCGGCACGCCGCCGGAAGGGTTCAACTACGAACTCTTCCTCGACGAGAACGGGCAGAAGATTTCCAAGTCGAAGGGCAATGGCCTCACCATCGACGAATGGCTGCGTTATGCCAGCCCGGAAAGCCTGTCGTGTTTCATGTATCGCGAGCCGAAGGCGGCCAAGCGGCTCTATTTCGACGTCATCCCGCGCACGGTCGACGAATACCAGCAGTTCCTCGACGGCTATCAGCGGCAGGACGGCAGGCAACGGTTGTCAAATCCGGTCTGGCACATCCATTCCGGCAATCCGCCGAAGATCGAGATGCCGGTCACGTTCTCGATGCTGCTAACGCTGGTGTCGTCCTCGAACGCGGAAAACGCCGAGACGCTATGGGGCTTCATCGGCCGCTACCGGCCGGGCGTCACGGCGCAGACGCATCCGAAGCTCAACGCGCAGGTCGAATATGCCATCCATTATTTCCGCGACTTCGTGCAGCCGGCGAAGAAATTCCGTCAGCCGACCGAGGTCGAGCGCGCCGCGCTGATCGATTTGCGCGACGCGCTGTCGAATTTGCCGGCGGAAGTCTCGGCCGAAGAAATCCAGGATGTGGTCTACGAGGTCGGGCGGCGCGAGCCGTTCCTCGACCAGAAAAAGAAAGCCAAGGACGGCAAGCCGGGTGTCTCGCTCGACTGGTTCAATATGCTCTACCAGGTGCTGCTCGGCCAGGAGAAAGGCCCGCGCTTCGGCTCGTTCGTCGCGGTCTACGGCCTGCAGAACACCATCGACATGATCGACGGCGCACTGGCAAGGAGCGCGTGACTCTTAATCCCTCCCCCGCAAGGGGGGAGGGTGGTCGGCGTAGCCGACCGGGTGGGGGAAAATTCGTCGGTGGGATGGCACCCCACCCTGCTTCTCGCTTCGCTCGAAGCCACCCTCCACTTTCAGGGGAGGGATAAGAAAGATCACTGACTCGCCCAAACAATCCGCGCGATCCACAGCACGTCGGACATCGGCAATGTGCGGTCACGGTGCTCGGCATTGAGCGATTTGAGCTCGACGCTTTTGCCGGTTTTGCGCTTGAGTTCCTTGACCATCACCTCGCCGTCCTTGGTCTTGACCACGACGCGGTCGCCACGCCGCACTGGGGCCGCCGGTGAGACCACAATGACGTCGCCGTCGCGATAGGCCGGCTTCATCGAGTCGCCGGAGATTTCCAGTGCGTAGGCGTGCTCGTCGGTGACCGAGGGGAAGGCGATCTCTTCCCAGCTTTTGCCGACCGGGAAACCGCCGTCGTCGAAATAGCCGCCGGCGCCAGCTTCGGCGAAGCCGATCAGCGGCACGCTTGAAATCGCCACCTTGCCGCTGTCGGTGATCAGGTTGACGAAGGTGTCGACCTTGGTGCCGGTGGCGGCCAGCGCCTTGGCGACCGATTCGGTGGACGGCCAGCGCGGCCGGCCTTCCGGCGTGATGCGCTTGGACTTGTTGAAGGTGGTCGGGTCGAGACCCGCCTTCTTGGCGAGACCGGAGGGCGTCAGATTGGCGCGGGCGGCCAACCGGTCGATGGCAGTCCAGATCTGGTTATGTGTCAGCGACATCGGCGCACACCCGTCTAAGACTCTAGTCCAAGATATAGGAATTATAGCCTTGAGACGCCCCCCTCCTGCAACAGTTTCCTTCAAGGCTTGTCTTGAACAAGCCGCAACCCCGCCGATAGGGTCGAACTTATGGTGATCGGCTTTTTCGACTGGCTGTCCCGCCCGCTGATGCGGGCCCTCGATCCGGAGGATGCGCATACCTTGGCGATCAAGGCCTTGCGCTATATGCCGTTGGCGCGGCCGCCGGCCGACGCCCGTGAGCTTGGTGTACGGGCCTTCGGTCTCAATTTCCCCAATCCGATCGGGATCGCGGCGGGCTTCGACAAGAACGCACAAGTCCCGGACGCACTGCTGCGGTTGGGTTTCGGCTTTGTGGAGGTCGGCACCGTCACCCCGCTGCCGCAGACCGGCAATCCGCGCCCGCGCCTGTTCCGGCTCGAATCCGACGAGGGCGTGATCAACCGACTCGGCTTCAATAACGAAGGTGCGACGGCGATGCTCAAGCGGCTGGTCGCGCGCGCGGAGGAGGGCGGCATCGTCGGCGTCAATATCGGCGCCAACCGCGACAGCGCCGACCGCAGCGGCGACTATGTGCGGCTGGTCGAAACCTTCGCGGCGGTTGCCAGCTATTTCACCGTCAACGTCTCCTCGCCCAATACGCCCGGCTTGCGCGACCTGCAGCAGGGCAAGGCGCTCGACGATTTGCTCGCCCGCGTGCTCGATGCGCGCGAGCGGATGCGCCCGCGCTTCGGGCCGGTGCCGGTGCTGGTCAAGATCGCACCCGATCTTACACTGTCCGATCTCGATGATGCGGTTGGCATCGCGCGCAAACATCGCCTCGACGGCATGATCGTCGGCAACACCACGATCGCGCGGCCGGGCTCGCTGCGCGAGCGCGACAAAGCCAGGGAGACGGGCGGGCTTTCGGGGCGGCCGCTGTTCAAGCTTTCAACCCGCATATTGGCGGAGACCTTTGTGCGCGCCGAGGGGGCGTTCCCGCTGATCGGCGCCGGCGGCGTCGACTCCGGCCCCACCGCCATCGCCAAGATCAAGGCCGGAGCCACACTGCTACAGCTTTACACCGGGCTGGTGTTCCGCGGCATCGCTGTGGTGTCCGAGATCAAGACGGACCTGCTGGCGGCGCTTAAGCGCGGCCACCGCGACTCGCTGGCCGCGATGGTCGGCTCGGATGCGGCGGATATTACGGCGGAGAGTTGGCCGAGCTAAACTGGCTTATTTGCCCCGCGGAGCATTGACGATGCGCATGATGATCCAGATCGGGATCACGATCACCGCGCCGAGCAGGAAATAGCGCCACAGCCAGCGGAACGCGTCGAAGCCCATGTTCCAGATCGAGCGGATCAGCCGCTCCACGCTGCTGATGATGTCGAACGGGTCGAGCCCGAGCGCCGCCAGCACGACGCCGACCAGGATCGAGACCAGCACCAGGCGCCCCAGCACCGCCAGCGGCGAGCCGCCGAAAACCTTCGTTACGGTGTCGTTACTCATCGGGGCCTCTCCTGGGGTCGTCGGATCCTGGATCATGATTCCATCCTAGCACATTGCCACGCACGTCTCTTTGATTGAGCATGAACTATTCCGAAAACCGGTCCCACCCTCGGATCAAGTCCGAGGGCAGGCTTTTTCGGGATCGTGCTCTAGATATGCTTAGAATCGCACAATGGAACCCGCAACCGCGCGCGATCGAGCCGCCGCGCTAATCCCGTTTGAACACCACGCTGGCGATCCAGCCGGTGAGCAGCGCCATCAGCATGGTCGCCAAGCCATAAAGCAAGCCATGGTCGCGCGCGGCGTCGGCGACATATTGCTCGAAGCCCGTCTTGGTCACTTCCAACGCCGAATTGGTGCGCGCCACAATCGCGCCGTCGGCGAACAGCTTGACGTCGATCGTATAGTTGCCGGTCGGTACGTCGGCCGGCAGCGGAATCGCGGTGCGGAACACGGTCGGCGTGAGGTAGGTCACCGCGCTGCCGATTTCGCTGTACAGAGCCTGCTGAATTTCCAGCCGCACGAAAGCTAGCCGGAACGGATCGTCGCGCACGGTATCGGCGAGGTCCGGTCCGATGCGCTGCGGCAGCAGGAAATTGTCCAGCCCGATCTGCAATCGCCGCAAGGTGTCCTGCTGGGTGATCTGGCCGACCGGCCGGTTGCTCAAGATGGCGAGATAGGACGGCACGCGCACGAATTCGCGCGAGTCGACATTGACCCAAATGCCGAGCACACGCTGCTTGCGCCGGGTGCGCAGTGTCTGGCGCGGTCCGGTTACGGTGACGACAAGATCATAAGCTGACCGCAGCGCGGTCTTGACCGCGTCGGGTTCAATGGTGCCGAACAGCACCAAGTCTTCTCCGACGAAACTCGAGGTGATCGCCACCCGGTGGTTCGACAGCGACACCACCAGCCGTTCGGCGGCGGCGGGCTTGGCGCCGCAGGCCATCATGACGATTACGAGCGTGAGTGCGATCCGCCGCATCATTCGCCCCCGAGGTGTCGTATCGAGTACAGATCGTCCGGCTGCACCACCAGCGCATAGGCGAAGCGCAGGCCGACCGCGAAAACCAGCAGGCCGAGCAGGAGGCGCAGCCGTTCGCCCTGCATCTTCTGTCCGGTGCGCGCGCCGAATTGCGCGCCAACCACGCCGCCGACCATCAGGATCAAGGCCAGCACCGCGTCGACGAGATGGTTGGTGGCCGCATGCATCACCGTCGCCGAAGCCATGGTGATGAGGGTGAGCACCATCGAGGTGCCGATCACGGTCGCGGTTGGCACGCGCAGGAAATAGATCAGCATCGGCACCAGCAAGAATCCGCCGCCGATGCCCATGATCGCGCCGACGAAACCGATGATGAACCCGATCAGCCAGACCGGAATCGCCGACACGTAGATTTTCGAGCGTTTGAAGCGCAGCTTGAACGGCAAGCCGTGCAGCCAGGTGTGACTGCCCGGCCGGCGGATGGTGGCCGGCAGGCCGTGGCGCGCACGCATTACCGCGCGGACGCTTTCATAGATCATCAGGCCGCCGACGATCGTGAGCAGCGTCACATAGGACAGCCCGATCACCAGGTCGAGTTGGTCGAGTGCGCGCAAGGTCGTGAACAGCCAGACGCCGGTCGCGGTACCGACGATGCCGGCGCTCAGCAGCATCAACGCGAGCGCCAGGTCGAGCGCGCGTCTGTTCCAATAGTTGATCGCACCGGAGAACGAGGATGCGGCGATGTGGCTTGCCACGCTCGCCACCGCAACCGCAGGCGAGACGCCGATGAAGATCAGCAGCGGTGTCATCAGGAAGCCGCCGCCGATGCCGAACATGCCGGAGATGTAGCCGACTGCGAGCCCCATCCCCAGCACGAGGAAGATGTTCACGGGCATGTCGGCGATCGGAAGATAGATCTGCAAGGGACGTCGTCCGGCGTTCGCGCCCAATGCGCCGCTTAACCGGTCCGCTCCGGCGGGAGGTTCACCTTGCGGTCAACGCCACGTCTTTCGGAGCCGGTATCGACTCTGGGCCAGAGGTCTTGGCGATATTAGCGATGAACCGGCGCGCGATCACGCTTTTGCGCGGTCGGACGCGATTGTTCACCGTTTTCCCACCTCGAAGGCGCCGAGCGCCAGCGGCCCGGCCGGCCGCGGCTTGGCATGCGGCTGCGCGCCGGCGGCGTGATCCCAGCCGCCTGGCGGTTCGCGAACGACCGTGGCCTCCTCCGGCTGCGGCTCGGCTACGAAGCCCTTGACTGCTTGCTGGACGGCGGCCAGCGCGGCGGCGTCCATGGAGCCCGCAACGTCGTCGCGTTTCTTGGCGGATTCCCGGTCGCCTTGGGCGGCCGCTAGCGCGAACCATTTGTATGCTTCGGCATAGCTCTTATCGGTGCCGAGACCGCGCGCGCACAGGACACCGAGATTGTACTGGCTGTCGGCAACGCCGCGCTGAGCGGCCTTGCGAAACCATTGCACGGCGGTGCCGAAATCCGGCTTGCCGTCAATGCCTTCGGCATAGAGCACGGCGAGATTATGCATCGCCTTGCTGTTGCCCTTGCTAGCGGCGGCGAGGTAGAGCCGGCGGGCCTGGGCGAAGTCCTTCTTCACGCCCTGGCCCTTTTCCAGCAGGCTGGCATAGCGGAATTGCGCGGGCGTTAGGCCCTTGCTGGCCGCCCGCTCGTACCAGCGCGCCGCTTCATCCATGTTGACCGGCACACCGCGCCCCTCGGCGAAGCGTACGGCCACCTCGTAGGCGGCGGCGCCGTCGCCGGCGATAGCCGCGCTGCGCAGTTTGGGTCCGCCGATGGTGATCGGCAGCTGGTCGGCGGATTGCAGGCTTGGCAGTTTCGATGGGGCCGCCGGCCGCGCCGGCTGGCTGCTGCCGGCTGGGCGGGAAATCGATCCGGTGACTTCGTTCTGCGATCCGAGCATCGGCGGACTGAACAGCGACGGCATCACTTGCGTCGTCGGGTTCAAGCCCAGCGGCGGCGTGGTTGCGATCCCGGGGGTGCCGGGTGACGACGCCAGCGGCCCGATTTCAGGCAGTTTCGGTAGCGCGAGCGGATTGGTGGCAATGCCGGCGGTCGACTCGGGCGCGGCGCCCGCCTCGGTGTCCCCGGTATTCGATACGGGAACTTCCGCCATCTTGATTGTGGAATTGCCGAGATCGAGCACATTGTCGGCGATCTGGGCCGATCCGACCACGATGGCGATGATGCTGGCCGCGATGAACAGCGACTTGACCCGCTTCATCATTTTGGCGCGCAGCGACGTGGTCTCGCGCTCGTGCGTCTCGACCGGCTCCGCGCGCGGCGCACGGGCCCCCGGTTGCTGCACCGCCGCCTGGGCGGCGCGGCGGGCTGCGGCGATAAAGCTGGATTTACCCCCGGCAGCGGCGGCCGGCCGAACGCCGCCGAGGGCGGCTTCCGAGGCGGCAATGCGGACGGCTGGATCGGCGTTCAAAGCCGGCGGCCCGGAGCCGGGCTCAAGCGGCTGATCGGGCGGCAGATCGGGATCGATCGGCAATTGGGCGGACGGCGGCAAGCGCCGGGGCGCCGGCGAAGGTGCAGGCGGAGGGGCTGCGGCTGCCGGCGGCAGTGGCGCCGGCATCGGTGCTGTAATGGCGGGGGCGTCGTTGACCATGCGGACGGCGAATTTGCCGAACGGTTGGCTGAGTGGTGCGTCACTATCGGCCGCGCTATGCGGGCGCGCTTCGCCGCGAATATCCTTTTCGATCATGGCGAGGCGGTCGACGATGAGGCCGAGCGTGCCGTGTACCGCTTCCAGCGCATCCTGGGTGCGGGCGATATCGTGTTTGAGGTCGTCGACCCCCGGCGCGCCTTGCGCGCGTAACCCGCCGGCGTCCTTGTTCGCCCGCATATCTTCGATGTGGATCAGAAGATCGCCGAGGCCGCGCTCGATCCCTTCCAAATGGCGGAGCCGGGAATCGGAAGCGTCCAGCTTCTCCACCAGCCTGACTATGCGATCCTCAAGATGACTGAAGGCATCGCCGTTGCCGCGCGAGTTCTGAACCTGCTCGATCTTGTCGCTGAGCGATTCCACCAGGGCTTCCAGCCGTGGTGGCACCGCGGCGCCGCTTTGCGCGCGCTCGGCCAGCGCGTCCGAGATCGCTGCAATGCGGGGCTCGAGATGGTTGAGCGCATCGCCGCCGGTCCCGGCGCTGGCCATAGTCTCGACTTTCTCGCCCAGCGTCTGCACCTGCGCGGCCAGCCCCCGCACGGTCTCGTTCGAGGCGACATGGTTGGTCATCTCGCGCAGCGTGATAATGGCACTCTCAAGCTGCGCCAGCGTCGCCGGGTCTTTCTGCGCGACGATGAGATCGATCTTGTGCGCGAGGCCGGTGATCGCATCGGTGAAGCCGATCAGGTTTTCCGCCGGCGTCAGTCCGTGCAACGCGTCGCGCACTTCGGCAAGGCCGTGTTCGATGCCGCCGAGTGAGCCGGCGTCGACGCCGGCCTGGCGGCCTTCGGCGATGTGCTGGTTGAGGTCCTGAATCTGCTTTTCGATGGCGTCGAGGGCACGGCGCGGCATCGCGTCGCTGAGCGTGCGGCCGATCTCGCCGAGCTCCTCGCGCAGTGCGTTGATCGCCTGCTCTATGCCCGGCTGGCGCAGCGTCTCGATCTGGTTGGTGATATTGCGAAGCTGATCTTCCAGGCCCGACAGGTCCTGCGCCGGCAGCGGAATCGGCACCGGCGCCGCCATAACCGCTTGCGGCTGTTGCCGCGGCGCCGGTGCGGCGTTGCCGTTGAGCATGCGCTGGCGGGCGGCAATTTCGGCGACGGCACGATCAAGGCTCGGCGGCAACTGCACGCTCGGCATCGCCGCCGCCGCCGGCGACACGCTGGCGTATTCGTCAAGCCGGCGGCCGACACGGACCATCTGCTCGGCGAGGGGATCGGATTCGTTACGGCTGCGTTTCGGCGCGTAGGCTGCGGGCCCCGTACGCGTGAGCTGCTCGACGCGTCGCGACAGGTCATCGAGCCGTTGGTTCATCGTGGCGAGATAGCCGCCATCGGAATCGTGAGCGGCCAGCGGCGGCGATTGCACGCCTTCCTGCTCGGCTTGCTGGATGATCACGGAGTTGAGCCATTCGCCCTGCGGCATGCCCGCCCCGCGTGCCGCTGCTTCGGCGGTTTCGCGGGCTTCCGGTCGTATCCCTTTCAAACTCCACGGGACGCCAAATCTCATTAGCTCGCACCCACGTTCGAGGTGGAGGCGAAGGAGCCTTCTGGGCTCTCCGTGGAACCGGCACACGATAACGGCTCGTGGATACGGGCGCGGTCCGCAGTCCTCTGCTCGACTTTTTGCCGGTCACGGTAAACATGGAGTTAAGGATTGGGCGGAAGTATCGGATTTTGCCTGCGGTTTCGGCCGCGCGCGGCGGTAGGCGGCGGCTTAACGCGGCTGTAAGCCGGATGCGCGATGGTCTTGTCGCAGCCGTGCTTGCGGCGCTTGGGGGTAGCCATGGCCGTTCTTGAACCGGTCGCAATCGCTCAATAGTTATCGAGTCGTTAACGGCGCTCGCTGGACGCCGGGAGGGACTGATGCCGACCTACAAGGCCCCCGTGGATGATACGTTGTTCCTGTTGAACGACGTCTTCCATTTCGACCGCTACGGCAATCTGCCCGGCTTCGGCGATGCCACACCCGACGTGGTGGAAGCCGTGCTGCGCGAGGCGGCCAAGTTCAGCGAAGAAGTCCTCACGCCGCTCAATCGTGTCGGCGATCATGAGGGCTGCACGCGCCATCCCGATGGCCGCGTCACCACACCCACCGGCTTCAAGGACGCCTTCAAGCAAATGGTCGAGAGCGGCTGGATCGGCATCTCGGTGCCGGCCGAATACGGCGGCCAGGACCTGCCGGCGACCCTGACCGTGGCGGTGAACGAAATGCTCTGCTCCGCCAACATGGCCTTCGCCATGTATCCGGGCCTCACGCAGGGCGCCATCGCGGCGCTGCTCGCGCATGCCTCGCAAGAACTGAAGACGAAATATCTGCCCAAGATGGTGACCGGCGAATGGACCGGCACCATGAATCTGACCGAACCGCATTGCGGCACTGACTTGGGCCTGTTGCGCACCAAGGCGGTGAAGCAGGCCGACGGCAGCTACCGGATCACCGGCACCAAGATCTTCATCTCCGCCGGCGAGCACGATCTCGCCGAAAACATCGTCCACCTGGTGCTGGCGCGCATCGAAGGCGCGCCGGCCGGCACCAAGGGCATCTCGCTGTTCGTGGTGCCCAAGCTGACGGTCAGGGATGACGGTTCGCTCGGCGCGCCTAACGGCGTTTCCTGCGGTTCGATCGAAGAGAAAATGGGCATTCACGCCAATTCCACCTGCGTGATGAATTACGACGGCGCCGTCGGCTGGCTGGTGGGTGAGGAGAACCGCGGCCTGCCCGCCATGTTCACAATGATGAACGAGGCGCGGTTGGGCGTCGCCGTGCAAGGCCTGTCGCTGTCGGAAGTCGCCTATCAGAACGCCGCGATCTACGCCAGGGAGCGCCTGCAAGGCCGCGCGCTCAGCGGCGCCAAATATCCCGACAAGGCGGCCGATCCGATCATCGTGCATCCGGACGTACGCCGCATGCTGATGACCATTCGCGCCTTCAACGAAGCGGGCCGCGCGCTGGTGCTGTGGACCGCGCTTAAGGGCGACATCGCGCGGCGTTCCGAGGACGACAAGGAACGCCAGAGCGCCGACGATTACATGGGCTTGCTCACGCCGGTGGTCAAAGGCGTGCTCACCGACAGCGGCTTTGCCAATACCGTGATGGCGCAGCAGGTGTTCGGCGGCCACGGCTACATCGCCGAGCACGGCATGGAGCAGTTCGTGCGCGACGCCCGCATCGCCATGATCTACGAAGGCGCCAACGGCATCCAGGCGCTCGATCTGGTCGGCCGCAAGCTCGGCAAGGACGGCGGCCGCGCGCTGATGGCATTCATCAATGAGGTCGGCTCGTTCATCAAGGAGAAGAGTGCCGACGATGGCATGAAGCCCTTCGTGACGCCGCTCGGCGTTGCGCTCGGCCATCTGCAGCAGGCCTCGATGTGGTTCATGCAGAACGCCATGGCCAAGCCCGACAATGCCGGCGCCGGCGCCACCGACTACATGCACATGTTCGGGCTGGTGGCGCTCGGCTACATGTGGTGTAGAATTGCGGAAGCCGCGATCGCCCATGCGAAAACCAACGGCGCGGGCCAGCGCATGAGCGCCAAGCTCACCACCGCGCGCTTCTTCATAGAGCGCATGCTGCCGGAGACGGCGGCGCATTTCGCCCGCATCCAGTCCGGCGCTGTCAGCACGATGGAATTGCCGGACGATGCGTTTTAAAGTGCGTCCAATAGGCGAAACGCGGTCGCTCGCCGTATTGGTGAGCCATAACGCGAGGGGACCTCATGAGCATTTTTGTCGAATTGCCGCCAGACGACTACAGCGAAACAGCTTTTGTTGATTTCACTGCGACGGCCAGCTTCGATCCCGGCACCGCTCGCGCATTGATGTGGGCCTCGCAGCTCGCTTACGAGACGCACCAGCAAGCGACTATCGACGCCGTTCGCCAGAAATGGCGATTTCCGAGTATCCTTCCGTTCCACGCGACCGCGCGGGCGCTCGGAACAGACGTCGATACCCGCGGGATTATCGCTAAGCGCGCCGACGTCACGATTGTCGCCTTCGCGGGGACGGACCCGGCGGTATTGGCGAATGTGGTTACCGATGAGGAGGTTATTCCGGAGCCGGGTACTGACATCCACGGCGGCTTTAACAAAGCCATGGATGCCATATGGCCTAGCGTTTCCGTGATAATCACGCAGTCAGTGCAACCTGTCATGTTTGCCGGCCATAGTCTCGGCGCTGCGCTGGCTGTGCTGGGAGCAATGCGTTTTGTGGAATCTGGCGGCGCACCGCTCGCAGTCTACACCTATGGCCTCCCCCGGGTTGGCGGTGCACGCTTCATCGCCGCTTATAACGGCCGGCTTGGGTTGACCACGTATCGTTTCGTGCATGGCAACGACATCGTGCCGACCGTGCCGATGTCGGCTCTCGGTTTTCGCCACGTCGGGCGCATGATGCAATGCGCGTCGGGTGGCAGCTTCAAGGGCACCGCGCTTTCTGGTCTCGGCTCCGACGAACCGAACTTCTCCGTTGGGCTACGGCAAGGCATCGCAACCGAGTTTGGAAAACTATTGCGCGGCGAGCTCGGTCCCGCCGGCCCGGGTCGGATCGGCAAATTGCTCGAATTCCTTCCGACGCAAATCCGCGATCATCTGCCGGACCGCTACATCGCGGCGCTGGCGCCATGAGAATGATGGAATTGCCGGACGAGGTGTTCTAGGCGCCGCGGCTGCTCGTCAAGAACAGCCACGCCGTCAGCGCCGCGCCGATGATAAAAACGATTGAGCCGGCGGCAACGATCGGGACGCGGCCGTTGGTAATGTAGAAGTAGGTGCCGACGAAAATTCCGGCGATGCCGATGACGGTCACCCAGAATTGCACTGGCGCCAGCCGCGCTTTCTTCATCGCCGGCCATAGCCGATACGGCATGCCGTAAATCGCCAGCGTGACGAAACCGGGAAGCACGATCGCGACGTGCAGCGTGACGAGACGATTGTCGGCGGTCGCGCCCATGTAGAGCCCGAGCAGCATGCCGACGATGGCCAGGATCAAAGCGACGGCGACGTAACTTCGATCGATCTCAAGCATCACCCCCTCCTTGGTTGATGAGATTTTAGACTCCTTGCGCAAGCGCCGGCCGGCGCGGCGAACGCAGCAGCAGCCAGGCTGCGATCGTCACGTTCAAAAGATTCCAGCCGAGTCCGTTGAGAAACGCCGCCCGGTAGGAACCGGAAAAGTCGAAGATCGCGCCGGACATCCAGCCGCCTAGCGCCATGCCGACCAAGGTCGCCATCAGGATGAGACCGATGCGGGTGCCGGCTTCCCGGGGCGGGAAATATTCGCGCACGATGATGGCGTAGCTCGGCACGATGCCGCCCTGGAATAAACCGAATAATGCCGAGATCACGTAGAGCGACGTGAGCCCATCGAAGAACAGATAGAGGAACAGCGCGGTGCCCTGCAGCACCGAGCCGAACAGTAGCGTGCGCACGCCGCCGATGCGGTCTGCAATGAATCCCGACGCGATGCGGCTGACGATGCCAAAGCCGAGCATCAGCGACAGCATCTCGGCGCCGCGCGCGGCGCCATAGCCGAGGTCGCCGCAATAGGCGACTAGGTGCACCTGCGGCATCGACATCGCCACGCAACAGGCGATGCCGGCGAGGCACAATAGTACTTGTAACATCGCAGGCGAGAACGGCAATTCGGCTTGCCGGCGCGCTGCCGACTGCACCGCGGCCTCGGTGTGATGCACTTGCATGCGCCGCCGCAGCAAGTAGACGAGCGGCAGCATGCTGACGAGCAGGAACAACCCGATGCCGGTATGGGTCGCGCGCCAACCCGACGTGGCGATGAAATGCTGCACCACCGGCGGCCAAAACGTGCCGGCGAGATAATTGCCGGATGCCGCGATGGCGACGGCGATGCCCCGGCGGCGCACGAACCAGTGCGACAGGTCGGCCATCAGCGGCCCGAAGGTGGCCGAACATCCGATCCCGATCAGCAATCCATGCGCGATCGCCACCTGCCAGAGCGTGGACGCCTGCCCGACCGCCAGATAGCCGAGGCCAAGCGCCAGCGCCCCGAGCGCCAGCGGCACGGCGACGCCGAAGCGGTCGGCGAGCCGGCCCATCAGCACGCCGCCGCCGGCGAAGCCGAGCATGGCGAGCGTATAGGGTAACGAGGCATCGGCACGGGCGACGCCGAAATCGGCCTGGATGGTGGGGAGCGCCACCACCACCGACCACATGCCGACCCCGCCTATGGTGCTCAGCAACACGGCGACGCCTAGGCGCAGCCAAGCTTTCGCGGTATCGGTCGGGTCCGGTTCGGACCGGCCTGCGGCTGCGTGCGCTGGAATCACGATGATGACATGCCCGGCTACTGATTTAAGGCGCTCCTAGCATCATGCCGCTGGCCCGGCCACCAGCTACCTTATAATCATTTTAACATACTGAAATGATTTAGCTTTTTTACTTGATTTAGATCATGGTGTAATCCAGATGAGAGTGGCAATGATAATCATATGCAGGACAAGGTCATGATCCACAGCGGTTCGCCGGCGAATACAGCGTTCTTGGGATTGGCGCGGAAGGGATTCCGCGGACGGATCCACACTATTGCCGCCGCCGCCACAGCCTCGGACGTCAAGGCGGCGGAGCTCGAGCGGCGTCTGCTCGAACTGGGATTCGTCGAGGGCGCCCAAGTCGAAATCCTGCATGAAGGCCCGCTCGGCCGCGATCCGATCGCGGTGCGCGTCAACAACACCACGATCGCGCTCCGACGTCGCGAAGCGATGGCCGTTTTGGTGGCCTGACTGGATCGACCGCAGTGACGACCGCGAGCGAAACGAGCGCGTGGCGATTTGCCCTGGTGGGGACGCCGAATAGCGGCAAAACCGCGCTGTTCAATGCGCTCACCGGCAGCCGGCAGAAGGTCGCGAATTATCCGGGCGTCACCGTCGAACGCAAAGCTGGCATCATCCAGACACCGGGGGGGCATCGCGTCGATCTGATCGACCTGCCCGGAACGTATTCATTGCGCGGGCGCAGCCCCGACGAGGAAATCACCCGCGACATTGTGCTCGGCCGGCTGGCCAGCGAGGCGGCGCCCGACCTCCTGCTTTGTGTGGCCGACGCCACCAATTTGCGCGTCGCCCTGCGTCTGGTGATCGAGCTCAAGCAGGTCGGCCGTCCGCTGATGCTCGTGCTCAACATGATCGACATCGCCCGCCGGCGTGGCATCGAGATCGATCTCGTCAAACTGTCGAAAGAGCTGGGCGCACCGGTAGTCACTTCGATCGCGGTGCGCCGCGGCGGTACAGAAGACCTGATGCGGCGCATCGACGCCATGATTGCGGGCGCCGCCGACGCGACCGTCCCAAACACCTGGAAGCCGCCGACCGCGTCCGACTTGCGCGCCGCCCAGCGCGAGGCGGATCGCATCATTCGCGTTGCCGTCAGCGCCGCGGCGCGGCCGGAGATGCTGACCGGACGGGTGGATGCCGTGCTGCTGCATCCAGTCGCCGGCCTGCTCATTCTGCTGGGCTTGCTGTTTGTGCTGTTTCAGGCGGTGTTCACCGGGGCGAAGCCGCTGATGGATTTCATCTCGGGCGGTTTCGATGCGCTCGGCGCCGTGGCGCACGATGCGATGCCGGTCGGCCTGTTGCAGAGCTTCATCCAGAACGGGGTGATATCCGGCGTCGGCAGCGTGATCGTGTTCCTGCCGCAGATCTTGATCCTGTTTTTGTTCATCTTGCTGCTCGAAGACCTCGGCTACATGGCGCGTGCGGCCTTCCTGATGGACCGCATCATGGGCGGCGCCGGATTGCACGGCCGCGCCTTCATTCCGCTGCTGTCGAGTTTTGCCTGCGCCATCCCCGGCATCATGGCGACGCGGGTGATCGACAACCGGCGCGACCGGCTGACAACCATTCTGGTCGCGCCGCTGATGACCTGTTCGGCGCGCATTCCGGTCTACACACTGATCATCTCCGCCTTCATTCCGGACAAGCAAATATGGGGCTGGGTTGGACTGCAGGGACTGGTGATGTTCGGGCTCTATGCCGCCGGTATCTTCAGCGCGCTCGCCGTGTCGTTTGTCGCCAATCACTTCTTCTGGCGCGAGAATGCCACCCCGCCGTTCATGATCGAATTGCCGGACTACAAGATGCCGCGCCTGCCCAATGTTGCGATGGGCCTGTACATGCGGGCGATGATGTTCCTCAAGCGCGCCGGCACCACGATTTTCTCAATGATGGTGCTGATCTGGTTCCTGGCGTCGTTTCCGCGTCCGCCGGCGGGCGCCGTAGAGCCGGCGATCAATTTCAGTCTGGCGGCGATGATCGGCCGCTGGATCGAGCCGATCCTGGCGCCGGTCGGCTTCAATTGGCAGATCAGCGTCGCTTTGGTGCCCGGCATGGCGGCGCGCGAAGTCGCGGTCGCGGCGCTCGGCACGGTCTACGCCATCGAGGGCGGCAAGGACGTCGCCGCGCAGATCGGCCAAACCCTGGCCGGGCAGTGGAGTCTCGCCACCGCGCTGGCGCTGCTGGTCTGGTACATTTTCGCACCGCAATGCGCGTCCACGCTGGCCGTGGTCAAGCGCGAGACCGGCAGCTGGCGCTGGATGCTGATCACCTTCGGCTACATGCTGGCGCTGGCCTACGCCGCCGCCTTCATCACCTACAACGTCGCCGTGGCGCTGGGCGCGGGGTAACCGGCTGCCCCTCGCGCCCAACGGACGCTGGGGGTATATGGTTAAATCCCGCGAACCAATCGGCCAAGCATCCCTATGAATGCCGTCAATCTGCCGCGCCCGGCGTGGATGACCGAAGACCTCGTTCTGCTCGAGGAGCAGGCGCGGCGCTTCATCGCCGACGAATTTACCCCCCATATCGACCGCTGGCACGCGGCCGGCATTTATGAACGCGAGGTCTGGACCAAGTCGGGCGAAGCCGGTCTGCTTTGCGCGTCCATGCCGGAAGAATACGGCGGCTCCGGCGGCTCGTTCGCGCATGAGGCGGTGATCAACCGCGAATTCTCGCTCGCCGGCTTCGACACCTTCGGCGCGCCGCTGCATTCCGGCATCGTCGCCCCCTACATCCTGCATTACGGTACCGAAGATCAGAAGAAACGCTGGCTGCCCCGGCTCGCCACCGGCGAATTGGTCGGTGCCATCGCCATGACCGAGCCGGGCACCGGCTCCGACCTGCAAGGGGTGCGCGCCAGTGCCAAGAAATCCGGTAACGGCTACCTGCTCAACGGCTCCAAGACCTTCATCACCAACGGCCAGCACGCCAACCTGATCATCGTGGTCGCCAAGACCGATCCCAAAGCCGGCGCCAAGGGCACCTCGCTGTTGGTGGTGGAAACCGAGGATGCGCAAGGTTTCCGGCGCGGCCGCAAGCTCAAAAAGCTCGGCATGGATTCCGCCGACACATCGGAATTGTTCTTCGAGGACGTGCAATTGCCAACTTCGAGCCTGCTCGGTACCGAGGAAGGGCAGGGCTTCTACCAGCTCATGAAGGAGCTGCCGCAGGAGCGGCTGATCGTCGCGGTGCACGCGGTGGCGATGATGGAGCGGGCGCTCGCGCTCACCATCGATTACGTCAAGCAGCGCAAGGCTTTCGGCAAGGCCATCATCGAATTCCAGAATACTCAGTTCGAGCTGGCCGCGTGCAAGACCGATACAACCATCGCCAAGGTGTTCCTCGACCACTGCATCGGTCAGCATGTCGAGGGCAAGCTCGACACCGTCACCGCCTCGATGGCCAAATACCGCCTCACCGATACGCAAGCCGATGTGATCGACCGCTGCCTGCAATTATTCGGCGGTTATGGCTATATGGACGAATACCCGATCTCGCGCCTGTATCGCGATGCGCGGGTGCTGCGCATCTATGCCGGCACCAATGAGATCATGAAGCTGCTGATCGCGCGCAGTCTTTGACGCGCAGGAGAACGCCAATGCCGGATGCATTCATTTACGACCACGTGCGTACACCGCGCGGACGCGGCAAGGCCGACGGGGCATTGCACGAGGTGACCGCGCTCAATCTCGCGGCGCAGACGCTTGCAGCGGTCAAGGATCGCAACAAGCTCGACCCAAAGATGATCGATGACGTGGTCTTGGGCTGTGTCGATCCGGTGGGCGAAGCGGGCGGCGACATCGCGCGCGCCGCAGCCCTAGTGGCGGGCTTCGGCGACGGCGTGCCGGGCATCCAGATCAACCGCTTCTGCGCTTCCGGCTTGGATGCGGTGAATTTCGCCGCGGCCGAGATCATGTCGAGCCAGCACCAGATGACCATCGGCGGTGGCGCCGAATCGATGAGCCGCGTCGGCATCGGCGCTTCCGGCGGCGCCTGGCCGGTCGATCCCTCGCTCGCGGTCAAGACTTACTTCCTGCCGCAAGGCATTTCCGCCGATCTGATCGCCACCAAATATGGCTTCTCGCGCGACGACGTCGATGCTTACGCGGTCGAAAGCCAAAAGCGCGCCGGCAAGTCCTGGGACGAGGGCCGCTTCAAGAATTCGGTGATGACGGTAAAGGACTGCAACGGGCTCAACATTTTGGCCAAGGACGAGCACATGCGTCCCTCGACCACCATGCAGACGCTGGCTGCGCTGGCGCCGTCCTTCGTTCAGATGGGCGAGATGGCCGGTTTCGATGCCGTCGCCCTGCAGCGTTATCCGGAAGTCGAGGCGATCAATCACGTGCACACGCCGGGCAATTCCTCCGGCATCGTCGACGGCGCCGCCGCGGTGCTGATCGGCAGCAAGGCAGCGGGCAAGGCTGCGGGCTTGAAGCCGCGCGCGCGCATCAAAGCCTTCGCCAATATCGGCTCGGAGCCGGCGATCATGCTCACCGGACCGATACCGGTGACCGAGAAGGTGCTCAAGAAGGCCGGCATGGCGATCGGCGACGTCGATCTGTTCGAGCTCAACGAGGCCTTCGCCTCGGTAGTGCTGCGCTACATGCAGGCGTTCGACATTCCGCACGACAAAATGAACGTCTGTGGCGGCGCCATCGCCATGGGCCATCCGCTCGGCGCCACCGGCGCCATGATTCTCGGCACCGTGCTCGACGAGCTGGAACGGCGCGATTTGTCCACCGCGCTGGTCACGCTCTGCATCGGCATCGGCATGGGCACGGCGACGATCATCGAACGCGTCTGAGAAATCTCATGCCCAAGGTCGACATCGCCAAGGTGCCGATGCGAAGCGGTAGTTTCTATCCCGCCGAGTTTCAGGCCGAGCATAAAGGCCGCCACAAGCAGGCGCTGGGCGACGTCGTGGGTCTCACGCAGTTTGGCGTCAACATTTCGCGTATCGAGCCGGGTGCCTCCACCGCGCTGCGGCACTGGCACGAGCAGGAAGACGAATTCATTTACATGCTGGAAGGCGAGCTGGTGCTGATCGAGAACGACGGCGAAACCGTGCTCAAGCCGGGCGACGCCGCTGGCTTCAAGGCCGGCAGTGGCATTGCGCACAAGCTGGTCAACCGCAGTAGCCGCGACGCGGTCTATTTCGAGGTCGGCAGTCGCGCGAAAACCGAGCGCGTGCATTATCCGGATGTCGATCTGGTGATGGAGCGCGACGAAAAAGGCCGCCGCTATCTGCACCGGAACGGCAAGCCGTACCCGCCATAGGAGTTCAAGGGCATGCCGAATTTTAAATTCGACGTCGATGCCGATGGCATCGCGCTGGTCATCTGGGACATGGCCGACCGCTCGATGAACGTCATCACCATGGAAGTGATCGCGGAGCTCGGCTCAATCGTCGAGAAGGTCGCCACCGATGCTGCCATCAAGGGCGCGGTGGTTACCTCCGCGAAGGACGCTTTTTGCGGCGGCGCCGATCTCACCATGCTGGAGCGCATGGGGGCGATCTACGCCGACCTGGTGAAGACTAAAGGCGCGGAGGCCGCCACCGCTTACGTGTTCGACGAGAGCCGCAAGCTGTCGCAGCTCTATCGCCGCTTCGAGACCGGCGGCAAGCCCTGGGTTTGCGCGCTCAACGGGACGGCGATGGGCGGCGGCTTCGAGCTCGCGCTCGCCTGCCATCAGCGCATCGCCGCCGACAATCCGAAGACACGGCTCGGCTTGCCCGAGATCAAGATCGGCCTGTTCCCGGGCGCCGGCGGTACCCAGCGCATAGCGCGCATGCTGCCGCCTGCCGACGCCTTGCAATTCTTGCTTAAGGGCGACCAGCTCAAGCTCGACCGCGCCAAAGCGATGAAGCTGGTCGACAACATCGTGCCGCAAGCCGATCTCATCAAGGCCGCGAAGGACTGGATCAAGGCCGGCGGCAAGTCAGAAGCGCCGTGGGACGTGAAGGGCTTCAAGCTGCCCGGCGGGCCGGTCTATTCCAAGGCCGGCATGATGGTGTTTCCGCCGGCGAACGCGATCTACCGGCGCGAGACCTACGACAACTATCCGGCTGCGCGCGCGATCCTGCAGGTGGTCTATGAAGGCCTGCAATTGGACATGGATACCGCGCTGCGCGTGGAGTCGCGCTGGTTCGCCAAGATCCTGCGCTCGCCGGAAGCTGCCGCCATGATCCGCTCGCTGTTCGTCTCCATGCAGGAGCTCAACAAAGGCGCGCGCCGGCCGGCGAACGAACCGGCTGTGAGCTTGAAGAAAATCGGCATCGTGGGCGCCGGCTTCATGGGCGCCGGCATCGCGCAGGTGAGCGCGGCCGCCGGCTTGCAGGTGATGCTGATCGACCGCGACCAGGAAACCGCCGACAAGGGCAAGGCGGGCCTGTACAAGGCGCTTAGCGACCGCGTCAACAAAGGCCGCATGAAAAGCGCCGAGCGTGACGGGCTGCTCTCGCTGATCACGCCGACGCCGGACTACGGCGCGTTGAAGGATTGCGATCTGGTGATCGAGGCGGTGTTCGAGGACCGCAAGGTGAAATCGGAAGTGATCGCGAAGATCCAGGCTGTGATCGGTGCCAACACGGTGTTCGCCTCCAACACCTCGACCTTGCCGATCTCCTCGCTCGCCACCGAATTCAAGGAGCCGCCGCGCTTCATCGGCATTCATTTCTTCTCGCCGGTCGACCGCATGATGCTGGTCGAGATCATCCTCGGCAAGGAAACCGGCAACAAGGCGCTCGCCGCCGCGCTCGACTATGTGCGTGCGATCCGCAAGACGCCGATTGTTGTGAACGACTCGCGCGGCTTTTACACCTCGCGCGTGGTCGGCACTTATATCCGCGAAGGCCACCTGATGCTGGCGGAAGGCGTGCCGGCGGCGATGATCGAAAATGTCGGCCGCATGGCCGGCATGCCGGTCGGCCCGCTCTCGCTCAATGACGAGGTGGCGGTCGATCTGGCCTGGAAAATCCTGAAGGCGACCGAAGCTGATCTCGGACCCAAGGCCATCGATCCTCGCCAGAAGGCGCTGCTGGAGGAGATGGTCGAGGAGCGCGGCCGCTTCGGACGAAAGAACGGCAAGGGTTTCTATGACTATCCGCCCAACGTGCCGAAGAAGCTGTGGCCGGGGCTCGCGGAGTTGCAAAAGAAGAAACTCAATCCGGAAAAGATCGACGTCGAGGAACTGAAGCTGCGCCTGCTCGGCATCCAGGCGCTGGAGACCGCGCGCTGCTTCGAGGAAAAAGTGCTCACCGACGTGCGCGAGGCCGATGTCGGTTCCATTCTCGGCTTCGGCTTTGCGCCGTTCTCCGGCGGCACGCTGTCATGGATCGATAGGGTGGGCACGAAGAAGTTCGTTGAGCTTTGCCGCAAGCTGGAGAAGAAATACGGTGCGCGTTTCGCGCCCTCAAAGCTGCTCCTCGATATGGCCGAGAAGAACGAAAGCTTCTACGGCCGCTTCGCGCCGGGGAAGAAGACAGAAGCGGCGTAGGTCCCCTTCGCGTAAGCGGAGGTAGAGGCGAAGCGTCATGGCTGACCAACCCCGCTCACTTTTTCGCTGGCGCGAAATCCCAGGTAGCGTCTGGGCGCTCGGGCTGGTGTCGCTGTTCATGGACGTCTCCTCCGAGATGATCCATGCGCTGCTGCCACTTTATCTCGTGACCGTGCTTGGCACCTCGACGCTGACTGTCGGCATTATCGAGGGCATTGCCGAGGCGACCGCGTCGATTACGAAAGTCTTTTCCGGTGCGTTGAGCGACTATCTCGGCAAGCGCAAGTTGCTCGCCGCGATCGGCTACGGCCTTGCCGCCATCACCAAGCCGGTGTTTCCGCTGGCGTCGGGAATCTCCTTGCTGACAATGGCCCGCTTCGTGGACCGCATCAGCAAAGGTATTCGCGGCGCGCCGCGTGATGCGCTGATCGCCGATCTCACGCCGCCGGACCTGCGCGGCGCATCGTTCGGTCTGCGGCAATCGCTCGACACCATTGGCGCGGTGCTCGGACCGCTATTGGCGATCGTCTGCATGGCGGCGTTGGCGAACAATTTTACGGCGGTGTTCTGGATCGCGGTGATCCCGGCCTTTGTTTCGGTTGCCATCATCGTGTTCGGCGTGCGTGAGCCGGAACGGCCGCCCGGCCTGCGGATCGTGCGCGCGCCGCTCGCCCGCGCCGAGCTTGCATGTCTCGGCTCCGCCTATTGGATAATCGTCGGCGTCGCAGCGATCTTCACGCTCGCGCGATTCAGCGAAGCCTTCTTGCTGCTGCGCGCGCAGTCGGTCGGCTTGCCGCTCGCTATCGTGCCAGCGGTGATGGTCGTGATGAGCGTTGTCTATTCGCTCTCGGCGTGGCCGGCCGGTGTGCTGTCCGACCAGATCGGTCGTTACGGTCTACTGACCGCTGGCTTCGCTATTTTGGTCGTCGCCGATCTCGTTCTTGCATTTGCCGGAAACGTGACCGGCGTTATGGCTGGCGCCGCGCTGTGGGGCTTGCATATGGGTCTGACGCAAGGGCTGCTCGCGGCGCTGGTTGCCGACACCGCGCCGGAGGAATTGCGCGGCACCGCCTTCGGCGTGTTCAGCCTGGTGAGTGGCGTCGCCATGCTGGCCGCCAGCGTCGTCGCCGGCGCACTGTGGGACATCGCCGGACCGAGCGGCACATTCCTCGCCGGCGCGGCGTTCACGGCGATTGCGCTTATGGCACTGCCGTTCGCGCGCTGGAAAACCGCGGCGATCAAACCACCACGGTGAGCCGCTTCGCCGCCCGCGTCACGCCCGTGTAGAGCCATCTCTCGCGGCTGTCCGGAAACGCAAATGACTCGTCGAACAGCACCACGTCGTCCCATTGCGAACCTTGCGCCTTGTGCACGGTCAGCACGTAGCCGTAGTCGAACTCGTCGTAGGGCTTGCGACGCGCCCAATCGATCTGCTCGATGCCGCCGGAAAAGCATTCCGGCCGCACCGACACCTTCACGCCGCGCAGGCCGCTGTCGTCGTCCGGCAACAGCCGCATCGTCATGATGCCGGTGCGCCGCGCGCCGCGCTCCTTCACCGACCACAGCGAGCCGTTGAACAGGCCCTTCTTGCGATTGTTGCGCAGGCAAACGAGCTTGTCGCTGGCCGACGGCAGCTTGTCCTCGAAGCCGCGCCGTTCCCGCATTCTGATGTTGTAGGCGCGCCGCGTGGCGTTGCGCCCGACCAGCACCTGGTCGGCCTCCAGCACGCGCTGCGGATCGAGATCGTCCTTGCGCACCACCTCGGTCTCGCCGTAGCGGCCGGGCTTGAGATATTCGCCGGCGCGAATGTCCATCGACAGCCGGATGATCGGATTGCCCTCGGCTTGGCGGTGCACCTCGGTGAGCATAACGTCGGGCTCGACCTCGGTGAAAAATCCGCCGCCCTGGATCGGCGGCAATTGCGCCGGGTCGCCCAGCACCAGCACCGGGACGCCGAACGACAGCAGGTCGCGGCCGAGCTCGGCGTCGACCATCGAGCATTCGTCGATGATGATGAGTTCCGCCTTGGAGGCCGGCGCCTCGTCCCACAGGTCGAATGAGGGGATTTCCTCGCCGCTTTCGCGCGCCCGGTAGATCAGGCTGTGGATGGTGGAGGCGCCCTTGCAGCCCTTGCCGCGCATCACGGAAGCCGCCTTGCCGGTGAAGGCGGCGAACTTCACCTCGCCGTCGGCCTGCTCGGCCAAGTGGCGGGCCAGCGTGGTCTTGCCGGTGCCAGCATAGCCGAAGAGGCGGAACACTTGCGGCGTCCCGTTCGATCCGGGCTTGGCCTTCAGCCAGGCGGCGACCGCCTTGAGCGCGGCTTCTTGATGGGGCGAAAAGCTCGGCATAATGCGGGTTTCCGCAAGCGGCGGGATCGGCAGATAGAGAACGAAAATAGAACGATGTCAATTGTGAGAAACGGCTCGGCCGGTCTTGTCCCCGTCATTCACCTGTCATCATATGTCGATATGTCCCGACATATGGACGCAAGAAAATCGCAAGTTGCTTTCGCCGCTTTGGCGCAGCCGACCCGGCTTAAGGCCTTTCGCAAACTGGTCGTCGCATATCCAAACGGGCTTTCGGCGGGCGAGATCGCGCAGTTTTGTAAAGTGCCGCACAACACCATGTCGACGCATCTCGCGGCGCTGATGCGCGGCGGGCTGATCGCGGTGGCGCGACAGGGCCGCTCGATGAACTATCGCGCCAATCTCGACGGCTTCCGCGCCCTGATCGATTTCATGCTGCGCGATTGCTGCGGCGGCCGGCCGGAAATCTGCGCGCTGGTGGTCGATGAATTCAACGCCGCGGGTTGCGCGCCGGCAACAAAGGCGGCGTCATGAAGCTTTACATGTTCGAGCACTGCTCGCTCTGCTTCCGTGTGCGGATGATGGCCGCGCTCAAGCGAATGCCATTGCAGGAAGCCGTCGTGCACGACGACGACAGCGACTCCATGGTCGGCCTCGTCGGCACACGCCAGATTCCAATTCTGGTGAAGGACGACGGCAAGCCCATGCTCGAAAGCATGGACATGGTCAAATACATCGAAGGCCTCGGACCGCCGGTTCTGCTCGGTCCGCAACGTCCCGAAATCGCCCAATGGGCCGATCAGGTCGTCGTGAAATCCGCACCGCTGACCATGCCGCGCTATCCGCTGCTCGGACTGCCCGAATTTGCCACGCCTGCCGCGCTCGCTCACTACACCGCGCGCAAATACAAGACCTACGGCGATTTCGCGGAGCTGCGCAGCCACACGCGCGAGCAAATCCACGACGTCATGCCGAAGCTCGAAGAACTCGACGGACTGATTGAAAGCCCGCAAGCGGTCAATGGCACGCTGTCGATGGACGATATTCGGGTGCTGCCGTTGCTGCGGTCGGTGGCGGTCGTCAAAGGACTGTCGTTCCCGCGGCAAGTTCGCGACTATTTCGAGACGATGATGGGCCGCATCGGATTTCAGCCTTTGCCGACGGCTTGAGTTTCCGGCGACCGAGGAGATCGTGCGATGAAAGAGCAATACAACGTGCTGTTCCTTTGCACCGGCAATTCGGCGCGCTCGATCATCGCCGAGGCGATCCTCAATCGCGCGGGCGGCGGTCGTTTCAAGGCCTTCAGCGCCGGCAGCCACCCCAAAGGCCAGATCAATCTGCGCACGCTCGATCTATTGCGCAAACTCAACTACGACGTCGCGATGCTGCGCTCGAAATCCTGGACCGAGTTCGCCAGGCCAGGCGCGCCCGATCTCGATTTCGTGTTTACCATCTGCGACAACGCCGCCGGTGAATCCTGCCCGTTGTGGCCGGGCCAGCCGATCACCGCCCATTGGGGCATTCCCGATCCGGCCGCGGCGCAAGGCAGCGAGGCCGAGATCGCGCTGGCGTTCAAGGACGCCTATCGCATGCTCAACCGGCGGATCGAACTGTTCCTGGCGCTGCCGATCCAGAAACTCGATCGTTTGGTGCTGACCACGCGGTTGAAGGAGATCGGGCGCGGCGAGGGCACCACCAGAAAAGGCCCATCATGTCGACGTTTGAACGCTATCTGACCTTGTGGGTCGCGCTCTGCATCGTCGCCGGCATCGCGCTTGGCCACGTCATGCCGGGCGTCTTCCAAGCGATCGGCAGTGCCGAGATCGCCAGGGTCAACTTGCCGGTAGCGGCGCTGATCTGGCTGATGATCGTGTCGATGCTGGTCAAGATCGATTTCGCCGCGCTCGCAAGGGTGCGCGAGCACTGGCGCGGCATCGGCGTTACGCTATTCATCAATTGGGCGGTGAAGCCGTTTTCGATGGCTGCGCTCGGCTGGTTGTTCATCGGTACTCTGTTCCGGCCGTATTTGCCGCCCGACCAGATCAACTCCTACATCGCCGGCCTAATCATTCTGGCGGCGGCGCCGTGCACCGCGATGGTGTTCGTGTGGAGCAATCTAACCAAGGGCGAGCCGCACTTCACGCTGTCACAGGTGGCGCTTAACGACACCATCATGGTGTTCGCCTTTGCGCCGATCGTCGGGCTACTGCTCGGGTTATCGGCGATCACGGTGCCGTGGGGCACGCTGGTGCTTTCGGTCGTGCTGTATATCGTGGTGCCGGTGTTGGTGGCACAGGTCCTGCGCCGGAACGTGCTTGCGAACGGCGGTGCGGACGCGCTCGCGAGACTCCTGAGCAAATTGCAACCGCTGTCGCTGGTCGCGCTGCTGGCGACGCTGGTCATGCTGTTCGGTTTCCAGGGCGAGCAGATTCTGGCTCAGCCGCTGATTATCGGCCTGCTCGCCGTACCGATCCTGATCCAGGTCTATTTCAACGCTGGCCTCGCTTATGTGCTCAACCGGATGGCGGGCGAGCAGCATTGTGTCGCCGGACCTTCCGCCCTGATCGGCGCCAGCAATTTCTTCGAACTGGCCGTTGCCGCCGCAATCAGCCTTTTCGGCTTCAATTCGGGCGCCGCCCTGGCAACCGTGGTCGGGGTCTTGATCGAGGTCCCGGTCATGCTGTCCGTGGTCGCGATCGTCAACCGCAGCCGCGAATGGTACGAGCGTGGCGCCAAATCGGGCGCCACCGCCTCCGCGCCGCATTAAAGCTCTCTCTCGCATTGCCCTTTCGCGCTTCCCATGTTTAAGGTCGCGGCCTTTTTACGCCGGAAGCTTGCATGGCTCGTGACCAGATCGACATGACTCCGATTGAGACGCGCGACGAACTCGTCGCCTGGCTCGAAGCGGGCTGTAAGCCGAAGGCGCAATTCCGCGTCGGCACCGAGCACGAGAAATTTGCTTTCACCGTGCAGGGCCACCGGCCGGTGCCCTATGCCGGCCCGTGCAGCATCCGCGCTTTGCTCGAAGGCATGCACGACCTGCTCGGCTGGGACCCGATCATGGAGGCCGACAACATCATCGGTATGTTCGACGTCACCCACGGCGGCGCTATTTCGCTGGAGCCGGGCGGGCAGTTCGAGCTCTCCGGGGCGCCGGTGGAGACTGTGCACCAGACCGCCTCCGAGCTGATGGCGCATCTGGCGCAGGTGCGCGAGGTGGCGAAGCCCTTAGGCATCGGTTTCCTCGGCATGGGCATGACGCCGAACTGGACCCGCGCCGACATGCCGATGATGCCGAAAGGCCGCTACCGCATCATGACGAACTACATGCCGAAGGTGGGCACGCTCGGCCTCGACATGATGTACCGCACCTGCACCGTGCAGGCGAACCTCGACTTCGCGAGCGAAGCTGACATGGTGAAGAAGCTGCGCGTAGCGCTGGCACTGCAGCCGGTGGCGACCGCGCTGTTCGCCAATTCGCCGTTCACCGAAGGCAAGCCGAACGGATTTCTCTCGTTCCGCTCGCAAATCTGGACCGACACCGACAACGATCGCTCCGGCATGCTGCCCTGGGCGTTCGAAGACGGCATGGGCTTCGAGCGTTGGGTCGATTATGCGCTCGGCGTGCCGATGTATTTCATCAAGCGCGGCGATAAATATATCGACGTCGCCGGCAAGTCGTTCCGCGATTTCTTCGCCGGCAAGCTGACCGAACTGCCGGGCGAACGGCCGACCATTTCCGACTGGGCTAACCACCTGAGCACGATTTTCCCCGAGGTGCGTCTCAAGCGCTATCTCGAAATGCGCGGCGCCGACGGCGGGCCATGGCGGCGGCTGCCCTCGCTAACGGCCTATTGGGTAGGGCTGCTGTACGACGACGATGCGCTCGCCGCCTGCTGGGACATGGTCAAGAGCTGGAGTGCGGCCGAGCGGCAAAAGCTGCGCGACGACGTGCCCAAGCTCGGCTTCCAGGCCGAGATCCGCGGCCGCAATGTGTTCACGCTGGCGCAGGAGACGCTACGCTTTGCGACGCGCGGGCTGGCGCGCCGCAAATATCTCGACCGCAATGGCCGCGACGAGACGCGCTATCTGCGCCCGCTCGAAGAGAGCATTGCGCGCGGCATCACGCCGGCGGAGGAATTGCTGGAGAAATTCCGAGGGCCGTGGAAGGACTCGATCGAGCCGATTTTCGAGGAATATGCGTATTAAATAATTATTCCGCCGCCTGCGCTTCCGACAGGTTATCGAGCGATGAGACGATGTGCTCGGCCAGCGCGTTGGCGAGTGTCGAGCCTTCATGCGCGTTGCGCACCAGGCCGATGCGGCAGCTCGGCAATTCCGGAAAACCTTCCGCCGCGGTGAGCACGCGCATGCCCGGTCGCAATCCGGACTCCGGCAATACCGACACCGCGAGACCGGCGAGTACGGCGGCGGCCACCGCGCCGGCGTTCGAGCTCGAATAGAGCACGCGATAGGGGCGGCCGACTTTTTCCATCCGTTCGATGGCGACGCGCCGCCATGAGCAGGTCGGCCGGCCCAGCGCCAGCGGCAGACGCTCCTCAAGATGGGTCGGATGCCGGTTCGAGGTCACCCACAGCAGCCGTTCGCGCCGGAAGGTTTCGGAGGCGCGCTTGCTCTCGCAATTGGTGACGATGGCGAGATCAATCTCGTTGGCGTCGATGCGCTCGAGCAGGTCCACGGTCGGCTCGCAGATCACGGTGAGTTCGACGCCGGGATAGACGCGCGAGAAGCGCGCCATGATCTCGGGTAGATAGCGGTCGGCATAATCGTCGGGCACGCCGAGCCGCACGCGGCCGGACAATTCGGCGTCGGAGAATGCGGCGAGCGTTTCGACGTTGAGCTTGACGATGCGGCGCGCGTAATCAAGCAGGCGCTGGCCGTCCTCGGTGAGCTTGGAGGCGCGGCCCTCGCGCGCGAAGATCGGCCGCTCCAGCCGCTCTTCCAATCGCTTCATCTGCATCGACACCGCCGACTGGGTCTTGTTCACCACCTCGGCCGCCTTAGTGAAGCTGCCGGTCTCGGTGATGGCTATGAAAGTGCGCAATTGGTCGACGTCTATCAGCGCGGTCATGGCGGATATCCTTGCGAGGCGGGCTTTTTAAGCTGGCCGTATCATATCATAAACTCTGATTGTTCAGATTAAAAACATTCGTTTAACTAATCAATCCCCGCGGTGCAATATATCCACGCTACCAGAGGAATCGGGTGGGGATTTCGGGTGGTTCCGGTGCAGGTAAAGGCCGAATTTGGCCCCTCAAACCACGAATTGAATGGAGACTGACATGAGCGCAAATATCCCCGTTTTACCGATCGCCGGCGGCACCTTGGTGCGCGTCTTGCTCGCGCTTGTGGCGCTGGTGACGTCCTGGCTGAAACGCTTCTTGCGCGCCCGCCAGAACCGGCGCCAAGCCGCCGTGCTCGCCGGTCTCGACCGCCACATGCTGGCCGATATCGGCATCACCCGCGCCGATCTGCGCGACGCGTTCTCCGAGCCGTTCTGGGACGACCCGACCGCGCTATTGCGCGAACGCGCCATCGAGCGGCGCATGGGTTTCCACATGCGGCGCGCCGTCGCGCTGGAGAACGGTTTCCGTCGACCGCCGACCGATCGCCCGGCCCGCCAGGCAATCTGAATTTAACAAAACGGCCGAGCCCTCTCGTCGGCCGCTCGATCCGGGACCCGTGATCATCCCCTCTCGCGGCCGGATCTCAGCGCCCGCCGGCCCCTCCGGCGGGCGCATTCTTTATTTAGGGAGAATTTCTGCGCGAACACGCCGGCAGGTGCGCTAGCATGCGGTCAAGGCTAGACTTCACGGCAATTCCCGAGCCAAGCGGGCGCGCATGCGGTATACGGTCAGTCTATGGGGCGTGCTTGCGCTGATCGTCCTGGCGGCGGCCGGCCCGGCGAAGGCGCAGTCCGGGTACGACCGCCGCGACGGCGACTACCTGAACTTCCAGATCCGCAACGGCGACCCGGCCGTCTGCGCCTCCCGCTGCGAGCGCGACGCGCACTGCCACGCCTGGAGCTTCTCCTATCCGCGTACGGCCAATACGCTTGCCACCTGCTGGCTGAAGAACAAGGTGCCGCCGCGCCTGGAGGATAAATGCTGCGTGTCGGGCGTGCGCGGCGCCGGCGTGATCGAGCCGCGGCGCGGTCCGATCGAATATTCCATCGATCGCATCGGCGGCGACTATCGCTATTTCGAGGTCGCGGCCAATCCGTCCGGCGCCGCTTGCAAGGTGGCCTGCGAGGCCGAGAACAAATGCCGCGCTTGGACCTATGTACGGGCCGGCTACATTACTCCGTTCCCGCGCTGCTATCTAAAGGACAGGATCACCCCGCCACGGCACAAGCCGTGCTGCATTTCGGGCGTGGTGAAGTAACCACTATCACTGCACAGAACTGAAAAATCGCGACAGCCGTAATACTGAGGCCCACGTCCACACCGGCTGGCTTTTGAGCCCTAAGTCCCAGGACCCGACGATCCCGTCCACGCGTCCGACCAGGTTGGCCACCGGCAATAGTCCGACGCCGCCTTCGCGCACCGGCACGCGGCTGTCGGCTGAGTTGTCGCGGTTGTCGCCCATGACGAACAGGTGATCCGGCGGAACGACCGTCTCCGCCATGTGGTCGCGCGGATTGTCTGTCGTGAGCTTGAATATCATATGCTGGCGCGGCCCCGGCAGAGTTTCCGTGAAACGCGCGGCCGGCGCGCGCGTGCCATCCTCGTTTTCCACCTGGCCGGTGCCGTCCGGTTGCAGGGCGGCGGCTTCACCGTTGATCCACACCTGCCCATCGCGCAGCGCGACACGGTCGCCGGGCAGGCCGATGACGCGCTTGACCCAGATTTGCGAACGATCGCCCGGCCAGCGGAACACGACGATGTCGCCGCGGCGCGGCAGGGCGCCGATGATATGCGATGTGCTGGGCAGAACGATGAAGGCGGGCAGCGAGGCGGAGCCGTAACCGTAAGGGTATTTCGTCGCCAGCAATTCATCGCCGATCAGCAGTGTCGGCTCCATCGAGCCGGACGGCACATAGAACGGCTCGGCGATCGCGGCTTTCGCCACAAACGCGGCGAGCAGTATGCCGACGAGTTCGACGATCGATCGCAACAGGCCGGTCTTGCGTGCGGGTCGCTGCGCCATCATTGTTTAGCCAGTCCCGCCCACGGTGATCCGATCCATGCGCAGCGTCGGCTGGCCGACGCCGACCGGCACGCCCTGGCCGTTCTTGCCGCAGGTGCCGATGCCCGGATCGAGCGCGAAGTCGTTGCCGATCATGCTGATGCGATGCAGGTCGGTCGGGCCGTTGCCGATCAGCATGGCGCCTTTCACCGGCGCGGTGACTTTGCCGTTCTCGATCTTGTAGGCCTCGGTGCATTGGAACACGTATTTACCCGAGGTGATATCGACCTGGCCGCCGCCGAAGCTCACCGCATAGAGGCCGTTTTTCACCGAGGCGATGATTTCTTGTCGATCGTGCTGGCCGGCCAGCATGGCGGTGTTGGTCATGCGCGGCATCGGCATATGGGCGTGGCTTTCGCGCCGTCCGTTGCCGGTCGGCTTCATGTTCATCAGTCGCGCATTCTGCCGGTCCTGCATATAGCCGACCAGGATGCCGTCCTCGATCAGCACGGTGCGGTTGGTTGGCGTGCCTTCGTCGTCGATCGACAACGAGCCGCGCCGCGCGGCCAGCGTGCCGTCGTCGATCACGGTGACGCCCTGGGCTGCGACCTGCTGACCCATCAGTCCGGCAAACGCAGACGTCTTTTTGCGATTGAAATCGCCTTCCAGTCCGTGGCCGACCGCTTCATGCAGCATCACGCCGGGCCAGCCGGAGCCGAGCACCACGTCCATCTCGCCGGCGGGCGCTGCCACCGCGCCGAGATTGACCAGCGCCTGGCGTACGGCTTCGTCGACCGCGCTCTGCCAGGCATGGGTCTCGATGAAGCGCTGATAGCCCTCGCGCCCGCCGACCCCGTAGCTGCCGGATTCTTGCCGGTCGCCGTCGCCGACGACTGCGGAAACGTTCAGCCGTACCAGCGGGCGGATATCGCGATAGGTCTCGCCGTCGGCGCGTAAGATTTCCACCACCTGCCAGGTGGCGGCGACGCTAGCGGTCACCTGCCGCACACGCGGGTCCTTGGCGCGGGCATAGGCATCGATCGACTCCAGCAGTTTCACTTTGGCGTCGAAGGCCGGCGCACCGAGCGGATTCTCGTCACCATAAAGCTTGCGGTTGGTGCGGCTGGGCGGCTCGGCATATTTGCCGCTGTGCCCGCCTTTCACCCCCCGCACCGCCTCGGCGGCGCGGGCGAGCGCGGCTTCCGACACGTCGGAGGCATGTGCATAGCCGACCGCCTCGTCCTTCACCGCGCGCAGGCCGAAACCCTGCGAGGTGTCATAGCTCGCCTGCTTGAGCCGGCCGTTGTCGAAGGTCAGCGCCTCGGCCTGCTTGTATTCCAGGAACAGCTCGCCGTCGTCGGCGCCGTTCAGGCTGCTCCCGATCAATTGGCGCACCTTGCTGCGGTCGAGCCCGGCGCGGTCGATCAGGGAGGAAATGGTTGGGTCCATGAAACTGTCTCCGGTGGCGCCTTCACGCCATCAGATAAGGCGTCTGTGGCGATTCTGCGAGGGCACGACTGGACCGCGCTGCCGCCGGCTGGCTTAGTATGCCGCAACCGTAACGGAGGCTGCCCATGAAGGCGATGCTGCTGATGAATCACGGTGGGCCGGAGATGCTGCGCTATGGCGAGGCGCCGGACCCCGTCGCCGGCCCGGGTGAGGTAGTTGTGGATATTCACGCGGCCAGCGTCAACGGCGCCGATCCCAAGGTGCGGCGGGGGAATGGCCGATACAAGCTGAGCCAATTTCCTCACATCATGGGCCGCGACTTCGCGGGCGTGGTCAGCGCTGTAGGCGCGGGAGTCACCGATTTCAAAGTCGGGGATGCCGTCTTTGGCGTGACCGACCAAGGTATTGAAGGCGCCTATGCGGAAAAGATCGCCATCAAGGCCGCGATCGTCGCCAAGAAGCCCGCTTCGCTAAGCCATGCCGAGGCTGCCGCCCTGGGACTCATCAGCCTCACCGCACTCACGGCCATCGAAGATACCGCGCACCTTAAAGCGGGTCAGACCGTACTGATCCAGGGCGGCGCCGGTGGCGTCGCCGGATTTGCCGTGCAATTCGCGAAGTACCTGGGCGCTACGGTGATCACGACCGCCAGCGCCGGTAATCACGCCTATGTCCGCAGCCTCGGCGCCGACCGTGTGATCGATTACAACACGCAAGATTTCACCACCATTGGTCCGATCTGCGACGTGGTGTTCGACACCGTCGGCGGTAATGTCCGCGCCGGCTGCTACGCGGTGCTAAAACCCGGCGGGAAACTGGTGTGGATCGCGCCGGCGCCGGACGGCTTCAAGCCGCCGCGCGACGATGTCCAGACCCTGCGTCCAGAAGTCAAACGCGACCGCGCTCATCTCGAGCGACTGCTGGCGCTGCTGGAAGCCGGCGCGGTGCGGCCGCCCACGATCGTCCGCTACAAGCTTGCCGATGCGGCGCAAGCACACCGCGTCAGTGAAGCGCGCCATCTGCAAGGCAAGCTGATATTGGAAGTTCGTTGATCCGCTGCGCCGCGCCGTTCACGCCCACGAAAAACGCACCGATACCTCGCCGATCGGATCGAGCGCGTGGGTAATGGCGTTTTCGTCGCGTTCAATCATGAGCGGAGGGGTGATCGATCCGGTAATGATGACATCTCCGTCCGAAAGCCTCTCGCCAAAGGCTGCGAGAGTGTTCGCAACGGTCGCGACGATATCGATCAGCTTGCCGGTGAGTGCTTCCGGGTCCGTGGTGCGTGCCGCCTCGGCTCCGCGCCGGATCAGACGCGAGGTAAGCCCAGCAACGCTGCCCCCCGGCCGCGTATTCTCACCCAGTATGACGTGACGCTGATAAATGTCGCCGGCGAGCACCTGGTCGAGATTATTCGGTTCCGGCGCCAGATCGAGATCGGCGATTTCGATGGCCGGCGATATTTCCTTGATCGTCGCGATCACGGCGTCCGAAGACGCGTCAGGGCCAAGCCCACTGCCCATGCGCACGCAGATTTCCGGCTCTGCGACCGGCTTGATATAGCCTGCAAGAGACAGCGTACTGCCGGATGCGAGCAAAGCGCGCTGCATCAGGAAGCCGACCAGCGGCGTTTGCAGCCCAAGTCTCTGCATGCTGGCGGGCGCCCCCATACCGACTTTCCAGCCCAGCGGCTTCTCGCCTGCCGCGATACGTGCACGCCGGTTCGCAAGCTGCGCGGTCATGCCCTTCGCGATGAGCGGATTGGTCAAGCCAATCATTTGTGGCTTTCGGGATGCACTTCGTAGCCAGAGTCTTCGATCGAGCCGGCGCCCATCCAGCCCCACACCAACACCACGTCTTCATCCGAGGTGTTGTTGAAGCCATGCCAGCAGCCGCGCGGCGAATAAACCACGTCGCCTTCGCTCGATGGCTTGTCGCCGGTGTCGGTGTAGATCATGCCGTGGCCCTTGAGCACGATGAAGAACTCGTCGCAATTATGATGGCGATGGTTTTCGTGGCGCGCGCCCGGCTTAAGCACTGTCCAGCCGACGACGTGGTCGGCGCCAGCAGATTTCTTGTCGATCAGAAACTGCACCTGCATGTCGACCCAGCCGTCGTCGCGCTTAAGGCCTTCCACTTTCGGCACGTCGCGCAAGTTGGTGCGGTACATGACCAGGTCTTTCTGTCCTTCCTTCATGACGGCGGCCGCACCTTTCATCGCTTTGGCGAGCGCGGACCCGAATTTCTCAGCTTGCGATGTCATGCTTGTCCTCCAAGACTCATTCTTGCCCGCCAAGCCGGCGATAGACGCGATGTGCGACCACGAAATCGTTGCCGTCGATGCCGAGTCCACGGCAGGCGTTCATCATTTCATTGGCGGCTGCGGCCAGTGGCAGCGGACTGCCGAGTGTGCGGCCGAGATTGAGCGCCAGCAGCATGTCCTTCTGCTGCAAGGTGACGTCGGCGAGCGGTACCTCCGGCATCTTACCCTCGAGGATGAACGGCCCGCGATAGCCCAGCACCGGCGACGCCGCGACGCTCTTGAGGATAGCGTCGAGCGCGACCGCGCGGTCGACGCCGCCCTTTTCGGCGAGTGCGACCGCTTCGCCGAAACAAATCACCTCGACCATCAGCAGCAGATTGACTGCGATCTTCATCTGGCAGGCGAGCCCGTTGCCGCCGATGCGCGTCACTTTCGGCCCGATCACCAGCAGCACCGGCTTGATGCGCTCGTAGGCGGCCTCGTCGCCGCCGACCATGATCGAGGCATTGCCTTGCACGACGGTGACCGGGCTGCCCGAGAGCGGGCCGTCCAGCATGATCGATCCGGCCTTGGCGAATTCGGCCGCCACGCTGCGGCTTTCATCTGGCTCGATCGTGCTCATGTCGATATAGATGCCGCCTTTGGCGAGGCCGGCGATGATGCCGTCTTTACCCAGCGCGACCGTCTTCACTGCATTGGCGTCGGTGACGATGGAGAAGACGATTTCGGATTTTTTCGCAACCGCGCATGGCGTATCGGCCCAGGCCATTCCGGCTTTGATGAGCGGCTCAGCCTTGACGCGCGATCGATTCCAGCCGGTCACTCGATGCCCGGCATTCATCAGGCGTGGGACAATCAATTGTCCCATCGCTCCAAGACCGATGAAACCGATATTCACGTTGACTCTCCCGGCGTCATCACCCGCCTAGCCTACGCAACAGTAAAGACATGGATGGCCGGCACAAGGCCGGCCATAACCGAAGAGCCACGACAGAAGCAAGACGACAATGCGTAATACATTGCCCAACGGCGTGGGCAATCGTCGGTGTGGGAGCGCGTCCCTGCCGAGCCGTTATTTCTTCTTCAAAAACGCGGCGCAAAACTTCGCTTCGAAGGCCCGGTAATCGTTGGTGATCTCCGTGCCTTTGCGGATATTGCGGCGGGCGATGACATAGCCATTGTGGAAGTAGGTGTTCGGATTTTCCGAATGGTTCATGAAGGTATCGTTGTCCATCGATAATAGGATTTCCTTACCCCACTGATAGCCGTGCAATTTGATGTGTTCCCTGGCGGGCTTCGGCAACTTGGCTAAGTTCTTGCGCGAATAATAACGGTCGAAGCCGATGACGAAGCGCCAAATCTTGGTGTCCTTGCGGATCGATTCGCCGGCAAAGACTCCGATTCCGTGGATCGGGCTTTTATCGAGATAGGTCTTGACCAGGAGCATGATGGACGAGGCGAGGGTGGCTAGTCTTACGGCAGCTTGTCGTAGCCCTCGCCGAAGCCGGCGAGACTCATCGGGAAGCCGATGCCTTCCTCCGGTGTCTGGAAGATGATGAAGGTTGCGGTCTTGCCGGTGTGCAGCTTGGCGATCAGCGCGTCGTCCATGACCACCTCGGCGATGCAGCCGTTGGGCAGGCAGCGCACGAAGCCGGCGCGTCCGACGTCGGTTTGGTCGATTTTGAGCCCCAGGCCGGACGGCAGCAGCACGCCGAGCGGCGCCACCACCCGCATCAGCCGGCTCTTCAGGTCGGCGGTTTTGAGCACGATCACGGTCAGGCCGACATTAGCGCGGTCTTCCGCGGTGACGCTCTGGATCAGGGCGCATTGTTCGCTCTTTGCGCCGGGCGGCGTATCGCAGCGAATCTGCCAGTCCTTGTGCACTGACTTGACCGCGCCCTGGGCGGCGGCCCGCTCCATGGGGACGCTCGCCAGCGCCACGACCAGCGCCAGTGGCGCGAGCCAAACCTGCAGCCTTGCCCGGTCTCGAAACGCGTGCCTGTCATGCCCGGAAATGCCCATCGTTCAATCCCTTGGCACGCGCCACCCCGCTTGCCTAACTGCGGGCGAATCGCTGCCCGGTACGCATTTTATTCGTTCCCGTTGGCTCATGCCCGGCCGGTCCTGTCAAGCAAGGGACCGCAAGCCGACAACGTCCGCGGTGCCCTCATCCAAGCCGTTTGGCCGTGGCTTAAATACGGCGTCCAAACACATTTGGGGGCAAGCCGTTTGTCGCACGGAACCGGCGATAAGGCGCATTGCGGTAGGGTCAGAATTATGGTTTGAGAGACCGGGATTTTCCCCCGTCCCGCCGCACTGCAAAAGCTGCCGCGCCCGTGGCAAAACGCTGTGCTCCGCGGGGCCGAGCCGACATCTTGTCTGCGGTGGGCGGCAAAAAGGGGCCTGGGTTAAGGCCGAATTTCTCGTCGAGGGAGCGCAAAGAACAATGCTGGTGCTCAAGCGGTTGATTGCATTCGTGGTCACAGGCGTGACTGTTATCGCTGCCGGCGGCGTCGCATGGGCTGGCCTCGGCCAGCCCACCCCATGGGAACTCGGGCTGCAAACGTCGGCGACCCCGGTGATGGACGATATCGTCTGGTTCCACGACTTGCTGCTCTGGCTGACCGTCGCGATTGCCGTGTTCGTGCTGGTCCTGCTGTTGATCGTGGTCGTGAAATTCAACGCGCGCGCCAACCCTGTGCCGTCGCGCACCACGCACAACACCGCCATCGAGATCATCTGGACCGTGGTGCCGGTGCTGATCCTGGTGACGATCGCGGTGCCGTCGTTCCGCCTGCTGTTCTATCAATTGAAGGTCCCGCCGGCCGAAGTGACGGTGAAAGTCACAGGCAAGCAGTGGTTCTGGAGCTACAGCTATCCGGATTCGAAGTTCGAATTTGACTCGCTGATGCTGCAGGACAAGGACCGTAAAGTCGGTCAACCGCGGCTGCTGGCGGTCGACAACGAAATGGTGGTGCCGGTCAACAAAGTGGTGCGCGTGCAGGTCATCGGCGCCGATGTCATTCACTCGTTCTCGGTGCCGTCGTTCGGCATCAAGATCGACGCCATCCCCGGCCGTCTCAACGAGACCTGGTTCAAGGCGGAACGCGAAGGCATGTACTACGGACAGTGCTCGCAGCTTTGCGGCCGCGATCACGCGTTCATGCCGATCGCCGTGCACGTCGTGAGCGAGAAGGAATATACCGCTTGGCTTGAGCAGGCGAAGAAGAAATACGCCACCGACAATATCGCCCCACCGAATGCAGTCGCCGCGGCCGGCGGTTCGAACTGACGACAAAGGTCGAAGGACAATAACGATGGCTAGCAATGCGGCTGCGCTCGACGCCCATGATGCCCACGATCACCATCCCACCGGATGGCGCCGGTTCGTCTATTCGACGAACCACAAAGACATCGGCACCATGTACCTGACCTTCGCGCTGGTCGCCGGCATTATCGGCGGCCTGTTGTCGATCGCCATCCGGCTCGAATTGCAAAACCCCGGCCTGCAGATCTTCCCGACCCCGCACGAATACAACGTGTTCGCCACCGCGCACGGCCTGATCATGATCTTCTTCATGGTGATGCCGGCGATGATCGGCGGCTTCGGCAACTGGTTCGTGCCGATCATGATCGGGGCGCCCGACATGGCGTTCCCGCGCATGAACAATATCTCATTCTGGCTGCTGCCGGCCTCGTTCGCGCTGCTGCTCTGCTCGATGTTCGTCGAAGGCGAACCCGGCGCGCTCGGCGCCGGAACCGGCTGGACGATCTACGCGCCGCTGTCGACCAGCGGTCATCCGGGCCCGGCGATGGATTTCGTCATCCTGTCGGTCCATCTCGCGGGCGCCTCGTCGATCCTGGGCGCCATCAATTTCATCACCACCATTTTCAACATGCGCGCGCCCGGCATGACCATGCACAAGATGCCGCTGTTCGTGTGGGCGCAATTGGTCACCGTGTTCCTGCTGCTGCTGGCGCTGCCGGTGCTGGCCGGCGCCATCACCATGCTGCTGACCGACCGCAATTTCGGCACCACCTTTTTCTCGCCGGAAGGCGGCGGCGATCCGCTGCTGTTCCAGCATCTGTTCTGGTTCTTCGGCCACCCGGAAGTCTACATCCTGATTCTGCCGGGCTTCGGGGTCATTAGCCAGATCGTCGCGACGTTCTCGAAGAAGCCGGTGTTCGGTTATCTCGGCATGGCCTACGCGATGGTCTCGATTGGCGCCATCGGCTTCGTGGTGTGGGCGCATCACATGTACACAGTCGGCATGTCGACCGGAGCGCAGGCCTATTTCATCGCGGCCACCATGGTAATCGCGGTGCCGACCGGGATTAAGATATTCTCCTGGATTGCCACCATGTGGGGCGGTTCGATCGAGTTCCGCACACCGATGCTGTGGGCGCTCGGCTTCATCTTCCTGTTCACGGTCGGCGGCGTGACCGGGGTTGTGCTGGCCAATGCCGGCGTTGATCGCGTGCTGCACGACACCTATTACGTCATTGCACACTTTCACTACACCATGTCGCTCGGCGCCGTGTTCGGGATTTTCGCGGCTTGGTACTACTGGTTCCCGAAAATGAGCGGTTACATGTACAATGAGACCATCGGCAAGGTGCACTTCTGGATCACCTTCATCGGCGTCAACATCCTGTTCTTCCCGCAGCACTTCCTCGGGCTGGCCGGGATGCCGCGCCGCACCGTCGATTATCCGGATGCCTTCCACGGCTGGAACCAGGTGTCGTCGTACGGTTCTTACATCGCGGGATTTGGCGCTCTGGTGTTCTTCTATGGTGTGGCGGAAGCCTTCATGAAAAAGCGTGCAGCCGGCAACAATCCGTGGGGCCTCGGGGCCACCACGCTGGAATGGACGCTGTCCTCGCCGCCGCCGTTCCATCAGTTCGAGACGCTGCCGCGGATTAAATAGGAATTCGGCTTAACCCATGTCACTTGTCAGCGAAGGCGCAGACTTCCGCGGTCCGCTCACCGCCGGGGCCAGGTTCGCTGAGCCCAGCTTGGCGAGTGTCGGCGACTATATCGCGCTGATGAAACCGCGCGTGATGTCGTTGGTGGTGTTCACCGCGCTGGTCGGCCTGGCGGTCGCGCCCGGCTCGTTGCATCCGCTGATCGGGTTCACGGCGCTGCTCTGCATTGCGGTTGGCGCGGGCGCCGCCGGCGCGCTCAACATGTGGTACGACGCCGACATCGACGCGATCATGACGCGCACGCAGCGCCGTCCGGTACCGATGGGCCGCGTGCAGCCGGGCGAGGCGCTGGCTTTCGGGCTGACGCTCGCGAGCTTCGCGGTGGTGGTGCTCGGCCTGCTGGTGAACGTGCTCGCCTCCGCGCTGCTCGCCTTCACCATCTTGTTCTATGTCGTGATCTATACGGTCTGGCTCAAACGATCGACCCCGCAGAACATCGTGATCGGCGGCGCCGCCGGCGCCTTCCCGCCGATGATCGGCTGGGCGGCGGCGACCGGCTCGCTGTCGCTCGAGCCGGTGCTGCTGTTCATGATCATCTTCTTCTGGACGCCGCCGCATTTCTGGGCGCTGGCGCTCACCCGCACCGAGGATTACGCCCGCGCCGGCATTCCGATGCTGCCGGTGGTGGCCGGCGACGCCACCACGCGGCGCCACATCCTGCTCCATACGCTCATCCTGGTACCGCTCGGCATCGCACCCTGGGCGCTTGGCTATGCCGGCGCGCTCTACGGGCTGACCGCAGTCGGCTCCGGCGCGATCATGCTGGCGCTGGCCTGGCAGGTTTTCCGGGAGCGCCGCCCGACTGCGCGCGCCAGCAAGCAGCTTTTTGCGTTCTCGATCCTGTACCTGTTCCTGTTGTTTGCCGTGCTGCTGATCGAGCGGGGATGGGGCGGGCTGATGGCCCGTTTGGCGGTGTGATTGTCGGGGTCGCGATGAACGAGCAACCGAAGGACGAGGGCATCGTGCTCACCGAGGCGCAAAAACGTGCCCGGCGTTCGCGCTCGATCGCCATCGCTTTGTCGCTGGCCGCGCTGGTGATCCTGTTTTACCTGGTGACCCTGGCGAAGGGCCCGATCATACTGGTCCGCCCGCTATGACGAACGAACTGATGCCGCGCGCCGGAAAGAGGCCGCTACAGCGCGACATGATGATCGCCGCCTGCTGCGGCGTCTTCGCGGCGTCCATGGTGGGCGCGGCCTACGCGGCGGTGCCGCTGTACAACTGGTTCTGCCGCACCACCGGCTTCGCCGGCACCACTCAGGTTTCGCAACAAGCGCCCGAGCATGTGCTCGGCCGCACGATTACCATCCGCTTCGATTCCAACGTAGCGCCCGGGCTGCCGTGGAAATTCGAGCCGGAGCAGAACCAGATCAAGTTGCGCATCGGAGAGGTGGCGACCGTCCATTACAAGGTCGTCAATAAAGCCGCGCGCACCATCTCCGCGCAGGCGTCCTACAACGTCACGCCGCCGCAGGTTGGCGCCTATTTCGACAAGATCAATTGCTTCTGCTTCACCGAGCAGCGCCTGAAGCCGGGCGAGACGCGCGAGATGACGGTGGTGTTCTACGTCGATCCGGCGATCGCCAAGGACCACGACCAGGACACGCTCAATTCGATCACGCTGTCCTATACGTTCTATCGGCTGCCCGAACCGGAGCAGCCGGTGGCCGAGACGCCGGACAAGAATTCGAACAGACTTTAACGGAGACGACGATGGCCCAGGGTCACACCAATCATCACGACTACCACCTGGTGAATCCGAGCCCCTGGCCGGCGGTCGGCGCCACCTCTGCTTTTCTGATGGCGTTCGGCGGGATTGCCTGGCTGCATCATATGTTCTCCGCGGCGCCGCTGGTGTTCGGGTTCGGCGTGCTCGGCACGATCTACACCTTCATCGGCTGGTGGCGCGACGTGGTGCGCGAAGCGCAATATGAGGGCTTCCATACCCGCGTGGTGCAGATTTCGCACCGCTACGGCATGATCCTGTTCATCGCCTCCGAGGTGATGTTTTTCGTCGCCTGGTTCTGGGCTTATTTCAACACCGCGCTGTTTCCCGGCGAGGCGCACGACGTCAGTCGGTTGGCCTTCACCCACGGCGTATGGCCGCCACAGGGCATCGAGACTTTCAATCCCTGGCATCTGCCGCTGCTCAACACGCTAATCCTGCTCACCTCCGGCACCACGGTGACCTGGGCGCACCACGCGCTCTTGGAGGATGACCGGCAGGGGCTGAAATGGGGCTTGGCGCTGACCATCTTGCTCGGTCTCACCTTCACCTGCGTGCAAGCCTACGAATACTCGCACGCGGCGTTCGGCTTCAAAGGCAACATCTACGGCGCCACCTTCTTCATGGCGACCGGCTTCCACGGCGCCCATGTGATCATCGGCTCGATCTTCCTGATCGTCTGCCTGCTCCGCGCGCTGGCCGGCCACTTCAATTCCAAGCAGCATCTCGGCTTCGAATTCGCCGCCTGGTACTGGCATTTCGTCGACGTGGTGTGGCTGTTCCTGTTCGCCTGCATATATGTGTGGGGCGCCGGCGTGCCGCATCCCGAGTGATCACCGTTTGACGGTGTTTCAAGAGGGCGGCGTGATTGCGCCGCCCTTTTGCATTACGAAAGAACGAAAAGATGACTGACGCACCGCTGCCGATCGCAAGAGGCCTGCGCGGCCGCTGTCCGCGCTGCGGCGAGGGCAAGCTGTTCCAAGGCTTCCTGACGCTGCGCCCGGCTTGCGAGCGCTGCGGCCTCGACTTCGCTTTCGCCGATGCCGGCGACGCCCCCGCGGTGTTCGTGATTCTGCTCGGCGGTGCGATCGTCGTGTTCGCCGCGCTGATCACCGAGGTGGTCTATCAGCCGCCGTATTGGCTGCACGCGGTGCTCTGGCTGCCGATGGTTCTGATCGTGACACTGGCGCCGTTGCGGCCGATCAAGGGTCTGATGATCGCGCTGCAATATCATCACAAGGCCGCGGAAGGCCGCCTCGCGCATCGAGGTGACGAGTGAACGTGCCGCGCGACAGGCGCCGGGGTGGAGTGATCGAAGCGACGGCGTTCGCCGTGGTCGGCGTCGCCATCCTGGTCGGCCTCGGCATCTGGCAACTCGACCGCAAGATTTGGAAGGAAAATCTGATCGCCACAGTGACCGTGCAGCTTGCGCGCGCGCCCGAGGATCTGCCGTCGCGCGAAAGCTGGCCGCGGCTCGTTCCCGAAGGCAATGAATATACCCGCGTCAAATTCCCGGCCGAGTTCCTCGCAGGCGAAGAGGCGCTGGTCTACACCGCCGGCTCCACCTTCCGCCCCGATGTGCAGGGGCCGGGTTATTGGGTGTTCGCGCCCGCGCGTCTTGCCGGCGGCAGCATCGTGCTGGTCGACCGCGGCTTCGTGCCGCCTGAGCGCAAGGATCCGGCGAGCCGCGCGCAGGGCGTGCCGCACGGCACCGTCGAGGTCGTCGGCGTCATGCGCTGGCCCGAGCCGCGTGGGATGTTTACACCTGCCGACGACCCGAAGACCAATGTCTGGTACCTGCGCGATTTCAAGGCTATCGCCGCGGCCAAGAAGTGGTTGACCGCTGCGCCGTTCTATATCGAGCAGGAGGCGCCGGTGCCGCCCGGCGGATTGCCCAAGCCGGGCAAGCTCGCGGTCAACCTGCCGAACAGCCACCTGCAATACGCCATTACCTGGTTCGGCCTCGCGCTCGGGCTTGCCGGCGTCTACGTGGTCTGGCTTGCCGGCCGCATGCGGCGGCGTGTGTGACGGTAGAGACCGCTTGATATGTATCAAATGAACTCGTCCTGTGTTTGAATTATAGACGGCGGGCTTGGCCACCGGTCGCGGCTGACGCGGGAAATTGGGGCGTTTCGATCGTGGTTTCGCGCATTCTCGATCGTCTGACGGGGTGGATCGAACGTGCGCTCGCTTATGCCTTCATCGCCGCGGTCGCCATCAACTTCATCAACGTCGTTGGCCGCTACGGCTTCGGCACCACCCTGCTCAGCGCCGACGAGTTACAAATCTTCATCATGGTATTCATGACCTTCCTCGGCGCCGCCGTGGTCGCCTGGCGCAATCAACACCTGCGCATGGACGTGCTCGTGAACGCGCTGCCGTCGTTGGTCCGCCGGCTGATAAAAATTGCCGAACTCGCAGTGATCGTCATTCTCGCCGCCTTTGTGCTGTGGAATTCAATCTATTATGCCAAGCAAATGTTCAACATCGGCCGCGTGAGCGACATGGCGCAGGTGCCGATGTGGATTCCGCATGGCGTGGTGGCGGCGGGCTTTGGTCTGATGGCACTCATCGCTTGCCTGCGCCTTGTTGAGATCTTGGCCCGGCGCGAGCCGGGCGGCGGCAAATCCGGCACGGAGGCCTAAGCCATGTCGTTCGCGCTCGGTGTGGTGCCGGTTGTTCTTCTGCTGTTGGGATTCCCGATCTTCATCGTCCTGCTGGCATCGGTCAGCGTCGCGCTGGTGTTTTTCATGCACATGCCGTTCGCGGCGTTGCATCAGAACATGTTCGGATCGATCAATGCCTTCGCGCTTCTGGCGATTCCGTTTTTTGTCTATGCCGGCGAACTGATGGGACGCGGCAGCGTTGCCCAGCGTCTGGTCGATTTTGTCCAGGGCGGCGTCGGCTCGGTGCGCGGTAGCCTCGCCGTCACCACGGTGGGTACTTCGGCGATATTCGGCGCGATCTCCGGCATCAGCGCGGCCTGTGTCGCCACCATTGGCCGCATCATGTATCCGGCGATGCGGCGTGCAGGCTATCCGGAAGACTTCTCTGCCGGCCTGGTCACCGCAGTCGGTGCGATTGACATCATCATCCCGCCTAGCATTCCGATGATCGTCTATGGCGCGACGGCCGAGGAATCGGTACCGCGGCTTTACGCGGCAGGCGTGGTGCCGGGGCTGATGTTGACTTTCATGCTCGCGGCCTATGTCATCTGGTTCGCCCGCCGCAACGGCATTGGCGCCGGCGATGCGTTCAGGCTCGATCAGTTCCTGCGTGGGACCGTGCGCGGCATCTGGGCGCTCGGCATGCCGTTCATCATTCTCGGCGGCATCTATGGTGGCGTGTTCTCGCCGACCGAGGCAGCGGCGGTCGCCTGCGTTTATGCCGCTTTCGTCACCCGTTTTATTTTTCGCGAGCTTGGTTGGCGCGATATCGTCGAGGCCGCCTCCGCCACAGTTATATTCTCGGCGCAGATTCTCATCATTGTCGCCTGCGCCGGAGTTTTCTCCTGGCTGCTGACCGTCAATCAGGTTCCCGCGGCGATCGTCGCCTGGCTGCAATCACTCAATATTTCCGCCTGGATGTTTCTGCTGACGATCAACATCATCCTGCTCGCGATCGGCTGCTTCCTCGATCCGTTGTCGGCGATCCTCCTGTTGACGCCTCTGCTGGTGCCGTTGGTCAAGGCGTTCGGCATCGACACCGTGCATTTCGGCATCATCGTGACCGTGAACCTGGCGATCGGCCTGTTCCATCCGCCGTTCGGGATGAACATCTTCGTCGCCCAATCCGTGCTCGGGCTCGAATTGCGCTCGATCTATCGCGGCATCATTCCGTTTTTGGTGATCTACCTGATCGCGCTCGCACTGATCACCTACATTCCGGCAATCCCGCTCAGCGGGATGCACATCCTGCTTGGGCTCAACTAAAACCGCCAAATGGCATGTCAAAAGGATTGCGCCGCCATTCCGGCGCGATCCGCCCGGCATGGCCGGACGCGTCGCTCACAATGGCAGCGCCAATCGCGCGTGGGCATTTAGTTGCCGCTCCTGTCGCCTTGTAGGCTAGCGTATATTTTTTGCCGCCGCGACGATCGTGTCATAGTCCGTTTTCATTTGCGGATTGGTCTCCAGCACCGCCGGGATCACCGACGTCACGTCCTTTAGGTAGGAAGCGGCCTCAGTGGGCGGTAGGGTAATCGCTTCGCCGCCGTTCTTGACCCAGATTTCCCGAGTACGATCGATGTCGGCGACGCCGAAGGTGGAAAATACCGTTTCCGCCTTGCGCGCTTCTTCCCGCACGATCGTTGCGAATTCCGGCCCGATCGACTTCATGAAGTTCCGGTTGACGACTCCACCGACGAAAAGAAACGATGCCGGAAGATAAGTCGCGGTCTTGGTCACGTCATAGTATTTAAACCCGGTCAGAACGTTGAACGATGAGATCGAAGCGTCGATCGTCTTGTTCTGCATCGCCGGCAGCACCTCGCCGAGCGGGATCGATACCGGCGAAGCACCGAGCTTCTTGAACGGTTGAATGTGCAGCGGCGCCGGGCCGGGGACGCGAATTTTCTGTCCCTTGAAGTCCGCGGCCGTGCGGATCGCCTTATGCGATGCCACCATCAACGGACCATTGTTGCCCACCACCAGCAGTTCCACACCCTTCGCTTCGCCGAAACTCGCAAGCCGTGCACGGACGGTAGGATCGGCAAGCACCTTCTGACTTTGCGCGACGCCGTCGAACAGGCCGGCGGCATCGAACACTTGGAAGCGCGGCTCCAGCCCGATCAGGAAGCCGACGGCGGGGAGCGCGAACTCGATGGTGCCGAGCGCGACGCCGTCAACGGTTGCGGGGATTTGCCCGAGCTGGCTCGCCGGATAGATTTCCACCTTGATGCGGCCGCCGGAGCGCTGCTCGACGCCCGCCTTGAACGCCTTCATCCATTCATGCGGGGCATCATTCACCGTCGGCGACGACAGCTTCATGGTGAATTGTTGTGCGCTCGCCGCGTTGGCGAACAACATCACGGCTGCGATGGCAGTCATCCGAAAGACCCAGCTTCTCATATTGCAGCTCCAATTTTTCGTTTGCATGAATCGAAATTCCGGCGGTTTCAGACGAACAAAACTAATATTCGCGCCGGCAATTGTCGCAAGGAGAACAGTTCATTAAATGTCGGCTGGCGATATTGACTTGCATCAATTCAAAAAGCCACGCGGCGCGAAGCGGACTCGATTGATGCTTCCAAGCGCGGGCTTACGTGGGCCATAACCGCGCGGGGGTTTTCTTGTGATAGTCTCGGCGCAGGGCTACTGTGCGCTCGCGATCAGGACCGTACCGGAATCGTAAAAGCTAGTTAACTCAATGCGTTATGTCTCAACCAGGGGCGAGGCCCCGACACTCGATTTTGTCGAGGTCATGCTCGCGGGGCTGGCCCGCGACGGCGGCCTTTACGTGCCGGAGTCGTGGCCGGCGCTCGATGCCGCAGTGATCGCCGGCTTCGCCGGCCGGCCTTACGCCGAGGTCACGGTCGAGGTGATCCGGCCATTCGTCGGCGCCAGCATCCCCGACGTCGATCTCGCCCGCATGGCGCGCGAGGCCTACGGCACTTTCCGCCACCCGGCGATCGCGCCACTCGCGCAGCTCGGTCCCAGTCTTTTCGTCTTGGAGCTGTTTCACGGGCCAACGCTCGCCTTCAAGGATCTCGCCATGCAGCTGGTGGCGCGGCTGATGGATCACGTGTTGCGTGAGCGAGGCGAGCGCACCACCATCGTGGTGGCGACTTCCGGCGACACCGGAGGCGCCGCGGTCGAGGCGTTCCGCGGTCGCGCCCAGGTGGACGTGGTGGTGTTGTTCCCGCATGGACGTATTTCCGAAGTGCAGCGGCGCATGATGACCACGGTGCCGGATGCCAACGTGCATGCGCTCGCTGTCGAAGGCACCTTCGACGACTGCCAGGCGCTGGTGAAGGCGATGTTCAATCATCACGACTTCCGCGACCGCGTGCGGCTGTCCGGCGTCAATTCCATCAACTGGGCGCGCATCGTGGCGCAGGCGGTCTATTATTTCACCGCGGCGGTCGCGCTCGGCGCACCACATCGGAAAATTGCCTTCACCGTGCCGACCGGAAATTTCGGCGACATCTATGCCGGCTATGTCGCGACCTGCATGGGTTTGGCCGTAGACCGCCTGGTGGTGGCGACCAATGTCAACGACATTCTAGCGCGCACCTTCGCGACCGGCGCCTACGAGCTGCGCGACGTGGTGGCGACCACTTCGCCGTCGATGGATATCCAGGTCTCGTCGAATTTTGAGCGGCTGCTGTTCGACGCCTATGACCGAGACGCCAAGGCGGTCACCGCGCTCATGGGCTCGCTTGTGCAGTCGCGCCGCTTCGCGGTCTCCTCGCACGCACTCCAACAGATGCGCGCGCTGTTCACCGCCGACCGCGCCGACGAGCAGGAAAGCGCCGCCACCATCCGCACCTGGATGCGTGAGGCCGGTTACTGCGTCGATCCGCACACCGCGGTCGGCCTGGCGGTGGCCGAGAAAGAGACACGCGATCCGTCGGTGCCGATGGTGGTGCTGTCGACGGCGCATCCCGCCAAGTTTCCGGACGCGGTTGCGGCGGCCTGCGGGATCACACCCGCCCTGCCGGATTGGCTGGCCGATCTGCCGCAGCGTCCGGAGCGTGTCACCGTGCTGCCGGCCGATCAGGCGGCAGTGGAACGGTACGTGGCGTCGGCGTCGCGCGCGGCGCGTGAAGGAGCAGCGGCATGAGCGTCGAAGTCACCCGTCTTGCCTCCGGCCTGTCGGTGGTGACCGACCGCATGCCGCATCTGGAATCCGCCTCGCTCGGGGTCTGGGTCGGTGCCGGCGGCCGCAACGAGGCGACCGATGAACATGGCATTTCTCATCTCCTTGAACATATGGCGTTCAAGGGCACCAAGCGACGCAACGCGCGCCAGATCGCCGAGGAGATCGAGGCGGTTGGCGGCGAGCTCAATGCCGCGACCAGTGCGGAATCAACCGCTTATTACGCACGCGTCCTGAAGGCCGACGTGCCGCTCGCGCTCGATGTACTGTCGGACATCCTGAGCGAGCCAGCCTTCGATCCGGAGGAATTGCGGCGCGAGCAGAATGTCATCGTGCAGGAGATCGGCGCCAGCGAAGACGATCCCGATGGCGTGGTATTCGATCGCCTGCAAGAAACCGCGTTTCCCAAGCAGCCGGTCGGCCGCACCATTCTCGGCACTCCGGAAACCGTGCGCTCGTTCAATTCGACGCGCATCCGCGCTTACCTGTCGCGCAACTATCGCGCACCCAGCATGCTGGTGGTCGCCGCCGGCGCCATCGAGCACGAGCGAATCGTCGCCGAGGCCGAGAAACACTTTGCGGGCTTCATCGGACCAGCCGCGCCGGCGCCGGAACCGGCGCATTTCGTTGGCGGCACCAAGGTCGAGTCCCGCGATCTTGAGCAGGTGCATATCGCGCTGGCGCTGCAAGGTGTGCCGGTGCTCGACGAGCAACTCTACAGCCTGCAGGTGTTCACCAGTGTGCTTGGCGGCGGTATGTCGTCGCGGCTGTTCCAAGAGGTGCGCGAGAACCGCGGACTTTGCTACGCGATTCACGCCTTCCACATGCCCTATGTCGACACCGGCCTGTTCGCCCTCTATGCTGGCACCGACGAGGCGGACGCGCCCGAGCTGATGCGCGTGGCCATCGACCAGATCGTACTCGCCACCGAGACGCTCAACGAAACCGAGGTCGCCCGCGCCAAGGCTCAAATGAAGGCCGGCCTGCTGATGGCGCTCGAAAGTTCGGAGGCGCGCCTCGGCCAGATCGCACGCCAGATGCTCGCCTATGGCCGGCCGATCCCCCTCGACGAGATCATCGCCAAGGTCGATGCGGTGACGGTGGCCAGCGCGCGCGCCGCCGGCTGTGCGCTGATCGGCCGCGGCAGGCCGGCGATCGCCGCGCTCGGACCCGGCAACGGACTTGAAAGCACGGCCGCGATCGCTGAAGGTCTCGTGCGCCGGGCCGCTTGACCGGGGAGCATACGGTCGAATTGGCCCATGGCGTTTTTCCGCACCGTCACCAGCAGTGAAACCCTACCGGTCATCGCCGGCGCCGGGGTAACGCTGCGCGTGCCGCAAGGCGGCGACTATGCCGAGTGGGCGGCCTTGCGCGAATCGAGTCGCGCCTTCCTCGTTCCCTGGGAACCGACTTGGCCTGACGACGATCTCACGCGCGGCGCGTTCCGCCGTCGGCTCAAGCGCTATGCCGAAGACCTGCGCAACGATCTCGCCTATGCCTTCCTGATCTTCCGCAGCGACGACAATGCGTTGGTCGGCGGACTGACGCTCGCCAATATCCGACGCGGTGTCGCGCAGGCCGGCAGCGTCGGCTACTGGACCGGCGCGCCGTTCGCCCGCAAAGGCTACATGACTGCGGCCATGCGCGCTTTGGTTCCGTTCTGTTTCGGGACGCTGCGGCTGCATCGCCTGGAGGCGGCCTGCATTCCGGGCAATATCGCCTCGGTCCGCCTGCTGGAGAAGACCGGCTTCCAGCGCGAGGGCTATGCGCGCAGCTATCTGTGCATCAATGGGGTATGGCAGGATCATCTGCTCTATGCGCGGCTCCAGGACGACGTCGATCGAGCCTCGCCGCCTTTGGGTTGCCACGCTTGACTTGCTATAAAGGCGTGCAAGGGCGGTGGCGCCCCAAGAAACGTGAGCCGGACAATGGGTAGGGGACGAACCGAACAAACCGTGCGAAGCGGCGCGGGCACGCTCGCGCTCATGGCTTTGGCGCTCGCACTGGGCGGCTGCGGCAGCACCGATCTGCTCAAGTCTTCGCCTTTAGATTATTTTAGCTCGTCGCCGAAGGCAACCAACGATGCGGCCGCCGCCGGCGGCACGGCCAATATTACAGCCGATGATATCGACTGCCCGGAAGTCCAAGTGCGCACCGGCGCCGCGACCCTCATGATCGGCAGCAAGCCCGGAGAGGGTGAGCCGGCCGCGCTCGATGTGCGCTATCAGGGCTCCATCATCCGCACCGCGCGCGAATGTCACGTGAATGCCGGCATCATGACCATGAAGGTCGGCATCGAGGGCCGCGTCATCACCGGCCCGGCCGGCGGCCCCGGCACGATCGACGTACCGCTGCGCATCGCGGTGGTGCAAGAAGGAGTAAATCCCAAGGCGGTGGCGTCGAAATTCGGCCATGAAACAGTGACCGTGAACGCTTCGATCGATCGGGTCACCTTCACCCATGTCGAATCCGATATCGCGTTCCCGCTGCCGCAGCCGCTAGGGTTGATCGACGCTTACGTCGTCTATGTCGGTTTCGATCCGGTCAGCGTCCAGCCGGAAAAGAAGCCGCCGCCGGCAAAGCGCAAGCCGGTTGCCAAGAAGCCAGCAGCAAAGCCGAAGCAGAGCTAAATCGTTCGTGTCTCGGGCGCAGCGCTATAAGCGCGTTTACGCGCGTCTTCGACGCGCTATGGCGGTGCGCTGCAGAACCGGGACCTTAGCGAATTCGGAATTTGGAACGGCCCCGGATCTGCGGCGCATCACTCCGCTGCGCTCCGTGCTGCGCCGCGTCCGGGGCACGAAACGGCCGCCTGCTAGCTCAGCTTTTTGCGGACGTCGTCGATGCCCTTGGCGATCAACTCGCCGGCGAGCTTGCCCTTGGTTTCTTGGGCGAGCACCTTGGCGGCGGCGGCGACGGCGGCTTCGGCGGCGGCGCTGCGCACTTCGGCGGCGGCCTGCGCTTCGGCCTGGGCGATCTTGAGCTCGGCCATTTTGGTGCGCCGCGCAACGAATTCCTCGATCTTGATCTTGGCTTCGAGGGCGAGCCGCTCGGCCTCGGCCTTGGCGCCGGCGATGATCTCCTGCGCCTCGCTCTCGGCCTCGCCGCGTTTCCGTTGATAGTCGGCCAGCAGTTGCGCGGCCTCGTCCTTTAGCTTGCGCGCCTCGTCGAGCTCCGCCTTGATGCGGTCGGCCCGCTCGTCGAGCGATTTGGCGATCATGCGGTGCACGCCGATATAACCAAGCCCGCCCACAAACACAAAGAAGGCCAGCGCTACCCAGGTTTCCGGATCGAATAGCATGCCCCGCGTCCTTAGTTCTTGAGCACGTCGGCGACCGCCGCGGCGACCACCTTGTCGCTCGGCGCGCTGCCGATTAGACGCTCGATAATGGCGCGGGCGGCGTCCTCGGCGATGGCGCGCACATTGGCCATGGCCGCTTGCTTGGTGACAGCGATGGATTTCTCGGCCCCCGCCAGCTTTACGTTGAGTTCGCCCTCGAGCGTCTTGCGGGTAGCATCCGCCGCGGCCGCCTGCTTGTCGCGCGTTTCGTTGGCGATGGCCTGCGCGCGGGCGCGGGCGTCGGCCAGTGCCTTTTCATAGGCCATCACCGCCTCGTCGGACTGCAGCTTGAGCTTTCCAGCCTCGGCGATGTCGTCGGCGATGCGCTTCTGGCGGCTCTCGATAATGGCACCGACGCGCGGCAGCGCCAGTTTCGCCATAAGCACATAGAGCAGGACGAAAGAGATCGCGAGCCATACCAGTTGCGAGGCGAAGGTCTGCGACTGGAACGGCGGAAAGCCGCCGTGCCCGCCCTCAGTCGAATGCTCAGTACTTGCCGTATGTGCCGGCTCGGCCATCGTCAGCTCCAGTGCCGCATGTTTCGCTTAGAGCGCGAACAGCAGCAGCAGCGCGATCAGCAGCGAGAAGATGCCGAGCGCCTCGGTGATGGCGAAGCCGAAGATTAGGTTGCCGAACTGTCCCTGCGCCGCGGACGGATTGCGCAGAGCGGCGGCTAGGTAGTTGCCGAAGATGATGCCGACGCCGACACCGGCGCCGCCCATGCCGATGCAGGCGATGCCCGCACCGATGTATTTCGCTGCCACTGGATCCATATACCCTACTCCTTCTGGTTCTACTTTTCCGGCCGGACCCTCAGTGGCCCGGGTGTATCGCATCGTTGAGATAGATGCAGGTGAGGATGGCGAATACGTAAGCCTGTAGGAACGCCACCAGCGTCTCGAGCGCCATAAGAATGACGATCATGGCAAACGGCAATACGCTGCCGGCCCAGCCGAGCGCGCCCATGGCGCCGCCCATCAGGATGATGAAGCCGGCAAACACCTGCAGCGTGATGTGGCCGGCCAGCATGTTGGCGAACAGACGCACGCTGTGCGAGATCGGCCGCGAAATGAACGACAGGATCTCGATGAACACGATCAGCGGCAAGATGTAGATCGGCACGCCCTTCGGAACGAACAAATTGAAGAAGTGCAACCCGTGCCGCCACAGTCCGTAGATCAGCACGGTCAGGAACACCGTGATTGCCAAGGCGGCGGTGACGATGATGTGACTGGTGACCGTGAAGGTAAAGGGGATGAGCCCGATCATGTTCACGGTCAGAATGAACATGAACAGCGTGAACACGAAGGGGAAGAACTTCATGCCTTCCGAGCCGGCTGTGCTGTGCACCGTGGTGGCGACGAATTCGTAGGACAGCTCCGCGGCCGATTGCAGGCGCGAGGGCACCAGGCCGCGTCTGGCGGTGCCGATGACCAGAAAGGCGGTAATGATGATGACCGCCGTCAGCATGAAGGCCGCGGAATTGGTAAAGGCGATCTCGGTGTGCCCGATCTTGGCGACCGGGAAGAGATCGATAATCAGGAATTGATGGATGGGATCAGTGGCCATTGATCTCTGGTCGGTCAGATTTCCGGTGGGCGAACGACACCTGCCGCGCGCATCACGTTAAGGACTCCGGCGGCGAAGCCGAGCAGCAAAAACACAATCAGCCCCCACGGCGTAATTCCCAGCCAGCGGTCGAGCAGCCAGCCGATCAATGCACCCACGACCACGCCCGCCACCAGCTCGGTCGAAAGCCGGAAACCGCGGGCGAACGCCGAAGCATCGGCGGTCGAACGAGGACTGAAGTCGTTTTCGGATGGCCGGCTCGCGTTTTCGAGCCGTTCGCCGAGACGCTGGAGCCTCGCGGAGAGAGCAGCCTCGTTGTCCGGCGGTTCCTTACGATCACCTTTGCCGCGCGTGCCGTCAGCCATGCTTTCGACTCGCTTGGATTTAAAGGCCTCGCACTTGAATTCCGCCGCCCTAAAAGCCGCGCGGACCATACTGATCGGGTATGATCGAGTCAAGAAACCGGCATATCATCGTAAGTATTTGATATCAGGAACTAAAAGAAAAATTTTCCGCCGCATTGCGCAGCTCCGCGTGCACTGCGATATGATTATCGACAGCAAGCGCCGCGCGTTCTGGCGACCGCGTGCGGGTGGTAGGGTTGTACGTCCCGCCGCCGGAATGGGAGGATACCGCCATGCGGAAATTCTCGCTCGCTATCGCCGCCGTGCTGGCGTGCGCGGCATCGCCCGCGCCGGCGCAGGACGGCGCGCCGCCGAACGTGCCGAGCCGGTATTCCTTCAATCGTGTCGACGATGGCTTCTTACGCCTCGACAATCAGACCGGGCAGATCGCGTTCTGCAGTCCGCATGCCGTCGGTTGGGCGTGCCAGGCGGTACCGGAAGACCGCGCCGCGCTGGAGAAGGAGATCGCGCGCCTTCAGGGCGAGGTCGCGAGCCTGAAGTCGGAGATCGCGGCGCTGCGCGAGCTGCCGCCACCGCCGCGGCCGCCGGCAGACCTGACGCCGCCGACGACTGACAAAAGCGAGGACGCGACTAAACTGCGCGACGACCTCGAACGTGCCCGCGCCGCATTCGAAAACGTCTGGCGTCGGTTGGTCGAGATGATCATCAATTTCCAGAAGGACATGATGCGCAAGGGGTAGTGCCTGCCGGCGCATGATCCCGAAAAGTGGGGACCAGTTTTCGGAAAAAATCATGCGTCAAGCAATACTATCGGCCATCATCGAGGTTACGCCGCAACTGATCGCGACCGCGACGCTGCGCCTGGACACACCGGGCGCCGGCTTCACCGACATCACCGGTCATGCCGCAAGCTTCATCGCGCAGATTGGCGCGGGCGAGGGGACGCTGTTGATCTTCCTGCGCCACACCTCGGCGTCGCTCACCATCCAGGAGAATGCCGATCCCGACGTGCAGACCGACCTCATTTCCGCGCTCGACCGTCTTGCCCCGGAAGACGCGCCCTGGATTCACGATGTCGAGGGGCCGGACGACATGCCGGCGCATGTGAAGGCCATGCTCACCGGCGTGTCGCTGCACGTGCCGGTGATAGCGGCCAAGCTCGCGCTCGGCACCTGGCAGGGCATCTATCTGGTCGAGCACCGGAGTCAGCCATACAGCCGCGAGATCGTGCTGCAATTCGTCGGCAGCCGCTGAAAATACGTGCGGGGCTGCACGGGCCCCGCACGCGGCTTATATTGCCAGGTTGCCGATTACGCTTATGCCGCGTCCGGCCCCCAAATTCTCATCTTGCGCGTCTCCGGCATCAAGAACAGGCTGAGCACCAAGCACACCGCCGGAACAGCGATCGGGTAGATCAGCGCATAGGCGAGACTGCCCGTCGCCGTGTACGCCGCCGTGGTGATGAATGGCACCAAGCCGCCGCCCCAGCCGTTCCCAATCATATACGGCATGGATACCGCCGTGTAGCGGATCCTGCCGGGGAAAAATTCAGCAAGGAACGCGCCGATCGGCCCGTAGACCATCCCGACATAGGCGACCAGAATGGCGACGATGAGGATCGCAATCGGCATGTTGATATGGCCCGGCTGTGTGACCAATCCGAGCCACGTATACAGCGGATAGTAGGTAACCGCCGCAAGAAAGAATCCGCCCAAGATCACCGGCTTGCGGCCGATAATGTCAGACAGCCAGCCGAAGAGGATGAGTGTCGGGGTGCCGATGACCAACCCGATTCCCACGATGAAGGAGCTAGTGAGCGTGTCCACCTTGGAAACCGTCTGCAGATAGAACAGCGCCCAGAACTGGCTGCTGTACCAGACTACGCCCTCGCCCAATACCACGATGGTGGCGATCACCACGTACTTGAAATTGGCGGGGTTGAGGAAGGCCTCGCGCCAAGGATTCTTGCTCGTCTTACCCTTGGCCTTGATTTCCTCGTAGACCGGCGACTCCTCGAAGTTGGCCCGCATGTAGAGGGTAACGAACACCAGCAGGAAGGAGCACAAGAATGGGATGCGCCACGCCCACGAGTTGAATGCGGCTTCGCCAAAGTAGGTGCGGGTCGCGATGATGATGATAAGCGACAGCACAATTCCAAGGGTCGGCGAGGTCTGCAACCAGCCTGTATAGTAACCGCGGCGGTCTTCCGGCACGTGCTCGGCGACGTAGGTGATGGCGCCGCCGTATGAGCCGCCTAGGCAAAGGCCCTGGATCATTCGTAAACAGAAAAGAATGATCGCGGCGCTCAAACCGATCTGTTCGAAGGTGGGGATCAACCCGATCGCTCCCGTGCCCAGAGCCATGCCGACGAGCGTCAATATGAACGTGTATTTGCGGCCGACGCGGTCTCCCATCCAGCCGAACACGAATGCACCCAACGGCCGGACCAGAAACCCGGCGGTGAACAGCGCAATCGTGCTGAGAAGAGCGGCAATGGCGTGGCTCTTATCGAAGAATTTGACCGACAAGATTGTGGCCAAGCTTCCGAATATATAGAAGTCATACCATTCGATGACGTTTCCTCCGGCCGCGGCAGTTATCACGGTTCGGAAGTTCTTCGGAACTCGGGCAGTTTCTACTATTGCACTCATCTTGAGCCCCCCGTTTGTGGCGATTTTTCAAAACCTTGCCGTGCCCCAACTATTGGCGGCCTTGCGTCGGCCCTCAGAATCCCGTCTGGCAGGCGCGTATCCGCTTGTAGGCGGTGGGGAAAGCTTAACCGGGCGGGAGCTGGCGCCCTATACGACTTTCGGCCCAAAAAATCTTATAAGGTTTTGATTATTATCAACTATTTTGCAACGCAACAAACTATGGCGCAGCGGCAATTTGTGGCGCGCGGCGAAGCACTTGCGTACGAAACGAGCGGGGAGGAACATTGACCTATGAGCCTTTCCGACGCAGAGGTGTACACGGCCGATCGCCGTCGCAGACGCCAAAGAAAGTTCGATAAGTGGAGCAGCTAGAGCAATATCGGTTGGTGATTGCCGACGATCATCCGCTGTTCCGTGGTGCCTTGCGCGAGGCGATTTCCGGTCTGCTGGAACAGGTCGACATTGCGGAAGCCGGCACCTTCAACGAAGTAACTGAACTGCTCGAGCGCGGCAGCGAGGTCGACCTCGTCCTGCTCGACCTGACCATGCCGGGCGTGCGCGGTTTTTCCGGGCTGATGTATTTGCGCGCGCAATATCCCGGCGTCCCGGTCATCGTGGTATCGGCCAACGATGACCCGGCGGTGATCCGCCACTGCATGGAGTTCGGCGCCTCCGGATTTATCCCCAAGACGCTCGGCGTGGAGGCCATGCGCGGCGCGATCTCGCGCATCCTCAGCGGTGGCGTGTGGACACCGCCGGACGTTGATCTTTCTGCCGGTTCGGACGCCGAGACCGCCGCCTTGATGGCGCGGATGGCGACATTGACGCCGCAGCAGGTGCGCGTACTGATGATGCTGTCGGAGGGACTGCTCAACAAGCAAATCGCCTATCAACTCGGCGTGTCGGAGGCGACGGTAAAGGCGCACGTCTCCGCTATTCTGCAAAAGCTCGGCGTTGAAAGCCGCACCCAGGCGGTGATTGCCGCCGCCAAGATTGAAACCGGCCAGTGGTCGCAAGGCGCGCCGGCGGCGAGCTGATGTATTATCAGAGAATGAGCAGTGCGTTCACTTCCCTCTCCCCTTGTGTTCTCGGGGTGATGGTTCCCCGAGATGGAAGTTGATTGCTCGCGGTTCATAACCCGTTGATTTCTCTTGCAGCGAAGTGGACCGAGCACCACCTTCATTCCCGTTATTTCATTCATGATGCTACCTATGTGACGGGCAGGTAGCGCAGCCCAAAAGGGAAGCTACTTCCATGCCTCGTATCAGACTGACCAAGAGTGCTATCGACGCGCTGTCGACGCCAACATCAGACGTCGTTTACTAGGATAATGCTATTCCCGGCTTCGGTGTGAAGGTTACGCCGAAAAATCGCAAGGTGTTCATCGTGTTGTATCGTACCGGCGGAGCCGGATCGAAACTGCGCAAATATACCATCGGACCGTACGGACGCTTAACGCTACATCAGGCGCGCATCGCTGCGCAAAAGGTGCTCGCAGCAAAGCTGGAAGGGCGCGACCCCGCAGCTGAAAAGCGCGAGGCCAAGCGCCGGGTAGTAGCCGATCGGGTCGAGGATCTGCTCGAGTCGTTTATCACTCAACGTCTGTCACAGAACCGCTCCGCGGACGAGATCTCGAGGCTGCTACGTCGGGAGATTGGAAAGCCCTGGGGCGGCCGAAGCATTCATCAGATCAGCAAGCGAGATGTGATCGATGCCATTTCTAACATCGAACAACGTGGCGCTCCAGCCGCGGCCAATAAGACCTTAAAATCGATCAAGACATTCCTAAACTGGTGCGTCGGTCGAGCTGTGCTTGATAAATCTCCAGCCGAAGGCGTTCCCCTGCCCACGAAGGAAATCGCGCGAGACCGTGTCTTGGAGGACAAGGAGCTCGGGCACGTCATCCTCGCCGCGAGAGAGATAAGCGAACCCTATGGCGGCATCGTGGAGCTTTTGGCGCTCACGGGGCAACGGCGCGAGGAGGTCGCCCAAATGCGATGGGAGGAATTGGATCTCATGCAGCAAGTTTGGACGATTCCAAAATCACGCACCAAGAATGCCAAGGCACACGTGGTGCACCTCTCCAATCAGTCACTGACTGTGCTGAAACGCATGAATAAACGGGGACCGTCTGTGTTCTCCGTCCTTGGAAAGCCGTTCCAGGAGTTCAGTAGAGCGAAACGCGAACTTGATCGGTTGTCTGGAGTGACAGGGTGGCGGCTCCATGATCTGCGCCGGACTTGCGTCTCGGGGATGGCACGCCTCGGCATTGCTCCGCATGTGGCCGACAAGATCCTCAATCACCAGTCCGGCACGATCTCAGGAGTTGCGGCGGTCTACCAGCGACACGAATTCCTCTCGGAGCGAGTCCGTTCTCGCAAGCCGTTATGGAAGCCTGCCTAAAAGCATCAAATGAGCTTAATGCTGAGACATCGGCGGTGAATGCCGACTTTAAGAAGGTTTGGGACAACATGGTTGCGTTCCGCAACGACGAATATCTTTGGTGGCAGGTGGCCGAATACAGCTATGATACCTTCATGATACGATCGCGTACGCGCGGTTAAAAATGAAGAGAGAGCTCAGGCTGTCTGAGCTACGTCGCCACTCGAGGATCCAGGCCCAACGAGTGTCTGCAAGAGAGCGCGAAGCTGAACCGGCGAGAACGGCTTTTGCAATACAGGTATTTTCTCGTGGCGTGGTTCAACAAGGTAATCGTAGCCGGTCACGAAGGCGAACGGGATGCCCTTCGCCACCAGACGGTCGGCACTTTCTGGGTTCCGTTTACCGCCCACACTTATGTCGAGAAGGACTGCATCGAAATTTCGCTTGGCGAGTTCGTCCCAAGCCATCTTGACCGTGTGCGCAACTCCGGAAACCCGGTAACCTGCCTCCCGGCACATTTCTTCGATCATTAATGCGATCAGAAGCTCGTCTTCGATAATCAGAATTCGCGGCGGCGGGGTGGCGTCAGTTTGAGGCGTTAGCTCAAGCCCGATAGCAGCAGTTCTCAAGACCGTTTGTGGATAAGCGTGCAACATGGCGGGTACCGTCGCGGTTGCCGTGTCCCAGCTTTCAAGAGAACGCAACGCCTCACGTAAAGTTCCAAGCCGCTTGAGTACGGTGCTTGTTGCGGTACGAAATGTGTCGGCGAAAACTTAAGTTCTCAGCACCGGTACCGAGCTTCACTCCTTTGGGGTGCCTTCTGGAATTCCTGATGCGTCAGTCCGCACTGTTTTGTCTGAGCCTTTTGGAGCGGCCTGCATGCCCGGCGGTGTTTCTCCTTGCGGGCTAGAGGCAGGTGCGCCGCCAGTTGACTTGGTATTAACAGGCCCGGTCATACCTTGCGGCTGCATAACGCTCCCGCTGGGATTTGCACTCGTTGATTGGTCTATTGAATTCGACTGAGAAAAAGCAGAAGTCGAAGCAGACAGCATCAACGCTACAGTTAGAACAATAATCCTGTTGGGCATGGTGCACCTCCTAGGGCCATACTCTAAGCCCCGGCGGGGGATTGCGTTCCCTCGTCCGGACGGCCGAGTTCGTTAAAGGCTGCATGGGCGGGCATGAGCAGATATCGCCGCCGCGTTCAATCACTTGGACTGGGCGCTTAGCCGTTACGCGACTATCCATGTCATGTACGGCATGGACGTGTGAGCGTTCGCCGGAACAATAACTTTGCTCTCACGTTACCAGACGTGAGAAACAAACAAGGAGGCTCCAGATGCGGAAACTTGCAGTAGGACTCTTGGCGGCCGCAGGTATTGCTTTATCGCTGCCAGCCAATGCGGAGGGTGTCTACATCGGCGCCGGTCCGGTGGGTGTGGGCGTCGGCAACGGCTACTATCAAAATGGTTGGCGTTCGCACTACGCGTACGACGATGACGACGCGGTCGTCGTGCGGCGGCATAGCGATCACTGTCGGGTCACCATCATCCGTCGCCACGGCGAAGTACGCAAGATCCGCCGCTGTTGGTAAGCTCGCCAATTTAGATAGCGTGACACCGAGGAAGCCCCGGCCCCATGGTCCGGGGTTTTCTTGTTGCGATGTCGCACGATAGGACGCCTCAGCTTTTGAAACTCTCTTGGCGCGCGCGAGTTAAGCTAACACAGGGGTAATAACCAAGGAGTGAAATATGCATCTCAAGTTGATAGCTGTGGCGGCAATATCCGCCCTCGCAGCCACGGCGGCTTTCGCCCAAAGCTCGAATTCCACGCAGAATGCGTCGGCCAAGGGCGAGTGGCAGGCGTCCAAGCTTATCCACATGAATGTGTACAACGATCAGAATCAAAAGATCGGCGACATCAAAGAGCTCATGCTCGACAAAACTGGGAAGATTGCCGATGTCGTGAT
>DATISB010000012.1:0-37708 GCA_035469145.1 Pseudolabrys sp.
TGGTGAGCGCGATGGGACTCGAACCCATGACCTACTGATTAAAAGTCAGTTGCTCTACCACCTGAGCTACGCGCTCTCGCGGGTCGGTTTAGGGGTGCCGCAGTGCCCGGTCAATAGGCGGATTTCGCTCGTTTCTTGAACTCGCGGCAAGCCCCGGCAGTTTGCTACACTGCTGGCAGCGAAGGAGCTCGATTATGCCGATCGTCAACCGCATCGCCGACCTGCAGGCTGAGATCACCGCCTGGCGGCACGATCTGCATGCTCATCCGGAGCTGCTCTACGATGTGCAGCGCACGGCCGCGAGCGTGGCCGAAAAGCTCAAGGCCTTCGGCTGCGACGAGGTGGTGCCGGGCTTGGGTCGCACCGGCGTAGTCGGGGTCATCCACGGCCGCAAGGGCAAGTCCGACAAGGTGATTGGGCTGCGCGCTGATATGGACGCGCTGCCGATCGAGGAGGCGACCGACCTGCCATACAAGTCGACGGTACCTGGCAAGATGCACGCCTGCGGCCATGACGGCCACACCGCCATGTTGCTCGGCGCAGCGCGCTATCTGACCGAGACGCGCAATTTCGCCGGCACCGCGGTGATGATTTTCCAGCCGGCCGAGGAGGGCGGCGCCGGCGGTAAGGCCATGGTCGACGACGGGATGATGGAACGCTTCGGGATCAACGAAGTTTACGGCATGCACAATTATCCCGGCATGCCGCTCGGCCAGTTCGGCCTGCGCGCGGGGCCGATCATGGCGGCGGCCGATCATCTGTCGATCGACATCGAAGGTGTCGGCGGGCACGCCGCGCGCCCGCAATTTTCCGTCGATACCGTTTTGGTCGGTGCGCAGATCATCAATAATATCCAGTCGGTGGTGTCGCGCAATGTCGATCCGCTGGAAGCGGCCGTGGTGTCGATCTGCCTGTTCCAGGCCGGCAATACCGATAATGTGATTCCGCAGACCGCCAAGCTGCGCGGCACCGCGCGCAGTCTCACGCCCGCGGTTCAGGATTTGCTGGAGAAGCGCTTACGCGAGGTAGTCGAAGGCACCGCCAAGCTCTACGGCGCCAAGGCGAAGTTCAGCTACCGGCGCGGCTATCCGGTGCTCAAGAACCACGCCGCGCAAACCGAGTTCGCGGCTTCGGTTGCCGCCGGTATCGCCGGCAAGGATAAGGTGAACACCGCGCTCGCACCGGTGATGGGAGCGGAGGATTTCTCCTTTATGCTCAATGCGCGGCCGGGCGCCTTTATCTTCGTCGGCAATGGCGACAGCGCGGGGCTGCACCACCCGGTCTATAATTTCAACGACGACGTGATCCCGCTCGGGACCTCGTATTGGGTGAAGCTGGTAGAGACGGCGTTGCCGGCTTAAATCTGCTATCGCGATTACTGGGCCAACTCGGCCTGTTTTTGGACCTGCACCACCTGCACCACCTGCGCCACCTGTGCCGGTAATGTGGTCACCGCACTGGCAGTGATCGGCGCGCGCCGGCCAAGCAGATCAGCAAACCGTGCGTCGAGGGTCCGCCAGTAAACGAATTCGTTGAGCCGCGTGCGCTCGAATACAGCCAGCCCAACCGCCGCGATGAACGGCAGGCTCTGCACCATCAAGACGGCGGCGAAGATATTAATCTCGCGCACGTCCTTGATGTTGGTCGCGACCAGCACGACCGCGCCGAGAATCAGCAGGCCCGCCAGCACCGCCTCCCAGAACGCGTGGAAATCCGTTGAGCGCCGCAGGCCGCCCTTGGAGGTGCGCACGAACGGCAGATGATCCTTGATCAGGCCGAAGCCGACCGCGCGCGCCACCGTCCATTGCACCGACATGGCCGCGAACACCGAGCCGGTAAGCTGGCCCGTGCTGCCGCGCACGCGCAGCCGATACAGCGTCACGAAATGCGCCAGCGAGATGGTGAAGCTGGCGATGATCGGAATGGTGAGAATGCGGTCGGGCACCGCGATGTCGAGGAAGGCGACGATCGGCACCCAGATGATATTGAGCATGGCGACCGCAACGCCGAGACTTTCGGCGCCCAGCCAATTGAGCCAGCCGAGCACGAATTCGCGCTTCTGATCGCCGGTGAGGCGGCTGGCGCCGGGCAGGAAACGGCGCCAGTGCTTCTTCAGAATCTGAAATCCGCCATAGGCCCAGCGGTGGCGCTGCTTCTTGTAAGCCTCGAAGCTGTCGGGCAGCAGGCCGTGGCCGTAGCGCTTATTGGTGTAGTGCGCGCGCCAACCGTTTTCGAGCAGCGTGAGGCCGAGATCGGTGTCTTCGCAGATGGTGTCGCTCGACCAGCCGCCAGCGGCTTCCAGTGCGGCGCGCCGGATCAGGCACATGGTGCCGTGCACGATGATGGCGTTGACCTCGTTCCGCTGCACCATGCCGATGTCGAAGAAGCCGGCATATTCGCCGTTCATGGCGTGGTGCATGAGGCTGCGCTCACCGTCGCGGTGATCCTGCGGCGCCTGCACCAGCGCAACATCGGGATCGCGGAACAACGGCACCAGGTCCTTGAGCCAGTCCGGCTGCACGACATAGTCGGCGTCGATGACGGCGATCACCTCAGCGTCGGCCGCGGTGTGCACCATGGCGAGCCGCAAGGCGCCGGCCTTGAAGCCTTGCAGATTGTCGGCATTGACGAACTTGAAGCGCTCGCCAAGCGAGCGGCAGTGCTCCTCGATCGGCAACCAGAGCGCTGGATCGGGTGTGTTGTTGATCACCACCACGCATTCGAAATTCGGATAGTCGAGGTGGCCGACCGCGTCGAGCGTCTGCTTGAGCATGTCCGGCGGTTCGTTGTGCGCGGGAATATGAATTGAAATTTTCGGCGCACTTTCCTCGGGCGCTAGCGGCGGGGAGTCGATCAGCCGCAACGGCTTGCGGCCAAAAGCGACCGTGGCGAGTTCATCGATGCGCGCCAGCGCGATGATGATCAGCGGGATCAGCAAGAGGACGCCTAAGCCCAGCGCGAAGGCGGCGCCGGGCACGAAATAATGTCCGTTCCAATAGGCAAACACGGCGGCGAACCAGGCACCCACCACATTGGCGGCGGCGGCCAGTATGATCGACTGCCACAGCGTTACCGCACTCATCGCCAAGAGCGGTAGCGACAGCAGCACGCTCACGAGCAAGGCGATGCCGGCAAGCTTCCAGTGGTCGGGACCGGTGATGGTGCCGGTCCAATTGAATTTTGGAGCGCGCGACGCGTCGAACAGTCCCCAATAGGGACCGACGCCGCCTTCGAAGATCTTCCACGGCTGGTCGATCGCTTCGACGATGTTGTAGTCGATGCCATAGGCCTCGGCGCGCGCGACGAAATCGCGCAGCACGACCGCCTGCTCGATGCGGCCGGGCTCGGCGTCCTTGAGATTATAGCCTGCGCTCGGCCAGCCGAACTCAGCGATGACGATGCGCTTGCCGGGATAGGCTTTGCGAAGCTTGTCGTAGATCAGGATCGCCTGATCGACGGCTTGCTTGTCGTAGAAGCCTTCCCAATAGGGCAGGATGTGCGCGGCGATATAGTCGACCTGCGACACCAACTCGGGATGCTCGATCCAGACGTGCCAGATTTCGCCGGTGGTGACCGGCAGTTTGGTCGAGCGCTTGACTCGCTGGATCATCTGGATCAGGTCGCTGACCTTCTGCTCGCCGCGGTAGACGGTTTCGTTGCCGACAATGATGCCGTTGACGTTGCTGTAGCGCTTGGCGAGTTCGATCACCGAGCTGATTTCGCGTTCGTTGCGTTCTTGATGCTTGTCGATCCAGGCGCCGATCGTGGCCCGCAGGCCGAATTCGGCGGCGATGCCGGGAACCAGTTCGACGCCGCCGGTGGACGAATAAGTGCGGATGGCGCGGGTCAGCGGCGCCAATAGTTGGAGGTCGGCGCGAATTTGCGCGGCCTGCGCTTGCGTTTCGGAATCCGGGTGGGCGGTGACGCCAAACGGCGCATAGGAAACGCTGGCGAGTTGGCCTTCGACGTTGGGTGCGCTCAGGTGATCCTGCGCGAGAGCCCACAATCCGGCTTGCACGCACGCCACGAGGGCGATCACGGCAGCGACGGTGCGCATAAACTCACAACCAAGTGGGGCTGGATGGCAGACCCTTGAACCCGTCCCCTGGGTTCAGCCTAAAGCTCAATCTACTTAAAATAGAATAGCTCGGCATCAGGTATTCATTCAAGTAATCACCGCTCATGGCAAATCCTTGTCAGACGCATGGCGCGAACAATTTATTTCGACGTTAGGGCAACGCCAATCAGCGGGGGATAGTTCCGCCCGAGGTGGCGGCCGGAGGCTGGGCGGCGGCGGCCGCCGGGACGGGGGATAGGCCCGGATTGAGCCAGCAGGCATGCACCCGGCCATTCAGGCTGTCCTGGGCCTTGGGGTCGATAGGGCCCTGCCGCACAAGACAGCGGAAAGTGGCCTGGATATGCGAGTTCGGGCAGCCGAACCGGTCGTAAAGGTCGAGGTGGCGGAAGGCGGTATCGAGGTCATCCCGCCACATCAGGCTGACCACCCGGCGGCCGAGCCAGACGCATTCCGGGTTACCGGCCTGCCCGGTGAGCAGGCGCGCCGCCTCGGCGATTTCGTCGATGCTTTTCTGGCCTTCCTTGGCGGTGTCGCCGGCCGGTTTTTTCTGTTCGGGCGGTTGCAGGTTGCCGCTCTGGGCAAACGTCGCTGTGACGGCAAAACTCAAGGCTGCCACGCAGAACGCAGCACGCAATACGCGCAACAAGGATACTAACGGCATAGTCCCGCCGGTGCTGATGGAAGCCGCCCGCCCGCTATCCAGTCTGCTATGCGACCGGATTGGGACGCGATTACGGCATTTCCGGCCGGCCGTCCCGGCGTTGCTTGCCTTGAAAACACGCACTCTCAACCCGAACAACCGCCTTGGAACGAATTTCCCAGCAGCAGGACTTGCTGTTCAAGACTTGGCCGAACGGCCCGGCTTTGTCCAGCGCCTCCCAGCCGTTTGCTTAAGAGGCGGCGTCCTTGGCAGCGGCAAATGCGCGCTATAAGCCGTTCCGGGTGTTCTTTAATCACGCCGGAACGGATTCAAGCCGATGCGCCTTGGACTAGCCTGCCTCGCTTTGTCGGTGGCGGTTATCGCCGGCGTTTGGGCTTGGCTCGGCGCCCCGGTGCCGATGCCGCAGTCGCCCTTGCTGGCCGGCGAAAAGCTCTATTGCCTGTCCTACGCCCCGTTCCGCGGCGGCCAGACCCCGCTCGACCTCGCCACGCATATTTCGCCGGCGCAGATCGAGGACGATTTGTCGCGGCTGGCAAAAATAACCGATTGCGTGCGGACCTATTCGGTCGACTTCGGCCTCGACCAGATCGCCGGAATAGCGGACCGCCACGGCCTCAAAGTGATGCAGGGCCTCTGGCTGTCGAGCCATGCGGATAGGAACCACGAGCAGATCGAGACCGCGGTGGCGCTGGCCAACCGCTATCATGGCACGATCCGAGCGGTGGTGGTCGGCAACGAGGTGCTGTTGCGCGGGGAAATGTCGGCCGAGGATCTCGCCACCACCATGCGCGCGGTGAAGGCGCGCGTTGATGTGCCGGTGACCTATGCTGATGTGTGGGAGTTCTGGCTGCAAAACCGCAAGGTCGCCGGCGCCGCCGATTTCATCACCATTCATATCCTGCCCTATTGGGAGGACTTTCCGATTCCGGCGCGCAACGCCGCCGCGCATGTGGACTCTATCCGCCACCGCGTGGTGGAAGCCTTTCCCGGCAAAGAGGTGATCATCGGCGAGGTCGGCTGGCCGAGCGCCGGGCGCATGCGCGAGGGCGCGCTGCCGTCGCCGGCGAACCAGGCGCGCGTCATCCAGGATGTGCTGGCGCTGGGCAAGCGCGAAAATTTCCGCGTCAACGTGATCGAAGCCTTCGATGAGCCGTGGAAGCGCGCGCTCGAAGGCACCGTCGGCGGCCATTGGGGCCTGCTCGACGATGCCACGCGCACAGCAAAATTCGCTTGGGGGCAGGCGGTCTCCAATCATCCCTATTGGAAAGTACAGGCGGCGGGTGGAATTTTACTTGCGCTGATTGTGTTCGGCGCCGCCTTCGCGGTGCGCCGCGACGCGCCGCCCGCGCTTTGGTTGGTGGTGACGGCGAACGCGGTCGCCGGCGGCACGCTGATCGGCTGGAGCATCGCCAATGTGCTAATGGAATCGCTCGGCGCCGGCGGCTGGCTGCGCTCGCTGGCCTTCGCCGCCGTCGCGTTACTGGCGCCGCCAACTTTGAGCGCGGCGGTCATACGCGGCACGCCGCTGCCGCGTTTCTCAGCGCTGCTCGATCCCACCACTGCGCGCATCCGCGATCCGCTCGCGCGGCTCGCCAGCGCGCTGATGATCGCAACCACGCTGCTCGCGCTGTTGACCGCGCTCGGCCTGGTGTTCGATCCACGTTACCAGGATTTTCCGTTCGCACCGCTCAGCGCTGCGGTGCTACCGTTTTTCATGCACAGCGTGACGATGCCGCGGCCGAGCCGCCAAGTTCTCAACAGATTTGGCGCTGCCGAATTGGCCGGCACCGGCGTGCTCGCGCTGTCGGTGCCTTACATCGCGCTCAATGAAAGTTTCGCGAACTGGCAGTCGTTATGGCTATGCGCGGCGCTCACCGCGCTTGCGTTCAGTCTGGCGCGGGTGCGCGACGCGCAAAGCTGAGCACCAATAATCCGAACGCGAGCGCCGACAAGGCGACGTTGTAGAGCACGATGCCGAAGCAGGCGAAGGTGAGCGCGACGGCAAATAAAACCAGCGACGGCCGCAGCAGATTGAGCGCGGCGACGGCGAGCGCGGCCCAGCCGAATACCGAATAGGTGAAAAGCACGATCGCGATGCGGCGCGCGAAGCACAGCCATGTGTCGAGCCCGGCCGTGCAGGCTAGACCGATGCTCGCCTGCTCGATGGCGAGATAGCGGATGTAGAGCGCATAGCCGAGCGAGCAGAAGCCCACAATCAGCAGATAATTAGTCGCGCGCGCGCTCGGCAGGAACAGCTTCATGACGGCGGGATCCTAAAAACGAGATTATGCCGGTGCGCCGGCGCGCCGACAATCAATGCGGGGCCAATTGCACGCCGTCGAACTTGGCCAACCGGCAGCCGGTCCGGGTGACCGGAAAGCGGGCGCAGAGCTGCGCCGCCTCAATTGCGTTCGGCAGCGGCCCCGCCATCAGGCGATACGTTACGCCGGACGGGTACTTCGGGTGCTGCGCGGCTACCGGGTGCAGGCCCACCAGCAGCGGTCCGTAATTGGCCTGCAACGCCGCCCAATGGATGCGCAGCGCTTCGAGGCTGCCGGCCGGCGCCGAGATCGATGCCGTAATCGGTCTTAGCCGGCGGCGGGGCCACATGTTCGAGCGCCGGCGTGGCGGCGACGTGGACCGGCGGCAACGGTGCCGCCTCAGCTGCGGGTTCCGCGGCTACCGGTGGCGTTGCAGGCTTCGCTGCCTGCCGCGTTGTCGCGGTCGCGGGCCATGACGCGGCGGTATCGCTGACCGCCGGCATCGCCAGCGGTGTAAGGGCCGGCAGCGAAGGGACAGGCGGCGGAACCGCGGCAATGACTGCGGGCGTGGTGGCGTGCGCGGTCGGCAGCCAGTTCGCGCACTTGTGCCGCACGAGGCGCTTGGTCTCAGCCTCCGCCTCGGCCGCGCGCGGCGGAATCTGAGCGACCGCGCGCCCCGGCTCGCTGGCATAGGCCAGCGCAAGCTGCAGGCGTTTGCTGCCGGCTTCGGTTTGGCTGGTGAGCGCAACGGCAGCAAACGCGGCGCAGCCCCATCCGAACAGCCGCCAGAGTAGGCGTGCGCGATCCGGCGGCGCGCTCTTGATCGCCATTGAACGCCTCTGCGAGGGCGAATCACGTCATTGAAAACGTTAGCAGAATCCGGCAATGCTCGCTTTCATTGCGTGCGACGCCGCTCTTTTACGCATCGGTCCGCTCGTCTATGCGATGCTGCAATTCCGGCAACACTGAGTCCAACACTGATGCCCCGACGAAGCTGCCTTGCGATCGTGCTCGCCGCCGGCGAAGGCAGCCGCATGCGCTCCGCGCTGCCGAAGGCGCTGCACGCCATCGGCGGACGCACGCTGCTCGCGCATGTGCTCAGCGCGGCGATAAAGGCGGGTGGCAGCGAAATCGCCGTGGTGGTCGGGCCCGATCACGACGCGGTGGCGCAAGCGGCGCGCGCACTCGCACCTAAGGTCAAGATTTACGTGCAGAAGCAACGGCGCGGCACCGCGCATGCGGTGTTGGCGGCGCGCAAGGCGATCGCACGTGGCGCCGACGACATATTGGTGATGTTCGCCGACACGCCGCTGGTGCGGCCGGAAACGCTGATCGAGTTGCGCACGGCGCTGGGGCGCGACGCGGCGGTGGCAGCGCTGGGTTTCCGGCCGGCGGATCCCGCGGGCTATGGGCGGCTGCTGACGCGCGGCGACCATCTGCTGGCGATCCGCGAGGAGCGCGACGCAACGGTTGAGGAACGCAAGATCGCGCTCTGCAATGGCGGGCTGATGGCGCTTTCCGGCGGCACCGCGCTCGCCATCCTCGATCGTATCGGCAATGCCAATGCCAAGGGCGAGTACTATCTCACCGACGCGGTTGCCATCGCCCGCGATATGGGCTTGAAGGCTGTTGCGATCGAAACTGGGGAGGACGAAATGCGCGGGATCAATACCAAGGCGCAACTCGCCGAAACCGAGGCCGTCATGCAGCAGCGCCTGCGTACCGCCGCGCTCGATGCCGGCGTCACCATGATCGCGCCGGAAACGGTGTTTCTCTGCGCCGACACCAAATTCGGCAAGGACGTCACCGTCGAGCCGAACGTGGTGTTCGGGCCCGGCGTGACGGTCGCCGACAGCGCGCTGATCCGGTCGTTTTCGCATCTGGAAGGCGCCCATGTCGGCAAGGGCGCCCGCGTCGGCCCGTTCGCGCGGCTGCGACCGGGCGCCGATTTGGGGCCGGACGTGCATATCGGCAATTTCGTCGAGTTGAAGGAGGCCAAGATCGAGGCCGGCGCCAAGGCCAATCATCTTAGCTATATCGGCGATGCGCGGGTCGGCGCGGGGGCCAATGTCGGGGCCGGCACCATCACCTGCAATTACGACGGCGTCGCCAAGCACCGCACCGATATCGGCAAGGGCGCCTTCATCGGCTCCAATTCATCGCTGGTGGCGCCGGTCAAAATCGGCAAAGGCGCCTATGTCGGCTCCGGTTCGGTGGTGACCAGGAACGTGCCGGCGGACGCGCTGGCGATCACGCGTGGCGAGCAGACGATTAAGGTTGGCTGGGCAAAACGCTTGCGGGCGCTAAAGGGCTTGGGCAAGAAGAAAGCGAAAACGCCCACGAAATGAGTCCTGCAGCTTGCATCCGACATCTGTCACTCTGTTATTGTTATATGGCGAAATGCGTGTTGATTTCCATATGTTTGCCGGTGCCGGTTAAAGCAAGAACTCAAGAACTCAAGAACTAAAGAATAGGGGCCATCCAAACGGATGTGCGGGATCGTCGGAATTATCGGACGCGAGCCGGTCGCCGGCCATTTGGTCGAAGCGCTTAAGCGCCTCGAATACCGCGGCTACGACTCCGCCGGTGTCGCCACCTTGGATCACGGCGCCTTGGGGCGCCGGCGCGCCGAGGGCAAGCTCGCTGCGTTGGAACAGCGCCTGGCGCGTGAACCGCTCGCGGGCAATATCGGCATCGGCCATACCCGTTGGGCCACCCACGGCAAGCCGACCGAGAGCAATGCCCATCCGCACGCCACCGACCGCGTCGCGGTCGCCCATAACGGCATCATCGAGAATTTCCGCGAGTTGCGCGAACGGCTAATCAAGAACGGCGCCAAGTTCGGCAGCGAGACCGACACAGAGGTGGTCGCCCATCTGGTGACCGAGGAGATGAAAAAGGGCAAACCGCCGGTCGAGGCAGTGGCCGCGTCGCTCAAGCAGTTGCGCGGCGCGTTTGCGCTCGCCTTCTTGTTCGCCGGCGAGGGCGATCTGATGATCGGCGCGCGCAAGGGTTCGCCGCTCGCAATCGGCTATGGTGACGGCGAGATGTATCTCGGCTCCGATGCCATCGCGCTTGCCCCGTTCACCGACATCATCAGTTATCTGGAGGACGGCGATTGGGCGGTGATGACGCACAAAGGCGTCGAGATCCACGACGAGGAGGGCCGGACGGTCGAGCGGCCGGTGATCAAGTCGACGGCTTCCGCGCAAATGGTGGACAAGGGCAACCACAAGCACTTCATGGCCAAGGAAATCCACGAGCAGCCGGAAGTGGTCGGCCACACGCTCGCCCATTACATCGACATGACCACTGAAAAGGTTGCGCTACCTGGAAAATTGCCGTTCGACTGGAAGAAGCTCAAACGCCTGTCACTGTCGGCCTGCGGCACCGCGTTTTACGCCGGTCTGGTGGCGAAATACTGGTTCGAGCGCTTTGCGAAATTGCCGGTGGAAATCGATATCGCCTCTGAATTCCGCTACCGCGAAGCCCCGCTCGAGCCGGGCGATCTCGCCATCTTCATTTCGCAATCGGGCGAGACCGCCGACACGCTGGCGACGCTGCGCTACGCCAAGCAGCACCACCAGCACGTCTTGTCCGTGGTGAACGTGCCGACCTCGACCATCGCGCGCGAAAGCGACGTAGTGATGCCTACGCTGGCGGGGCCCGAAATCGGCGTCGCCTCGACCAAGGCCTTCACCTGCCAGCTCGCCGTGCTGGCGTGCCTGGCGATCGCGGCCGGCCGCGCGCGCGGCGAGTTGTCGGTGACCGAGGAGCAGAACCTAGTGCGCGCGCTGATCGAGGTCCCGCGCCTGATGGCGGAAGCGCTGGCACTCGAACCGCAGATCGAGAAGCTGGCACAAGCCCTAGCGAAGGTGCACGACGTGCTCTATCTCGGCCGCGGCACCAGCTTCCCGATCGCGCTGGAGGGCGCTCTCAAGCTCAAGGAAATCTCCTATATCCACGCCGAAGGCTATGCCGCCGGCGAGCTCAAGCACGGGCCGATCGCGCTGATCGACGAGACCATGCCGGTGATCGTGATCGCGCCGTTTGACCGCGTGTTCGAAAAAACCGTGTCGAACATGCAGGAAGTGGCGGCGCGCGGCGGCCTGATCATCCTGGTGACCGACCCGCAGGGCGCCAAGGAGGCGCCCGTCGATTCGACCGAGACGATCGTGTTGCCCGCCATGGCCTCGACGGTGACGCCCTTGGTCTATGCGGTCGCGGTGCAACTGATCGCCTATCATACCGCCGCCGCCATCGGCACCGACGTGGACCAGCCGCGCAATCTCGCGAAATCGGTCACGGTGGAATAGACTAGCGCCATGACCGACTTCAACCCGAAGCTTGACGATATGCCGGCGGTCAATACGGCTTCGCCGCAGCAAAGCGGCATTGTCGCCCGCCTACGCAACTATTTCCTCACCGGTCTGGTGGTGGCGGGGCCGCTGGCAATCACCGTCTGGTTGATCTGGTCGATCGTTACCTGGGTCGACGGACTTATGCGTCCGCTGATACCAGAGATGTACCGACCGGAAACTTATCTGCCGTGGCCAATCCCTGGCACCGGCCTAATCATCGCCATTGCCGCGCTCATGCTGCTGGGTTTCCTCACCGCTAATTTCGTCGGGCGCACGCTGGTCAGATGGGGCGAGGGCCTGCTCAATCGCATGCCGATCGTGCGGCCGATCTACAAAACCATGAAACAGATTTTCGAGGCGCTGTTCTCGAAGACCGGTTCGAGCTTCCGGCAGGTTGGGCTGGTGGAATTTCCGGCACCCGGAATGTGGTCGCTGGTGTTTCTGTCGCAGCCGCCGAGCGGCGATCTGGCGGAAAAATTGCCGCAAGGCGAGCATGTTTCCGCGTTCATGCCCTGCACGCCCAACCCGACCACCGGCTTCTTCTTCTTTGTACTGCGCAAGGATCTCATCGTGCTCGACATCTCGGTGGAGAACGCGATGACGCTGCTGATCTCGGCCGGCATGGTGCAGCCGGATGCCGATGCGCAGCAGAAGCTCGCCGCGCTCGCCGCCAGCGCGCGCGCCGCGCAAGCTGCGAAGTCGCCGGTGACCGCAAAGTAGATCTTTGCTTTCCTAAAACGCCGCTTTTGCGCGGCGGCAGACGCTGTTAGGCTTCGCCATCTTTTTAGTGCTGGGGGCTGTGCAAAGAACTTCAGCGAAGCAATCAAATCGGGTTTCGGTAAATACGTCACGTTCTCGGGCCGCGCGGCGCGTTCCGAGTACTGGTATTGGACGCTGTTCACGGTGATCGCCAACATGGTGGCGGGAATCCTCGATGCCCTCCTAAGAGGGCTAGGTCTGATTGGGCTGCTGGTATCGCTGGCGCTGCTGCTTCCTGGGATCGCCGTCTCGGCGCGACACCTGCACGATTTCGACCGTACCGCGTGGTGGCTGCTCATCGTCTTCACCGGCGTCGGCGTCATTCTGCTGATTGTCTGGGACTGCATCAAAGGCACGAGCAGGCCGAACCGCTTTGGCGCCGATCCGCTCGCGTCCTGACGCGAGCGCTCAGCCGGCACGGATAAGCTTGATCGCCTCGTCCTTGCCGAAAAGATAGAGCAAATGCCGCAGCGCCTGGCCGCGCGCGGTCGTGAGCGTGGCGTCGCGCGACAGGATCAGCGCTGCGTCATCGCGCGCCGCACCGAGATATTTGCCGTGCGTCTCGATGCGGGCTAGCCGAAAGCCGGGCAGGCCGCTCTGTCGCGTGCCGAGCAGATCGCCTTCGCCGCGCAGTTTCAAGTCTTCCTCGGCGATGCGGAAGCCGTCTTCGGTCTCACGTAGCACGGCGAGCCGCGCCTTGGCGGTTTCGCCGAGCGGCGTCTTATAGAGCAGCAGGCATGTCGAGTGACCGCTCCCGCGCCCGATGCGCCCGCGCAATTGATGCAATTGCGCCAGGCCAAAGCGCTCGGCATGTTCGATCACCATGATGGTGGCTTCCGGCACGTCGACGCCGACCTCGATAACCGTGGTGGCGACCAGCAACTGCACCTCCCCCGCCGCGAAGCGCGCCATGGCAGCGTCTTTCTCAGGCCCTTTCATACGGCCATGCATTAGATCAACTTTTTTCCCAAAACGCTTGCGCAGTTCCTCGAAGCGCGCCTCGGCAGCGGCGAGATCGATCTTTTCGGATTCCTCCACCAGCGGGCAGACCCAATAGGCGCGTTGGCCCGCGTGCAGCGCGCGGCCGGCCGCGTCCTCGACTTCCTCGATGCGCGTCAGCGGAATAGTGCGGGTGTCAATCGGCTGACGGCCGGGCGGCTTCTCGCGCAATTCGGAGACGTCCATGTCGCCGAAATAAGTGAGCACCAGCGTGCGCGGGATCGGCGTGGCGGTGAGCACCAGCACGTCCACGGCCTCTCCCTTCTGCGCCAGCGCCAGCCGTTGGTGCACGCCGAAGCGATGCTGCTCGTCGACGATGGCGAGCGCGAGATCGTGGAACGCGACCTCGTCCTGGAACAGCGCGTGGGTGCCGATCAGCAGATCGATATCACCGAGCGCCAGCCGGTCGAGAATAGTCTCACGTTCGCCGCCGCGCTCGCGGCCGGTGAGGATGGCGACGCGCAAGCCGGCGGCCTCGGCCAGCGGCGCAATGGTCATGAGATGCTGGCGGGCGAGGATTTCGGTCGGCGCCATGAACGCCGCTTGCCGCCCGGCTTCGATCACCGCCGCCGCCGCGATCAGCGCCACCACGGTCTTGCCGGAGCCGACGTCGCCTTGCAGCAGCCGCAGCATGCGCTGCGGGCGCGCGAGATCGGCGACGATGTCGTCGACCGCCTTTTGCTGCCAATGAGTGAGCGCATAGGGCAGCGCCTTCAAGACGCGCGCGCGCAGGCGGCCCTCGCTGGCCGAGCCGCGGCCGGCCTGCCGGCGCATATGCGCGCGCACCAGCGCCAGCGCGAGCTGGCCGGCCAGCAATTCGTCATAAGCGAGCCGCGTCCAGGCCAGACTCTTAGGTAGAATGTCGTGCGGCTCAGCCGGCCGATGTAGATGGCGCAGCGCGGCGGCGAAGGCGGGAAAGCGCTCGCGCGCGATCCAGGCCTCGTCCTGCCATTCCGGCAGATCGGGCAAGCGGGTCAGCGCACCGTCCATCGCGCGCCGCACATTGCCGGGCGCCAGCCCCTCGGTGAGCGGATAGACTGGTTCGACCAGCGGCAGGCTGGCGAAGCCTTTCTCGTCCACCACCCGGTCGGGATGCACCATCTGCAACATGCAGTCGTAGAATTCGGCGGTTCCGGAGACGTAGCGCGTCTCGCCCACCGGCAAGAGCTTCTCCAGGTAATCCTTGCGCGCGTTGAAATAGGTGAGCGTGAGCGTGGGGCCTGTCCCGTCGCTGGCGATGATGCGGTAGGGCGAGCGCGGGCGATGGGGCGGCGCGGGACGATGCTCCTCGACCGTCACCGCCACGGTGATCACCTGGCCGGGCTGCACCTCGTTGAGCTTCGGCCGCGCGCGGCGGTCGATGGCGCCTGCGGGCAGATGAAACAACAAGTCGACCACGCGCGGCGCCTCGCGCTCGAGCAGCCGAGCATAAAGCTGTTCCAGCCTCGGTCCGACGCCGGGCAGGCTGGTGAGCGAGGCGAACAGGGGGTTGAGCACGAGCGGCCGCATGGGCACATGCTGGCTTGCGGGTTCGGCGGACGCAATGCTGGGCTGTGCAAAGCAAACGCTGACAGCGGGCCGCAAGCCCTCTATATAAACCCCGCCCGGCCCCGTCCGGGTTTTTGTCGTTGGAGCGTCATGATGACCGGAACCGAGATTTCGAGCGATGGGCTGGATGCGCGCCGCAAGCGGCTGCTGTTCCGCTCCTGGCATCGCGGCATCCGCGAGATGGACCTGGTACTCGGCGGCTTCGCCGACGCGTATATCGCGGAGTTGAGCGACGCCGAGCTCGATGAGTACGAGGCCTGGCTCGAGGTTCCCGACCAGCAAATGTTCAGCTGGGTGAACGGCTCGCAACCGGCCCCCGCCGAGATCGATACTGCGCTGTTCTGCCGCCTGCGCGATTTCCATTATGGCTAAATCTCCCGCCGCATTATTGCAGGCCGGCCAGCCGCTCACGCTGTCGCAAGTCGCCGACGGCGCCGAAGGGTTGGTGCTGGCCGACCTCGCGCGCGTCATCGCGGCGCGCCCCGACGCGCCGGCGATTTCGCTCGCCGTGATCTGCCGCGACGGCCAGCGCATGGCGGCGCTATCGCGCGCGCTGGCGTTCTTTGGGCCGGATATTCTAACCATGGAATTTCCGGCCTGGGATTGTCTGCCCTACGACCGGGTATCGCCCAATGCGTCCGTGGTGGCGCAACGCATGACCGCGCTGTCGCGGCTCGCCCGCGTGAAAGGCCGAGACAAGCCGTCGGTGCTGCTCACCACAGTGAACGCCGCACTGCAACGCGTGCCGGCGCGCGAGTTCGTGGCGACGCATGCGCTGTCGGTCGCGCCCGGCAATGTCATTGGTATGGCGAGCATAGTGGCGTGGCTGGAGCTCAACGGCTTCACCCGCGCCTCGACGGTGCGCGAGCCGGGCGACTACGCGGTGCGCGGCGGCATCCTTGATCTCTTCCCACCGGGCATGGACATGCCAGTGCGCTTCGATTTCTTCGGCGACGCGATCGAGACCATGCGTGAATTCGATGCGCAGACGCAACGCAGCGAAACGCCATTGCGCGGGCTCGATCTAGTGCCGGTGGCGGAATTCCAGTTGATCACCGAAACTATCCGCCGTTTCCGCACCGGTTACGTGGCAGAATTCGGCGCCGCCACGCCCGACGATCTGCTGTACGAAGCGGTGAGCGAAGGTCGCCGCTATCCGGGCATGGAGCACTGGCTGCCGCTGTTTTACACCACGTTTGAAACCGTGTTCGACTATCTGCCCGGGACGCCGATGGCGCTCGAGCATCTGGCCGGAGACGCCGCCCATGAACGCCTCACGCAAATCGCCGATTATTACGACGCGCGGCGCGAGGCGCTGAAGGACGGTGTGACGCCGCCCTACAAAGCGCTGCCGCCGGCGCGACTTTATCTCGTTGAAACGGAATGGAAGGCACGGCTTGACTGTGCGGCACTGGCACGATTGACGCCGTTCGCGGTGCCGGAGGTGCGCGACGTGATCGACGTCAACGCGCGCGCCGGCCACAATTTTGCGGCCGAGCGCGCCGCGCCGGGCGCCAATGTGTTCGAGGCGGTCACCCAGCACGTGCTGGCGATGCAAGCGTCGGGCAAGCGTGTGGCGGTCGCGCTCTGGAGCGAGGGCGCGCGCGAGCGCATGAGCCACGTGCTCGCCGACCACAAATTGCTCAATCTCACGCCCGTCGGTTCATGGCCGCAGGCGCTGGCGTTGCCCAAGCCGGCGGTGGCGATGGCTGTGCTCGGCATCGAGTCCGGTTTCGAGACCGCAGACGCGGCCATCGTCAGCGAGCAGGACATTCTCGGCGATCGTTTAGTGCGGCCGCGCCGTGCCATGCGCCGCGCCGACAATTTCATCGCCGAGGCCACGAGTCTCGCGCCCGGCGATCTAGTGGTGCACGTCGATCACGGCATCGGGCGCTTTGCTGGTCTGCAGCCGATCACGGCCGCCGGCGCGCCGCACGACTGTCTGGAAATCCATTACGCCGAGAACGCCAAGCTTTATTTGCCGGTGGAGAACGTCGACCTGCTGTCGCGCTACGGCACCGAGCAGGCCAACGTCGATCTCGACCGCCTCGGCAGCGGCAACTGGCAGGCGCGCAAAGCGCGCATGAAAAGTCGCATCCGCGAGATCGCCGGCGAACTGATCAAGGTCGCGGCTGAGCGCTTAACGCGCGAGGCGCCACGCTTCAGCGTCGGGCCGGGCGCCTATGACGAATTCTGCGCCGGTTTTCCTTACGAGGAGACCGACGATCAGCTCGCCGCCATCGAGGCCACGATCAAGGATTTGAATTCCGGCCGGCCGATGGACCGGCTGATTTGCGGCGATGTCGGCTTTGGCAAGACCGAAGTGGCCTTACGTGCGGCCTTCATCGCCGCCATCAACGGAAAGCAGGTAGCCCTGGTGGTGCCGACGACGCTTCTTGCGCGGCAACATTTCAAGACGTTCAGCGAACGCTTCCGCGGCTTTCCGGTTAATGTCGCGCAGGCTTCTCGGTTGGTGCCAGCGGCCGAGCTTGTTGCGGTGAAGGCGGGGCTCGCCTCCGGCAGCGTCGATATCGTCATCGGCACCCACGCGCTGCTCGGTAAGGGCATCAAGTTCAAGGACCTCGCGCTGCTGGTGGTCGACGAGGAGCAGCATTTCGGCGTCGCGCACAAGGAGAAGCTCAAGACCCTGCGCGCTGAAGTGCACGTGCTCACGCTCACCGCGACGCCGATCCCGCGCACCTTGCAGCTCGCGCTCACCGGCGTGCGCGATCTCTCGATCATCGCCTCGCCGCCGGTCGACCGGCTGGCGGTGCGAACCTTCGTGTCACCATTCGATCCCGTTACGGTGCGCGAGGCGCTGCTGCGCGAGAGATACCGCGGCGGCCAGGCGTTCTATGTCTGCCCGCGCATCGAGGACCTCGCGGGCGCCAAGGATTTCCTCGACAAGAACGTGCCGGAAGTGCGCGTCGGCGTCGCGCACGGACAGATGCCGCCGACCGTGCTCGACGACATCATGTCGGCGTTCTACGACGGCAAATACGACGTGCTGCTTTCCACGACCATCATCGAATCCGGCCTCGACATTCCGAGCGCCAACACCTTGATCGTGCATCACGCCGACATGTTCGGCCTCTCACAGCTCTATCAGCTGCGCGGCCGCGTCGGGCGCGCCAAGCTGCGCGCCTATGCGCTGCTCACGCTGCCGGCGCAGCAGAAGATCACAGCCCAGGCCGAGCGGCGGCTGAAGGTAATGCAATCGCTCGACACGCTGGGCGCCGGCTTCCAGCTCGCCTCGCACGATTTGGACATTCGCGGCGCCGGCAATCTGCTCGGCGAAGAACAGTCCGGCCACATCAAGGAAGTTGGCTTCGAGCTTTACCAGCAGATGCTGGAAGAGGCGGTTCTGAGCCTGAAGGCCGGCATCAGCGCGCCGGTTGCCGACCGCTGGTCGCCGCAGATCACCATCGGCACGGCGCTGCTCATTCCGGAGGACTACGTCGCCGACTTGTCGGTGCGGCTCGCGCTCTACCGGCGGCTGGCCGAGATCGAGGACGAGCGTGACATCGACAGCTTCGCCGCCGAAATGGTCGACCGCTTTGGCCCGCTGCCGGGCGAGGTCGCGCACTTGTTGCAGGTGGTGGCGATTAAGGCGCTCTGCCGGCGCACCAACGTCGAGAAGCTTGAGGCCGGGGCGAAGGGTGTGGTGCTGTCGTTCCGCGACAATATTTTCGTCAATCCGGAGGGGCTCATTGCTTACATTCGCGAGCAAGGTTCGGGCGTGCGCATGCGGCCCGATCCGAAGGATGCTAAGAGGCAGCAGCTCGTGTTCTTCGACGACTGGGAGCGGCCCTTGGATCGATTGAAAGGCACCGCCGCGATTTTGCGCAAGCTGGCGTCGATCGCGGAGCAGGCCAAGGCGGCGTAGTGATCACTCCGCCGCGTCTTGACCGGCTTGCGCCATGCGGTCGATCGCCTCGGCGAGATATTCCGGCGACTGCGCGCCCGACACCGCGAACTCGCCGCCGAAGATGAAGCAGGGCACGCCCTCGATGCCGGCTTCTTTGGCCGAAAGCGCTTCCTGCTCGATCTGCGCCACGTCCTGATCGCTCGCTAGGCCTTCGCGCACCGTTTCGGCGTCGAGTCCGACGGCGACGGCGGCCTGCACCAGCGTCTCGCGGTCGGTAAGGTCGGCGCCTTGTGTGAAATAAAGGTCCATCAGCTTCTGTTTCATCTCGCCGGCTTTGCCTTCCACTTCTGCCCAGCGGATCAGCCGATGACAGTCGAGCGTGTTGGGCTGTCGCTTCATCTTGTCGGAGGCGTAAACCAAGCCTTCTTCCGCGGCCGCCGCGGTGACGCGCTGGGCAATGCCCTTGTAGCGCTCGGACGAGCCGAATTTGGTGGTGAGATATTGCTCGCGCGATATGCCTTCGCGCGGAATCCAGTCATTGAGGAAATAGGGGCGCCAATGTACCTCGACCGCAACGCCCGGCCGCAGCGCGAGCGCTTTTTCCAGGCGGTGCTTACCGATAAAGCACCACGGGCAGACCACGTCGGAGACGACATCGATGCGAACCGGTTGAGTTTCGTGCATGGCTGGCTCCTATCGGAGCTAACCTAATAACAGGATCACTCGGCGGCAACTACCCGGCTGTCCATGACGCGCGCCATTAGACTATCGAGCGGCGGAGCACGGTCGCGTGTAGCGCGCGCACGCGCATGGCCGATTGCAAATGCGCGATCAGCCGCTCGATCGGTAGTGCGGCGTCGGCCGGCAAGGCGATCGGGATGGCGGCTTCCTGGACGCCATAGGCGCGCGCGATCACCGGCACGATGGTGCCGTTGGCGGTGGCGATCTGCAGGCAAAGCATGCGTGCGGCGGATTCATCGGGTGGGGCGTCCGGCTCGGCGATCACCACGGCGGTGGGCTTGACCGAAACGAAGGCGGTCGGCGCATCGGCTCATGTGGTCCCGATGATCGGGAAGGCGCCGGCGGCAACCAGCGCATCGACCAGGTCGGTCGCCGGGCTGTCGGCGACCATGATCATCGGACCTTGTAGCGACATGGACGGCGCAGACACGAGTTACATTTTACGAGCGCATGATCTTGTCCGAAAACCGGTATCTACTTTTCGGTATTATGCATGATGAAGCTCGACCCTAGCGGCGCGCGATTGATGCCCCGTCAACGAAATATGGAAGATCAAGCGGCATTCCCGCGCGGGAGAAACGCCCCGGCAATCAGCGAATTGACGCCGCGCGCCTGCAATTTGGCGGCGATAACCGCGCCGTCTTGAGCGCTGCCGGCGAAGCGCTGGCCGAGTTGGGCGTCGGGCCGTGCCACGATAACGGCGGCGGGATCGGCGCCCACCACCACCGCATCGACTTCGCGCTGGCGGAAGCGATAACCGCCGACCGCGGTGATGCCGGCCGGCGCGACGAAGGCGCCGTGTCCACCAGCGCCGCATCGTGCTGCCACGGCACGGCAATGGCAAGTTGCTCGGGCGCGCGCCACAGCGCGAGAATATTTTTGATGTAGCCGCCGAGCAGGCCCGCCTCGGCCAGCGGCGTCAGCGCAGGGCCCGGCAGAACGACGCTGCACGGCTCATGCGCGCGGCTTTGCTCGGCAAATACGGCCGGATCAAAGCCGTGATGCAGCGCCAGCGTCCCGCTGGCGAGCAGCCACGGCATTAGCGTGAGGGCGATGCCGGCGAACGAGGCGGCCGGGATTGTGGAGAGGATTATTGCCTCCTCGCCAATGTCAGCTTCGCGGAACACGGCGAGCCCGCCGGCGATCAGCTCGCTCTGGCTGCGCGCGACGGGCACGAGCCCATCGCCGTTGATGTCGAAGGTGATGGCGGCGACATGGGCGGCGGCCGGCCGCACGGACGGCTGGTAGAATTCCGTGGGTGCGGGATTGAACACATCATCGAGCGGCACCACGCCATCGGGCAGATCGCGCCCGAATCCGCAGATGTGCCTGATCGGAAACAGCTCGGCCGCCACTTGCATGGCGATCTCGGACTGCGCGGTAGGCCCGACGTGCGAAGACGTGACGATGGCCTTGGCGCCGATGCGCGAAAGCGCGGCCACCATCTCTTACTCGCGCCAGAGCAGTGGCAGAGGCGCGACGATCATGCCGGCGCGCTTAAGCCCCGCAGCTTAGCCGCGAGCGCCGATATCGCGCGGTCGGCCTCCGCATAGGTCAGCCGTCGCGGCGCGCCGCCGGTGATGGTCTCGCCATGGGGCGGATCGATCAACGCCAACGCGTCGGGGCGGCGCACACCTGCGCGACGAAACAGGTCACCGAGCGTGGCACCGGTGCCGTCCGCTTATTGCGTGTCACTCAGGATCATTTGGCGCCCCCGTGCCACCAGGTTTCCGGCAGATAGCCGAACAAGGAAGTCTGCGAGGGATGCTTGATTCGTGTCCAGCGAGCTATCCATTGTTTGGGCGGGAAATAGAGCGGCACCACATAGAAGCCGGACAGCAGCACGCGGTCGAGCGCGCGGGTGGCGGCGACGAAATCTTCGCGGCTGGTGGCGCTGAGCATGGCGGCGATCATGGCGTCGACCGCCTTTGACTTGACGCCCATATAGTTGCGGCTACCTTCTTGCGTGGCCGCGTCCGAGCCCCAGTAGAAACTCTGCTCGTTGCCAGGCGACAGCGACTGCTCCCAGCGATACTGCATTATGTCGAAGTCGAACATGATGCGCCGGCGCTCGAACTGGGTGGCGTCCACGCTGCGCACGCGCGCGTCGATGCCGGCGCGCTTGAGGCTGCGCACGAACGCGAGCGCGAGACGCTCCTGGTCGCGGGTGGTGGTGAGTAGCTCGAACGCAAACGGCCGCCCGCTGGCGGCATGCACCAGTTGCGTGCCCTTGAGCACGTAGCCGGCGGCTGCGAACAATGCGAAAGCCCGGCGCAAACCGGCGCGGTCGCGGCCCGATCCGTCGGTGACCGGCGGCGCCCAACTGCCGTCCATGATGTCGGCGCGCACCGCGCCGGGAAACGGCGCCAGCAATTCGCGCTCGCGCGCATTGGCTGGCACGCCGTGGGCAGATAGATCGCAGCCATCGAAATAGCTCGCCGTGCGCTTATAGAGGTCGAAGAAATAATTGTGGTTGATCCATTCGAAATCGAACAAGTTTAAGATCGCCTCGCGCACGCGCAGATCGGCGAACATCGGCCGGCGCGTGTTGAACACCAGGCCGTCCATGCCCTTTGGCAGGCCGTAGGGAAATTCCTCCTTGACCACGCGGCCCTGCGCGAGCGCCGGGAAATCGTAAGCGGTCTGCCACCGGCCGGGATCGGTCTCCGTACGCACGTCGTAGAGGCCTTTCTTGAACGCCTCGAAATGCGTGTTGCCGTCGCGGTAATAGTCGAAGCGGATGACATCGAAATTCCACAAGCCGCGGTTGATCGGCAGCTCGCGTCCCCAGTAGTTCGGGTCGCGCTTGAAGATGACGCTTTCACCCGGCTTCACCGCGCTTACGGTATAGGGACCGCTGCCGAGCAGCGGCTCGAACGTCGTCTCCTCGAACTTGTCTGGATCGATCGCGTGTTTAGCCAGCACCGGCATAAGGCCGATGATCAGCGGCAATTCGCGGTCGTCGGCGCCGGCAAGATCGAAGCGTACCGTGCGTGCGTCGGTCGCCACCGCCTTGACCACCTTGGCGTAGTAGATGCGGTAATTCGGCCGGCCTTTGTCGCGCAACAATTGCCAGGAAAAAATCACGTCATCGGGCGTCACCTGCTTGCCGTCGGCAAAGCGCGCCGCCGAATTGAGTGTGAAGGTGACGATGCTGCGCGCGGCATCGGTCTCCACGCTTACGGCGAGCAGGCCGTAGAGCGTGAATGGCTCGTCATAGCCGCGGGCGAGCAGACTCTCGATCACATAGCCGCGGATATTGGCGGCGGGCAGGCCTTTGATGTTGAATGGATTGAGGCTGTCGAAAGTGCCGAGCACGCCATGCACCAGTTGGCCGCCCTTGGGTGCCGCCGGCTCGGCATAGCTCGGATGGCTGAAATCGGTGCCCCAGGCCGGCTCGCCATGCATGGCGATGGCGTGGTGCGCCCCCGACGCCCATGCGGAGATGCGTCCGAGCCCGCTGGTGGCCAGCAGCGCGCCAAGCATCAGCGTGCGCCGGGATGCCTGCCATTGCATCAGCGCGCGGTAGCTGGATGAGGGCGCAGACAGGGGTCGAATGCGATTCGTTTCCGGTTTTGTGCAATTTATCACAGGGGCGAGGCCTTGAGCGGTCCCGCATTTTCGGCACATTCGTGGCTTTATTGCAGGAACAATATCGGCTATCAGGCAGCCCTGAGTTGTCACGCTCCCGCCGCATTTCGCGGGGAGAGAGCCGGGCAAAGAGGCGACCGTTCAATTGGCCACAAGGCCGCGAGCGGTGCGAGAAAAAGGGACAAATTGCAATGCATTATCGGATCGCATCGGCCCGGCCGTTTGGGCGGGCGCTGACCGCCTCATTCGCCGCGGGATTGCTGGCAGCCGCCATGGTGGTGGTGACGCCTGCGCTCGCGCAACAGCCACCGAAACCGGCGGTGGAAAAAAAGGCGCCCGCCAAGCCGGCGGCGCAGCAGAAGCCGCAGCAGGCGCAGCCCGCGCCGGCTGCGCCACAGCCGCAGGCAGGCGCCGAACAGCCGCCGCAGCTCATGTATTCGCCGTGGCTGAAGGTGTGCGGCAAGGGCCCGGAAACCAACAACAAGCAAGTCTGCGTCCTTACCAAGGACGGCCGTCTAGAAAACGGCATGCCGGTCGCGGTCGTCCAACTGTTCGAGCCGGAAGGCGAGGCCAAGGTGCTGCGCGTCACGGTTCCGCTCGGCATGCAATTGCAGCACGGCACCCGCATGTTCATCGATCAGGGTCAGCCGGTGCAGGAGCCCTACAAGATCTGCTTCCCGGTCGGCTGCATGGCCGATTACCCGGTCACCGACGACATGATCGCCAAGATGAAGAAGGGGCAGACGATCACCCTGCAGGCGATCAACATGCAGGGCACGCCGATCAGCCTGCCGCTGCCGCTCGCCGATTTCGCTAAGGCCTATGACGGCCCGCCGACCGATCCGAAGGTGGTCGAGGAGCAGCAGCGCAAATTGCAGGAAGAGCTGCAGAAGCGGGCGGAAGACGCGCGCAAGAAACTGGAAGCCCAGCAGCCGGCGGCAGCGGCACCTGCGCCGAAGTAATAAGCGCGGCAGCGCCGGTTGACGAAGACGAAAGGCGCGGCTTCGGTCGCGCCTTTTTCCCTTTGTCAGTTCAATTGGCTGTGGCGCGGGCGATAGCCGCCACTGTCGTCATGCACGAACACTTCGGCGACCTGCGGATGGCGGATCGGTTTTTCGGAGGTGTCGGGCAGCAGGTTCTGCTCGGAGACATAAGCGACGTATTCGCTCTCCGCGTTCTCGGCAAACAAATGGTAAAACGGCTGGTCCTTGCGCGGGCGCACCTCGGCCGGGATCGACTCCCACCATTCCTCAGTGTTGTCGAACTCCGGATCGATGTCGAACACCACACCGCGGAATGGATAGAGGCGGTGCTTAACCACCTGGCCGATCTTGTATTTGGCGATGCGTATCTTGTTCATACCAAGGATCACATAGTGCACGATTGCAGTATTCGCTAGAGCCCGTAGCGGGCGCCCATCTCCGGATCCTTAGCTGCCACCAGTCTGGCGAGGTCGATGAGCACCTTGGCCTGTTTCCAGGTGGCGTCATCCTGCATCTTGCCGTCGATCATCACCGCGCCAGCGCCGTCCGGCATGGCGGCCACGATCTTCTTGGCGAATGCGACTTCGGCCGGATCGGGCGAGAACACCGTCTTGGCGACCGCAATCTGCGAGGGATGCAGCGACCATGCGCCGAGGCAGCCCATCAGGAAAGCGTTGCGGAATTGCGCCTCGCAGGCGGCGACGTCGGAGAAATCGCCGAACGGGCCGTAGAACGGCTTGATGCCGGCGGCAGCGCAGGCGTCGACCATCCGCCCGACGGTGTAGTGCCAGAGGTCTTGCTGGTAGGCGGCGCGGGGCGCGTCACCTTGCGCATCCGCCAGCACTTTATAGTCGGGATGACCGCCGCCGACGCGCGTGGTCTTCATCGCGCGTGACGCAGCAAGGTCCGCAGGTCCGAGGCTCATGCCGTGCACGCGCGGGGAGGCGCTGGCGATCGCCTCCACATTGTTGACGCCTTGCGCGGTCTCTAGGATGGCGTGGATCAGGATCGGCTTTTTGATTTTGTGGCGCGCCTCGAGCTGCGCCAGCAACTGGTCGAGATAGTGGATGTCCCAGGGGCCGTCGACCTTAGGCAGCATGATGACGTCGAGCTTGTTGCCGACGCTGCCTACGATCTCGATCACGTCGTCGAGTACCCAGGGCGAGTTGAGCGCGTTGATGCGCGTCCACAATCCGGTCGCCCCGTAGTCGACCGCCTTGGCCATCTCGATGAAGCCTTTGCGCGCCGCCTCTTTGGCGTCGACCGGAATAGCATCCTCCAGATTGCCCAGTACAATGTCCACTTGTTTGGCGAGTTCGGGCACCTTGGCGCGCAGCTTATCCAGGTGCGGTGGCACGAAATGGATCATGCGCTCCAGCCGCACCGGCAATTCGCGCATCGGCGCCGGGGCGCCGATGGCGAGGGGGGCAAAGAATTGGCGTGGCAGCTTCACGGGTGTGATCCTTCCAAAAGGCCGTTCTGCCCTTTAGAGGAATGCAAAGGCCGCGCCAAGTAGACAAGGGAGCGCCGGCCGGAGCCCGGCCGGATGATCGACGTTCTCAACCTCGCGCTGCCGTTTTTCGGGCTTATTTTCATTGTTCTACCGCATCCTGGCCCAGACCCCGCTGGAAAAGCTCGCCCAGGTCGACTTCATCTTCGCCACCACGCTGGCGACGTTTTGGGCCTTCGCGCCGTGGGATATGCCGTTCCTCACGCTGGTGAAGCTCGCCGTCCACCCGATGATGATCTTCCTGCTGTTGTCGCTGTTCGGGCCGGTTCGACCAAATTTGGGTCTACACCGCCGTGCTAATGGCGGCGTTGCGGCCGGCGCTCAACGTGTTCGTGTTCGCGCGGTAATACGATGTCTGGGTCGAGCAGGCCTCGAGCGCCGTGCTGATCGGCACGCTGGTGTCGGTGGTAACGCGAACCAGCGTGATGTGGATGGTGAAAACCGGTACGCTGCCGCAGCTTCTGTTTAGGTGACTTAAATGCAACCGCTATCCGGCATATTCGTTCTGGATTTCACCACGCTGCTGCCGGGGCCGCTGGCGAGCCTTCTGCTGGCGGAAGCCGGCGCCGAGGTGCTCAAGATCGAGCGACCGGGCGGCGAGGAAACGCGGCGTTTCCCGCCGAGCTTTGATGGCGAGAGCGCGCCCTTCGCCATGCTTAATCGCGGCAAGAAGAGCCTGACACTCGATTTGAAGAGCGAAGCTGATCGCGCCAAGTTGATCCCGCTGATCAAGCGCGCCGACATTCTGATGGAGCAATTCCGCCCCGGCGTGATGGCGCGGTTGGGCTTAGGCTACGAAGACGCGCGCGCGCTCAACCCGCGGCTGATCTTTTGCTCGATCAGCGGCTACGGCCAAAGCGGGGCGCGTATCGACGAGGCCGGTCACGACATCAATTATATCGGCAACACCGGATTGCTCGATCTGCAGCCGGGGCCGGCCGACGCGCCGGTGGTGCCGCCGATGCTGGCGGCCGATATCGCCGGCGGCAGTTTTCCGGCGGTGATCAACATTCTGCTGGCGCTGCGCGCGCGCGACCAGAGCGGGCAGGGCTGTCACCTCGACATCGCCATGACCGACGCCATGTTCACCTTCGGCTGGGCCGCACTGGCGCTCGGCGCCGCCACCGGGAAATTTCCCAAGCCGGGCGAGCTGTGGCTGGTGGGCGGCTCGCCGCGCTACCGGCTCTATCCGGCCAAGGACGGCAAGCTCGTCGCCTGTGGCGCGATCGAACAGAAATTTTGGGTCGCATTCAGCAAGGCGATTGGGCTAGCGCCAGAATTTATCAATGATAGCCGCGCGCCGACGGCGACGCGCGATGCCGTGGCGAAACTCATCGCAGCGCGGACCTCCGACGAATGGCGGCCGATCTTTGCCGCGGCCGATTGCTGCACCACGATTGTTGTGCCACTGCAACAGGCGATGCAAGATCCGCATTTCGTTGCGCGCGGATTGTTTGACCACAAAATCGAAAGCGCCTCGGGCAAGACCATGCCGGCGCTCCCGCTGCCGATCGCGCCGGAGTTTCGCGACCTAACCGGAGCGAAGAAAGCCCCGCCACTGGAAAAAAACTAAAGCATTTCCCCGCGCATCAGCCGCGGCTCGGCGGCGGCTGGCGCGACGCCTTCGCGCATCACGGCGCGGCGCAGCGGGCCGATACGCTCGATCATGTACAGCCCCAGGCCGCGCACGCCCTGCACGGGCAGAAAATCCGTGAGCAGCGTTCGATTGAGCAGGTCGATGGCGAACGTGCGGCTGCTCACGTCGGCGCGGCGCATTTTTTCGTAAGCGTCGAGCACGGCATCGCCGCCGATGTCGCGGCCGTCGCGCTGCGCGGCAACGGCGAGCTCGCCGATGATGGCGGCATCGCGCAGACCGAGGTTGAGCCCTTGCGCGCCGATCGGCGGGATCACGTGAGCGGCTTCGCCCACCAGCGCGATGCGCTTGGCGCCGAAGCGCCGTGCGGTCGCCACCGAAAGCGGAAACAGGCCGCGCCCCAGCTCGACCGCAATCTTGCCGAGGATCGAATGCGAGGCGCGCTCAATTTCCGCCGCCAGCGCGACGTCATCGAGCGCGGCGATGATTTCGGCTTGCACTGGGTCGAGCACCCAGACCAGACTCGAGCGCAAACCGGGCAGCGGCACCAGCGTGAACGGCCCGCTTGGCGTATGGAATTCGGTCGATGAGTCGTGGTGCGGACGGGTGTGTTTGAGACAGACGGTGAGCGCGACTTGGCTGTAGTCGCGTTCGTCGACCGCAATACCGGCGGCGGCGCGGCAGAGCGAGCGCCGTCCGTCGGCCGCGATCAGTAGCGGCGCGTTCAAGGTGGTGCCGCTCTTGAGCGTTACAGTGACCGCATCGTCGTGCGGCGCGACGCTGCGCACTTCGTCCGCGATGATGCGCAGCTTGGATAGCGCGCCGGCGCGCTGTTCCAAGGCCGCGACTAGATGAAAGTTTTCGATATTGTAGCCGAAGGCGACGAGATCGATTTCGTCGGCCGCGAATTTCACCTCCGGCGCGCGCCACAACCGTCCGGTGTCATCGACGATGCGCATGATCTTGAGCGGCGCCGCCTGCGTCGCGCACAGCGGCCACACGCCCAGTGTTTCCAACGCGGTGACGGAGCCAACAAACAAAGCGGTGGTGCGGTTGTCGGGATGCGAAGGGCGCTTTCCCACCAGTACGGTGGCGAGGCCCGCTCCGGCGAGCGCTACGCCTGCGGTCAGGCCAGCCGGCCCGCCGCCCACCACGATGGCCGAAGGCCCATCGCCGTTGCCATATTTGTCCGGCATCAAAGCGCCCGATCTTGTTAGCCGTTAACTAGCATGGGGTGATGCGCTATGCACGGGAAGCGCCCGAGGACGCGCCGAATGACCGAAGCTACCGGCCACGATTTCTCCCATCTACTGCCCGCCGCAAGCCGGCTGGGCGCCGCCTTCGCGCGTCCGAAAGTGCTGGCCGTGGTCTGCGTGATAGCGCTGGCGGGCCTGGGATGGCTGGCGCTCGGGCTGCTGTTCACCGGCATGGGCACGTTCGAAGCGCTGTGCCAGCCGCTCGCCGTGTCGGGCGCAGCCTGGGGCGTCAGCGGCTTCGCGATCGTCGCCATGATGTGGGGCGCCATGACGCTCGCCATGATGCTGCCGAGCGCGTCGCCCATGATCCTCACTTACGCCGAGATCGCCGACACTGCCGCGCGCAAGCACGAGCGCATCGTCTCGCCGTTCATGCTGGCTGCCGGCTACATACTCGTGTGGCTCGGCTTTGCCGCTGCTGCCACCTTGGTGCAATACGCGTTCACGCGCGCCGCGCTGATCGATACCGACATGGCATCGGCGAACGGGTTGTTCTCGGGCGCGATCTTCATCGGCGCCGGCGTCTACCAGTTCTCCGCGCCCAAGCATGCCTGCCTGACGCAATGCCAAAGCCCGTTCCCGTTCTTCTTCGCCAACTGGGCGACCACGCCGCGCGGCGTATTCCGGCTCGGCGTCCGCCAAGGCCTCTACTGTCTCGGCTGCTGCTGGGCGATGATGCTGGTGATGTTCGCGGTTGGCATGATGAACGTGATCTGGATGGCGGCGCTTGGCGTGCTGATGACGTTCGAGAAGCTCGGCACCGGCCGGCGTTTCACTTACATAGTGGGCTCCGCATTGATCGCCATCGGCGTCGCCTTCGTGCTGGCGGCGTTCGCCGCCCATTGGCCGGTGCGCACGATTTGAGCTAGAAAATCAAAAGACCGGGAGTGAACCAGTGACCGAAGCGTGGACCTTGAAAGGCGAGATGGCGCTGTCGTGCAGCTGCACGGTGTTCTGCCCTTGCGTGCTCTCGCTCGGCGATCATCCGCCGACCGAAGAGCGCTGCCAGACCTGGGCCGGCATCCGCATCGACGACGGGCACATCGACAGCGAAGATCTTTCCGGCCTGAAAGTCGGGTTGATGATGGATCTGCCGGGTATCATGTCGCGCGGCAACTGGACCGCGGCGCTGTTTGTCGACGACAAGGCCTCGGCGCTCGCGGTGAAAGGCCTCACCCGCATCTTCACCGGCCGCGTCGGCGGCACCACCCATCTGCTCTCGATCCTGGTCGGGCAATTTCTCGGCGTCCGCCAGGTGCCGATCAGCTATGAGACGCAAGGCGAGACGCGCGTCGTACGCATCGAGAAATATGTCGATGGCGCCATCACGCCGGTGCGCGGCAAGCAGCCGGGGCAGAACGTCGTCATCCGTAACAGCGAATATTGGATCGGGCCCGACGTCATCGTGTCGCGCGCCGACAAATCGCGCTTCCGCGGCTTCGGACGCAACTGGAATCTGGCCGGCCGTTCGGCCGAGATCGTCAAGCTTGATTGGGGCAATCAATAAAATCATGGAGCGCGTTCGCGCTTTCGCCGTTCACATCTTCACCGCCTGTGGGGCGGCGTTGGCGCTTCTGGCGCTGATCTTTGCGACCGGCGGCCATTGGGCCGCGATGTTCTTCTGTCTGGGCATGGCGCTGGTGGTGGACGGCGTCGACGGCCCGCTGGCGCGCGAATTTAAGGTGGCGGAGATTTTACCACGCTGGTCGGGCGATACGCTCGATCTCATCGTCGATTTCACAACTTATGTTTTCGTGCCCGCTTACGCGATTGCCGCCAGCGGTTTGTTGCCGCCTGCGTTAGCAATACCCTCCGGCGTCGTGGTCGCGATCACCGGCGCGCTTTATTTCGCCGACCGGCAGATGAAGACGCCCGACAATTATTTTCACGGCTTCCCGGCAGTGTGGAACCTGGGCGCCTTCTATCTTTATCTGCTGAAGCCACCGCCTTGGCTGGCCGTCGCCATGATTGCCGCCCTCGCGGTCCTGAGCTTCGTGCCGATCAAGTTCCTGCATCCGTTGCGCGTCAAGCGCCTGCGCTTGTTCAACATCGCGCTACTTGCGGTGTGGGCCGTGTTGGCGTTCCTGGCGGTGATCTACGATCTTGCGCCGGGGCCTTACGTGACCCTGCCGCTGGTCGCGATCGCGATTTATTTTTTTGGAGCCGGCCTGTTGCGCTCACCCGGTTGATCGTGCTGGTTACGGTTTGAACCTTCCGGGAGTATTTCATGTCACGACCCGTTCTTCTGATTGCCGGCGGTGGCCGCGGCATCGGCGCCGCCACTTGCAGACTTGCCGGCAGCCGCGGCTACGACCTGGCGGTCAACTACAAGAGCAATGCCAAGGCGGCGGCCAGCGTGGTCGATACGGTGAAGGCCGCCGGCGGCAAGGCGGTCGCAATCCAAGGCGACATGGTAACGGAGGAGACGATCGAGCGCGTGTTCGATCAGGCGACGAAAGAGCTCGGCCCGATCACCCATTTCGTGCACTGCGCGGGCATTGGCGGCAAAAACTCTAAACTCGAGGCCGCCAGCGCGGCCACCATTCGTGAGGTGATCGACGTCAACCTCTACGGCGGCATCCTCTGTGCGCGTGCCGCGGTGCGCCGCATGTCCACGGCGAGCGGCGGCAAGGGTGGGTCGATCGTCATGCTTGGGTCGATTGCGAGCGTCACCGGCGGCGCCGGCGAATATGTCTTCTATGCAGCGGCAAAAGGAGGCATCGACGCGCTCACGATTGGGCTTGCCCGAGAGGTAGCGAAGGAGGGCATCCGCTTCAACACGATCCGCCCGGGACCGACCAAAACCGAGATCCACGAACCCGGGCGGCTCGAGCGGATTACGCCGCTACTACCGATGGCCAGGCCAGGCGAGCCGCAGGAAATCGCCGAAGCGATCCTGTTCCTGTTGTCGAACGCGGCGTCGTACATCAGCGGCGCCGCCTTGAATGTCTCCGGGGCGCGCTAGCCCGGCGCTCGCGCCTGCGACAGGCACCTTGTGTTCGGCGTTTAGCTGCCTATGATCGCCGCCGAAACCCATCCACACAACAAACCAAGTCTATTGGAGGAGTGAAACTATGGTCGCGGCAGTGCGCGTTCACAAACACGGCGGTCCCGAAGCTCTGATTTTCGAGGACGTTCAAATTCCGGCGCCCGGCCAGGGCCAGGTCAAGATCAAGCAGCATGCGTGCGGCGTCAATTTCATCGACTGCTATTTCCGCATGGGCATGTACCCGTCGCCGGTCGGCATGCCGTTCATCGCCGGCAATGAGAGCGCCGGCGAAGTGATCGCAGTCGGTCCCGGCGTGACCGATCTGAAGGTGGGCGACCGCGTCGGATTCGTCGGACCGCTCGGCGGTTACGCGGCCGAGCGCCTGATGCCGGCCGACCGCGCGGTAAAGCTGCCCGACAATATCAGTTACGAACAGGCCGCCGGCATGATGCTCAAGGGCATGACCGTGCAGTATCTGGTCAACCGCACCTACAAGGTCGGCAAGGGCACCATCTGCCTCATTCACGCCGCCGCCGGCGGCGTTGGCCTGATCGCCTGCCAGTGGGCGAACCATCTCGGCGCTACCGTGATCGGCACCGTCGGCTCCAAGGACAAGGCCGAGATCGCCAAGAAGAACGGCGCCCACCACACCATCCTCTATCGCGACGAGGACTTCGTGGCGAAGGTGAAGGAGATAACCAGCGGCAAGCTCTGCGATGTGGTCTACGACGGCATCGGCAAGGACACGTTCCCGGCCTCGCTCGATTGCCTGCGTCCGCTCGGCTATTTCGTTAGTTTCGGCAGCGCGTCGGGGCAGATCGAAGCCTTCAACATCAACATCCTGCAAGCCAAGGGCTCGCTGTTCGCCACAAGGCCGACGCTCAACCACTATGCGGCCAAGCGTGACGACCTGATCGCCATGTCGAACGACTTGTTTAAGGTCGTCGGCTCCGGCGCGGTGAAGATTCCGCTCAACCAGAAATACCCGCTCAAGGATGCCGCCAAGTCGCACAAGGACCTGGAAGCGCGCGGTACCACGGGGTCGTCGATCCTGTTGCCGTAAGCAAGCCGCGCCGGCAGAGCGGACTCGGCCAGGTGGTAGATGCGATTAAGTCTTTGGGACGCGGGGCGACCCTCGCGCTGGCGGTATTCGCCTTGTTGGCCGGGCAGATGGCGGCGCTGCTGGCGCTAACCTGGTGGTACGGCCAAAGTCTCGGGCATTTGCCGAATTTCAGCGGCGACGGTGCCGCCATCGCGTTGATCATCGCGGTGTCGACACCGGTCGAGGTGGGGCTACTGGCGCTGTCCGCCCGCCGCGCGGGCGCGGGCGCCGCCGACTATCTTGGGCTGATCTGGCCGCGGCGCGGCGAAGTGGTGTTCGGCGTCACCGCCATGGTGGTCATGATCGTCGCCGGCAATGTGCTGAGCTGGCTGCTCGGGCGCAATCTGGTCACGCCGTTTCAACTCGACATTTATAAGACGGCAAGCGCGGGCGGATGGCTGCTCTGTCTGTGGCTGGCCATTGTGGTGTTGACGCCGATCGGCGAGGAGATCTTGTTCCGCGGGTTCCTGTTCCGTGGTTGGCTGCGCTCGCCGCGCGACGTATGGCCCGTTATCGTCCTCATCTCGCTGCTGTGGGCTCTCATCCATGTGCAATACGACTGGTACACAATTGGCCAGATCTTTGTGTTCGGCCTGCTGCTCGGATGGATGCGCTGGACGACCGGTTCAACCATTCTGACGATTTTGCTGCATGCGCTGATCAATAGCGAAGGCATGATCGAAACCTTCGTGGATCTGAAATGGCTGACATAGACCCGGCGGCGCTCGGCGCGCGCGTCTAAAGCAATGCGGCGATTTTCGCGAAGGCCGGGTGCTGATTGATGCCGCCCGGTAACCGCGGCAGGCCGACCACGCCGATGCCATGGGTGAAGCGCGCGATGCTGGCGACGGTTTCGTCGAGTTCGACAGGATTGCGCTCGCTTTCGCTCACCACGATCACCGCGATTTTCAAATGACGCTGCGCCAGCACGTCGAGTGCGGTGAGGGTATGGCTGATTGTGCCGAGATAGCCGCCGACAACTAGCAGCAGCGGAATTTTCAACGCCGCCATCCAATCGAGCACTGTGCGCTCGCCATCGAGAGGCACCATGGTGCCGCCGACGCCCTCGATGAATAGGATGCCATTCGCCGCGTCGATCGCCTTGCGGCTGAACGCGATCAGTTGCGCGAAGTCAATGCTGCGGCCTTCGCGCGCAGCGGCGAGATCGGGCGACAGCGGCGCGCGGAAGCGCCAGGGCGCCATGGACTCGATTTCATCGGCGCTGACCTGGCGCCCGAGCGCCGCCAGCAGTACCGCCGGATCGCTGGTCTCCACCACCGAAGAATTGTAGCCGCTCACCACCGGCTTGAGCGCCTGCACCGCTTGTCCGGCCTCGCGCAGATAGCGAATCAGCCCGGCCGTGACGAAAGTCTTGCCGATGTCTGTGCCGGTCGAGGTGACGAAATAGGCACCCACTTTCAATGCGCCAATATTTTATCGCGGACGAGGTCCGCGAGCCGCGCGATCTGATCGTCGGGATGCTGCGCGGTGAATGTAAGACGCAGGCGCGCGGTGCTGGTCGGCACCGAGGGCGGGCGGATGGCGGCGGCAAGATAGCCTGCGTCGGCGAGCAGGCGTGAGGCCGCGAGCGTGGCTTCTTCCTCGCCGATAATCACCGGCACGATCGGGCTCTGCGCCTCGGGCAGCCCGGCGGCGCGCGTAAAGGCTTTTGCCTTTTGCACCGGGCGCGCGGCGTAGTGCGGCTCGCGCTCGATCAGATCGAGCGCAGCGATGGCGGCGGCCACGCAAGCCGGCGGCAGGCCGGTGGAATAGATCAGAGTGCGCGCGCGGTTGCGGATCAGATCGATCACCGGCGCAGACGCGCACAGATAGCCGCCATAGGCGCCGACCGCTTTCGACAGCGTGCCCATCTGTAACGGAATTGGAATATGCGTGTTGCCCACGAAGCTGGTGCCGCGCCCACCGCCGACCACGCCCAGCCCGTGCGCGTCGTCGGACATCAGCCAGGCGTCGTGTTCGTTGGCGAGCGCCAGCAGTTCGGCGAGCGGCGCCAGATCGCCGTCCATGGAGAACACGCCGTCGGTGACGATCAGAGCATGATCATGCTCGGCGCGATGCGTTGCCAGCAATTCGCGTGCATGCGCAACATCGTTGTGGCGGAATGTCATCACCTTGCCACGCGACAATTGCGCGCCGGCGAACAGGCAGGCGTGCGACAATTCATCCGCCAGCACCAGCCCGCCGCGCCCGATCAGCACCGGGATGATGCCGGCATTGGCGAGATAGCCCGAGCCGAATACCACGGCGGCTTGCGTCTGCTTGATGCGGGCGAGGTACGCTTCCAGTTGCGCGTAGAGCGGGTGGTTGCCGGTGACCAGGCGCGAGGCGCCCGAGCCGGCGCCGTATCTCTCGATTGCCGCGATGGCGGCTTGCTTGATGGCCGGGTGCTGGGTCAGGTTGAGATAGTCGTTACAGGAAAACGACAGCATCCGCTTGCCGTCGCGCTCGACCCAGATGCCGTCCTCGCGTACGGTCTCGGTCAGCGCCCGGCGCAGATGGCGGCGCTGCAAATTGTCGAGCTTTTCTTGAGCGAATTGATCGAGTGAGTGCATGGGTGTAGGAAAGCCCCAAATGGGGGGCGACACCAGCAAAAAGAGCGAGCCGCCGGACTGGTACGCGGCCGGGCTTGAGCACGTCTGGCTGCCCTATGCCCAGATGAAGACTGTGGCGCCGCCGCTGCCGGTGGTGCGCACGCAAGGCTCGCGCATAACGCTGGCCGACGGCCGCGAGTTGATCGACGGCGTCGCGAGCTGGTGGACCGCCTGTCACGGCTATAACCAGCCGCACATAAGGCATGCGGTGGCCAAGCAGCTCAAACAGATGCCGCATGTGATGTTCGGCGGGCTGGCGCACGAGTCGGCGCTGAAGTTAGCGCGGCGGCTCGCCGCATTGCTGCCAGGCGATCTCACGCGCGTGTTCTTTTCCGACTCCGGTTCGGTCGCGATCGAGGTCGCGCTCAAGATGGCGGTGCAATACTGGATCAATCGCGGCGTGAAGGGGCGCGGGCAATTCGTCGCGTTCAAGGGCGGCTATCACGGCGATACCACCGGCGCCATGGCGGTGAGCGACGCCGAGGGCGGCATGCACGAGCTGTTCGCCGGTTTGCTGCCGCAGCATCACATTGTCGATTTGCCGGACGATGATGCGAAGGCGGCGGCGCTCGACAAGCTGCTCGCCGAGTGGAACGATACGATCGCTGGAATCATCATCGAACCACTGGTGCAGGGTGCCGGCGGCATGAAATTCCACAACGCGGCCGTGCTCAAACGCCTGCGCGCCCTCGCCGACAAATACGACGTGCTGTTGATTTTCGACGAGGTTTTCACCGGCTTCGGCCGCACCGGCACTATGTTTGCCTGCGAGGTGGCCGGCGTCACACCTGACATCGTCGCGCTGTCGAAGGCGCTCACCGGCGGCACGCTGCCGCTGGCGGCGACCGTCGCGACGCCAAAAATGTTCGACGCGTTCTGGTCGGACGATCCCAAGAAGGCGCTGATGCACGGGCCGAGCTACATGGCGCACGCACTGGGCTGCGCCGCCGCCAATGCCTCGCTCGACCTGTTCGAAAGCGAGCCGCGGTTGCAACAAGTCGCGGCCATTGCTTCCGCGCTGTTACAAGGTTTGGCGACCTGCCGCAGCATACCGGGGGTCAAGGATGTGCGCGTGAAGGGCGCCATCGGCGTGGTAGAGATGGAGCGCATCGATGATCTCGATGCCTTGCGCGCGCGCTTCGTAGAGCAGGGCGTGTTCGTGCGGCCGTTCGGAAATATCATTTATCTCACGCCCGCTTTCAGTATAGCACCCGACGAACTCCAGACATTGACCGACGCAGTCGCGACGGCCGTACTGTCGATAAAAGCATAGGGAGAGACCATGGCACTCTACAGCGCCAGCGCGGGCCGTGGGTGTGTTCGTTTGCAGCGGGCGGTGTCAGGGAGCCAAAGCGGCGAGAAGCCCGGCGATTGCGGCCCTTTCTAAAACGTTACCCCGACCGTTACCCAAGCCTTGCCTGTTACTTAAAGGTCAATGGTGCCAGGTGTTTTTGTCTTGATTTCATGTGGGTGTCGACGCTGGCAGGCCAATTCTGGTTGCAGAAAAATATGCTGACCGCCGGCAATTACCTCATGGTCTAAGCCGCGCTCGGCCGCCACCACGGTGGCCCGCGCCATACGCCAACGCATGGGCGGGCCGCGCTGTGGCGCTGGCAAACGAAACCCGCCGGGATGAGCCGGCGGGCCATCGTTCGGCTCACACCCGCCACGCAGCTACACTCGGGCGCGAGGATGTGAACGTCAATGCAGCGCTGGCGACGTATCGGCGCGCCGCGGATCAGATGGGGCCGCTGTCGTTGTAATCTGTACGGGATTGATCGCCGTCTCTGATACCGAACTCATAATTTCTGCTTGAACTCCACTCGTTACCCAACCCCCAACACTTTGATTGGTGATCACCAGGCCCAGAAGCACGAAAAAAACGGCTCCATAGAAAGCAAAGACGCCAATGGTCATGTTTCTGATCGTGCGTCGATCTGCTTGTTTGAAATGGTCGAGTCGCTTCCACATTAGTGAGTCCTCCCAGCGGTTAAGTTGCACCAATCGAATAGCTCGTACCGTGGGAACATGGGTGTGACGTAGGTCACAGAGACCGCTATTTGCCCGTATTATTTACACGACGTTTACATTCAAGGGTGGCCGCTGGCATCCGCGCGAGGGCCAGACACACCAGCGGGGCCTGCGCCCGCGCCTCGCGCCAACGCACAGGCGAGCCCCGGAGGGCGGAATTCGGGCGTCCTATTAGGTGTCAAAGGACGGGTAGCCTCCGCTTTCGCGGGGCGCAGGTGTACTCGGAATAATAGTTGGACCGGAATCGGAGCTCTAAGGTCTGGCGCGCGCACCAGCGCGGTACGTGGGTGCGTTCGCTGTTGATAGGTGATCAGGAAAGGCTAGCGACGGGAGCCGCGTGTGGCCGCTCCTCTGGTCTCGCCTTCGCTCAGAGCCTGACTGTGCGCTGGCGCCAAAGGCCGCGCCTTTACGGCGGGAGGTATATATGAGCAGGCCGCTGCGGTTATCGTTCCGGCCTAGCTTTTCGGCCTATTTTTTTTCGACCTGCGCTTCACTTTTTCCTCTTCCTTCAACACACCCAACTTGCGAGCCAGTTCCTCGGGGTCAATGTCCGTGTCCATCACGTTCCCGTTCAAGTTGAGAATGTAATACTCGCCGTAATCCAGCTTCATCTGCATCCACGTGCGCGTGGCCCTGAGAATTTGGCCCTTGGCGGCCAGGTTCCGGTTGATCCGCTCGATAACGGCCTTGATAGAAATGAGCGCCTTCTTCTTTACCAATTCATGCCCCCGTTTTGAGCAGATAAGCGCTTAATCGACCGCGTT
>DATISB010000013.1:0-9282 GCA_035469145.1 Pseudolabrys sp.
ACCTTCGGCTCCTGGTGGGTGGCTTCGAAATGATCGTAGCCTTCCTTGATCATCTTCCAGAACGCGAAGTTCGGATTGTTACGGTGCTTGGCCATGTTCAGCGCGGTCATGCGGAAGGGAAAGGCCTCGAGCTGGAAGTCCTTCTGCCCGCCGAAGAATGACTCGCGCGCCAGCGCATAGATTTCCTGGATCTGCTCGTCGGTCATGGCGTAGCAGCCGCGCGACGAGCAGTCGCCATGCACCATCAGCTCGGAGCCGGTGCGGTTCCAGGCGCGGTCAAAGGCGTTCGGATAGCCGGTGTTGAAGGCGAGGTAGTAATTGGAATTCGGATTTAGCTGCCCGGGCGTGATCGTATAGAAGCCCTCGGGCGCCTGGCGATCGCCTTCCTTCACCTTGGGTCCGAGATCGCCCGACCAGCGACAGATCGGATAGGTCTTTAGCAGCGCGAATTCGCCGCTGCGGTTCTTCTTCCAGACCTCCATCTCCGCTTCTTCCTTGAAGATGCGGACCAGGATCGGCGAATCCTTGTCCATTTGCTTCGCATCGATTTCGGCGAGCGTCTTCTCGGAAATTGGGGCTAGGGAGCGGCCGGTGGGGGTAATGCTTTCGGGGTCGCAGCCCGCAAGCGCAATCGCCGCGGCAACAGCCGCCGACGCGAGCAGGGCGCGTACAAAGGGTTGGTTCAAACGCGGTACTCCCCGAAGGGGCGGTCCCTCATTGATATATCGTTATCCATAAGATGTGGCATCTGCAAGGCAAACGAGAGCGCCTGTGACTATCGGTAAGCCTATGGTGAACCGAAAGTAAAGGCCGAAAAAGCCATGCGAATTCAGGCCCCTGGGCAGCCGAAACGCATCGCCACGGGCGGCCTTAAGCGAGCGTGCGGCCCATCGCCAGGAACTTCTCGCGCCGCTGCCGGCGCACCGCCTCGCGGTCGAGCACCCGCAACTCGGCCAGCGCATTGGCGATCGCATCGCCGGTGACGGCGATGGCGGCCTGCGGGTCGCGATGGGCGCCGCCGGTCGGCTCCGGCACCAAGGTGTCGATCACCCCGAAGCGCACCATGTCCTGGGCGGTGATCTTCATGTTGGTGGCCGCCTCCTGCGCCTTGGCGGTGTCACGCCACAGGATGGAGGCGGCGCCTTCCGGCGAGATCACGGAATAGATGGCGTGCTCCAGCATCAGCACGCGGTTGGCGGTGGCGATGGCGATGGCGCCGCCCGAGCCACCTTCGCCAAGAATGACAGCAACATTGGGCACACCGAGCGTAAGGCAGGTGTCTGTCGAGCGCGCGATGGCTTCGGCCTGGCCGCGCTCTTCGGCGCCGATGCCGGGATAAGCGCCGGCGGTGTCCACCAGCGCGATCACCGGAATGCCGAAGCGGTCGGCCATTTCCATCAGCCGCACCGCCTTGCGGTAGCCTTCCGGTCGCGCCATGCCGAAATTGTGCTTGATCCGGCTCTCAGTGTCGGAGCCCTTCTCGTGGCCGATGATGCAGACGCTCTCGCCGCGGAAGTGGCCGAAGCCGCCGACGATGGCCGCATCGTCGCCGAATTTGCGGTCGCCGGCGAGCGGGATGAAATTGTCGATCAGGCCGGCGATATATTCGAGACAATGCGGCCGCTGCGGATGGCGCGCCACCTGCGTCTTCTGCCAGGGCGTGAGGTCCGCGTAGAGCTCCTTGAGCGCCAATACCGCCTTGACCTCGAGCCGACTGATTTCATCGCCGACCGAGACGGCGCTGCCGGTCTCCGCTACGGCGCGCAGCTCCTCGACCTTGGCCTCCAGTTCGGCCACCGGCTTTTCGAAATCGAGATAGCTGCGCATGGGATCCGGGGGTGGTGATGATCGGGGCGTAGTGACGTGGGTGAAGCCTCTAAGTCAAGCAATCGAGTTAATATGGTTCTTACGGCCGCTCGGTGCTAGCTGTCCGTCAGCGGGTGCAGGTCGCGCACCAGCGCTTTCAGCCGCTCTTCCAGCACATGGGTATAGATCTGCGTGGTCGAGATGTCGGCATGCCCGAGCAGAGTCTGCACCACGCGCAGGTCGGCGCCGTTATGCAGCAAGTGGCTGGCAAACGCGTGCCGCAGCACGTGCGGGCTCAGCCGCGCCGGAGCGATGCCGCAGGATGACCCGAGCGCCTTCAGTTCGCGCGCGAAGTGCTGGCGGGTGAGGTGGCCCTGTTCGCCGAACGACGGGAACAGCCATTTCGATGTGTCATGTTTCGCCTCGGCGCGCAGCTTGAGATATTCGTCCATGGCGCGCTTGGCTGCCTGGTTGAGCGGCACCAGACGCTCCTTGCCGCCCTTGCCGCGCACTACCAGCATGCGTTGATCGCGCCGCGCGGCGGAAGCCGGCAGCGCCACCAGCTCGGACACCCGCAAGCCAGTGGCGTAAACGACTTCGAGCAGACACAGCAGCCGCGCTGCGCGCAGGCGATGCGCCGGCGGCTGCTCGGCATCTTCCATGTCTTTGCGCGCCTGCGCCAGCAGACCGTCGACCTCCGCGATGGAAAGAACTTTCGGCAGCGTGCGTCCGCGCTTGGGTCCTTCCAGCACGGCGGCCGGATCGTCGCCGCGTTTTCCCTCCGCATAGAGGAAACGATAAAGCTGGCGCACTGCCGACAAACGCCGCGCCAGTGACGAGGCCTTGAATCCGCGCTCGGCCAGACTCGTGAGAAATCCGTGCAAGTCGTCGGTGTCGGCGCCGGCAATCGTGCAGCCGGCGGCGCGCAGATGCGCGGTGAGATCGGCGAGGTCGTTGCGATAGGCATCGAGCGTGTTTTTGCCGGCGCCGCGCTCAGCCGCCAGCATGTCGAGGAACAATTCGACCAGTGCTTCGTCGGATACTGTTGGCCTGCGGGCCATCGCCTGATGCGGTTCCGGCGCTATGGTTTTTTGAGGAATTTATCGGGCGGAATCGTCACCACGATCTCGCGCGGCTGGTACTTCACGAAATTGGCGAGCGCGAACACCGCGACGTAACCGATCCCGCCGATAAGGCCGACGAAAACCAGAAATCTGAACAGGCTCGGCATGGTCGAGGTCCGGCTGTGGCCCGCGCCAAACGGGCGAATTTCGCGTGTGTAGGCCGGTTTCCTTAACCAGGGGCAAGACCCGCCCACGCGGTTGTCTCAATTACTGGTATATGGAACCGTGGCGTCGATTTGGAACTCTAGCATGGCTAACAGTGCCATTCAAAAAACGACGGAAAACGGTCCGGAATCGGCGATCGTGCGCGCACTTGGGACCCGTTCCATCGTGCTGGTCGGCATGATGGGCGCCGGCAAGTCGTCGGTTGGCCGCCGGCTCGCCGCCCGCCTCGCGATTCCCTTTGTCGATGCCGATAGCGAGATCGAAAGCGCCGCCGGTATGACCATTCCGGAAATCTTCGACAAGCACGGCGAGGACTATTTCCGCGCCGGCGAGACGCGCGTGATCGCCCGACTGTTGAACAACGGCCCGCAGGTGCTGGCGACCGGCGGCGGCTCGATCATGGACCAGAACACCCGCGATCTGATCCACATCAAAGGCATCTCGGTCTGGCTGAAGGCCGATCTCGACGTGCTGATGAAGCGCACCAAGCGGCGCAGCGATCGCCCGCTGGCGGAAAAGATCAAGGACTTGCTGCCGCTGCGCGAGCCGGTCTATGCGCAGTCCGATATCGCAGTGCAGTCGCGCGACGAGCCGCACGACACCATCGTCGATGAAATCATCGCTCTGCTGCAAAAGCCGCTCGGCATCGCGGCCGACGCGGAGGGCAAGCTATGACCGCCCCGCTGCGCCAAGGAGAGCTTGCCGAGCCGATCGTGGTGCCGGTCGCGCTGGGGACGCGCGCCTATGACATCGTCATCGGCCGCGGGCTGATCACCTCGCTCGGCGAGCGCATCGCGACGCTGCGGCCGGGCGCCAAGACAGCGATTGTCACCGACGCCACCGTGGCCAAGCGCCATCTCGCCGCCGCCGAGGCCGCGCTGAAATCGGCCGGCATCGAGAACTCGGCTATCGTGGTGCCGGAAGGCGAGGGCTCCAAGAGTTACGCCACATTCGAGACTGTGTGCGAGGCCATCGTCGCGGCGCATATCGAGCGCGGCGATCTGGTGATCGCGCTTGGCGGCGGTGTGATCGGCGATCTCGCCGGCTTCGCCGCGGCGAGCGCGCGGCGCGGGCTCGACTTCGTGCAGGTGCCGACAACTCTCCTCGCACAAGTCGATTCATCGGTCGGCGGCAAGACCGGCATCAATTCCCGCCACGGCAAAAACCTGGTCGGCGCCTTCCACCAGCCGATTTTGGTGGTCGCCGACACCGCGCTGCTCGACACGCTGCCAAAACGCGAATTCTGCGCCGGCTATGCCGAGGTCGCCAAATTCGGCCTGCTCGGCGATGCCGCGTTCTTCTCCTGGCTGGAGGCCAACTGGCAGGATATTTTTGCAGGCAACGCGGCGCGCGAGCACGCCATCGCGGTCTGCTGCCGCGGCAAGGCCGGTATCGTGGCGCGCGACGAGCTCGAAACCGACGAGCGCGCGCTGCTCAATCTCGGCCACACCTTTGGTCACGCGCTGGAGGCCGGGGCCGGCTTCTCCGGCCGGTTACTGCACGGCGAGGCAGTGGCGCTCGGCACGGCGCTGGCGTTCGAATTCTCCGCCCGCAAGGGCCTGATCGGTGAAGCGGACGCCGCGCGGGTGCACGCTCATCTTGCGGCGGTTGGCCTGCCCACCCATCTGAAGGATGTCCCCGGCGGCGTGCCGGGCATCGACGCGCTGATGGACCTGATCGCACAAGACAAGAAAGTAAAGCGCGGTAAGCTCACCTTTATCCTGGTGCGCGGCATCGGAGCGGCCTTCGTCGAGAATGACGTCAGTGCGGCCGAGGTGCGCGCCTTCCTCATTGATAAACTTAACGCGTGATCCTGAAAGCCTGTCCCGCTGATTCAAGCTCAACGGATCAGAGTCTAAACTGATGGAAGCCCACGACTGGCTCGCTCTCGTCTCCGTGTTCGTGTTGTTGCTGCTATCGGCGTTCTTTGCCGGCAGCGAGACCGCGCTTACCGCATCGTCACGTGCCAGCATGGCGCGGCTGGAGAAGCATGGAAACAAACGCGCCGGCATCGTCAATCGCCTGCTCGAGCAGCGCGAGCGGCTGCTCGGCGCGCTGCTGTTCGGCAACAACGCGGTCAACATTGCAGCCTCGGCGCTGGCGACTGGCGTGCTGCTGACCTGGTTTGGGCATGCCGGCGTGGTCTATGCCACGGTGGTGATGACGGTTGTCGTCGTCGTGTTTTCCGAAGTGCTACCGAAGACGGCGGCGTTCAATGCGCCCGACCGCATCGCGCTCGCGGTTGCGCGACCGATGTATTGGTTCGTCAAATTGTTCGGCCCGGTGCTGATGGCGATCGAGGCACTGGTGCGCTGGCTGCTCAAGCTCGTCGGCATGACGGTCGGTGAGGATCAGGAGGTGCTGTCGGGGCGCGAGGAATTACGCGGCGCCGTCGACCTGCTGCACAGCGAAGGCGGCGTAGAGACGCTCGACCGCGACATGTTCGGCGGCGTGCTCGATCTGCGTGACCTGGTGGTCTCCGACGTGATGATCCACCGCACCAACATGATCACGCTCAACGCCGACGATTCGCCGCAAGACCTGGTCAACACGGTGATCGCCTCGCCGGTGACACGGCTGCCGCTCTGGCGCGGCAACACGGAGAACATCGTCGGCGTCCTGCACGTCAAGGATCTGCTGCGCGCGCTGCACGCGGTCGAGGGCGACGCGTCGAAAGTGGACATCGCCGCGCTGATGGCGCCGCCCTGGTTCGTGCCCGAAACGCGCCCCGTTTCGGAGCAGCTCAAGGCGTTCCGCCGCCGCAAGACGCAGCTCGCGCTGGTGGTGGACGAATATGGCGTAGTCGAAGGCCTGGTCACGCTCGAGGACATTCTGGAAGAAATCGTCGGCGACATCACCGACGAGCACGACGTTGCCATGCCGGGCGTGCGGCGCCAGCCGGACGGCTCGGTCAATGTGGACGGCGCGGTGCCGATCCGCGATCTCAATCGCGTCATGGAGTGGCATCTGCCGGACCAGGAAGCGACCACCATCGCCGGCCTGGTCATCCACGAGGCGCGCTCGATCCCGGAAGTGGGCCAGAGCTTCACCTTCCACGGCTTTCGTTTCCGGGTGCTGCGCCGCGAGCGCAATCGCATCACCGCGCTGCGCATCCAGCCGCTGCCGCGCAAGCCGGCGGCGCGGGCGGGCTAGGCACCGCCTTCTCCCAGCGCGGAGGCATGGATGGCGAGGGCGTGGATACCGCCCGCCAGTTCACCCGAAAGCGTCGCATTAATCATGCGGTGGCGCTCTATCCGGGTCTTACCTTTGAACGCCTCCGACACGATATAGACCCTGAAATGAGTTTGCCCGCCCGGCCGGTGCCCGGCATGGCCTTCGTGCTGGTGCGATTCGTCCACCACCTTGAGGCTTTGCGGCGTGAAAGCCTCGGTCAACTTCTTTGTGATGAGATCGGCGGTTTGCATGCTGCCCTCGATTAGGAGAGGGCGGGGCGTGGGTCAATGCCTGCTTCGCGGCGATTCAAAGGCATCGCAGCAATGTCAAGTCTTGAAGATAACATGCGCAAAAGCGCATAATAATTGGTCATGAAATTCGACTCGCCTCTTTTTGATAGCGTCCGCGTCAAACCGGGCAAGGATCGCCGGCCGAAAACCGGCGGGCCGGCTTGCCAATGGGCGGGCTGCAAGGAGAAGGCCAGTCACCGCGCGCCCAAGGGACGCGAGAACGAGAAGGACTACTGGCGCTTCTGCCTCGAGCACGTGCGGCAATACAATCAGTCGTACAATTTCTTCAAGGGCATGAACGACGCCGCGGTGATGGCCTATCAGAAGGACGCCATTACCGGCCACCGTCCGACCTGGAAGATGGGAACCGGCAAGGCGCATGCGCGGGCGGATTTTCGCGGCTTCGGTAGCTGTGGCGATCCGTTCAGCCTGTTCGGCGAAGGCCTGCGCGGCGAGCAGCAGGCGCGCGCGGAGACCGCCCGGCCGATCCGCAACGCCGAGCGCAAGGCGCTCGATAGGCTCGGGCTCGACATCGGTGCCACCCCGCATCAAGTGAAGATGCGCTTCAAGGAACTGGTGAAGCAGTTTCATCCCGACGCCAATGGCGGCGATCGCTCGACCGAGGATCGGTTGGTCGAGGTCATCCAATCGTACAACTACCTGAAATCGGCCGGGTTCGGCTGAACGAGGGGTACGGTTGGATCGGATCGAACGATCTCAGCAATGCCTCCGGCAATGGCGCGACCGTCGTCGAGCGCACGGACGCGCAACGGCCGCTAAATCGCTCCGACTGTCCAGACCACGATCTCTCTGGCCACCTGTGAGAAGGCCTGGTTGAGCGCCGCGACCGCATCCGGTGCCTCGGTGCTTTTGGCCGGGATGCTTGCCGTGAACACACGCGCGTCGGCGACCACTCCTTTGTCGTTGACGAGCCGCGCCGTGACGTCGACCACCGCATTCGGTGACGGTTCCAATGTGATTTGGAAGCTGCGGATCGCCAGCTCCAGCCGATATTCCGTCGTGAGTTGCTCGAGTGGCCGGCTCACGGCGCTGAGCTGATGCGCATTCTCGAAACTCTGCACGATCCTCGCCTGGAACAGCTTCGGTAGGTTGTCGGACCACTGCGCAGCGTTGACGTTCGTGTAGGTGCCCGCGCCGCTGCGGATCAGGATCTTCTGCGTGTCGAACAGAATAATGGCGCTGGGGTCGGGCACGACGAGGTGGGCCTTGATGGTCTTCTGGATCTGCGGAAAGGCGGTCGCCGCCGCGAGGTCGTAGATCACCGGGCCCTGCTTCGGCGCGCCGGTACCGGCGAGGTTCTCCAATCCGCCGATGAGGCCCTCGACGCGCTGCGAATTGCGCCCAAGCATATCGGCGAAGGTCGCGATACCCGTAATCGCCGTATGCAGCGGCTCCGCATTCAGCTTCAGGATGTCGTCGACACGGCGCAGCGTTTCCTGCGCCGACTCGGTCAGGCTGCGGCCGGCATCGGGCGCCGCGACAAGGACCGCTGGATGCCCGTTTTCAGACGGCAGCCGCGGCGTCTGCGCCGAGCCGCCTTTCAGCGCGATCGCCGGGGCGCCAGTGAATCCCAGATAGGTGATGTCCACCTGGGTGTCGGCGCGGATGGGCGTTTCCGGATCGACGGAGATCGCGGCGGTGACTCGCTTTGGATTGTTGGGATCGAGATCGATGCGTGTCACGGTACCGGCGCGGATGCCGTTGAACAGGACGCCCGCGCCTGCGGTTAGTCCCGACACCGGCTGCTCGAAGCGGACAACGTAGACCGCCCGCTGTCCGAAACCGCCGAGGGTCTTGATCCAATAAACAAAGCCAAAGCTGGCCAGCAGACAGGCCAGTGCGAAGGAGCCGATCAGGATGTAGCGGGCGCGGGTCTCCATGATGCCGATCCAGTCAAGGCTCTAAAGCCCTTGCGCGCCGCGCTTGGGCCGATCAGTTCCGGCTGAGGGAAATGGACGCCTTCACGACCTGTCCGCCACCCTGCGAATCGATGGTCACGCTTTGCCGCCGGTTGCGGGTCACCATTACCAGATCGGCGGCGAAGCCCCCACTTTCGACGTGAACGTCTAGGCGGTCGCCGTTCGCACGGCCGATGGCCGTGCCGCCGGTATTGCGGCTGCGTTCGGTCCATTGTCCGGTGATCTCGTTGTGCTCGTCGGCCGTGAACTGGCCGGCGAGATCGAAATTATAGCTGTCGCTGGCACAGCGCAGTTGCAGATCGACTTCATGCTGACTGCTGCCGCGCTGACGGTAGTTTGCGACGCAACGGATGCGTTCTGGGGCGTTGCCGCCGGTCCGGACGGTTCCGGTTCCAGACCAACTGCCGGTAAAATCGGCAAAGGGTCCCGTGGCCGCCGCTGTGGGCAGCAGCGAGATATAAAGCGCCGAGACCAGGGCGATTAGCCAGCAGCCGAGGAGGACGGCGGGCGAAAACGGCGAAAAGCGGCTAAATGTGCGCTGCAAGGGGAAGCTCCTCGTTCAAAATCTGTTGCGGGCGACGAAGGCTTGTCGCCTGTTTTAGCCGCAGACGGGGTGGTTCTGGTTCCCGAATGATCACCTATCACGGCATTTCTTTGGAATTCGTATCATTGACCACGATCGAGAGTCATTGACCCCGATCAAGGGTTTCATCGCCGCATGAGGGGTTCGCGCGGGCTGGCGTGGTTCAATCGCCTATGGAACGAGCATTGCCGAGTGTCGCA
>DATISB010000014.1:0-5962 GCA_035469145.1 Pseudolabrys sp.
TGCCGGGTTGTTGTTCGACCCAAGCTTCGTCACTCAGGTATACGAATTATTCCCCGTGCTAGCCGAGCGACGTCAGCAGCGTGCAGGTTCGATGAGCGGCGGCGAGCAGCAGATGCTGGCGCTCGGAATGGCGCTGATGACAAAGCCGAAATGGCTCCTGCTCGACGAGCCCTCCACCGGTCTTGCACCCGTGATCGTGCGCAACGTGATGCGTCGGCTGGCTGACATCAACGAGCGTATGGGCGTCGGGCTGATCGTGGTCGAGCAGAATGTCCCGGCGACGCTCAAGATGGTCGAGCTGACCATGATACTGCGGTCCGGCCAGATCGCGTTCCAGGGATCGGCGGAGGAACTTGGCAGCAATACGGATCTCTGGAAATGGTTCTGAGCTCGAAAACTGCGCTTGACCCAATATCACCGCGCGCACTTGCCGGCGCCGGAATGCGCACGTTGACCGCGTGGGCGGCGGGCTTGCGCGCGGATGCTATTCCGGATTTGGTGCTGCGGCGTGCGGCGTTGGTGCTCGCCGACAACATTGCCGCAACTGTTGCGGCCGAGTCCGAGCCCGAGGTCCGGGCTGCGCACGCAAAGCTCACTGAGCACTCGACTGCCCGCGAAGCAACCGTGTTCAACCGCACGGCTGCCAACGTCGATCGATATGCGACAGCAGTCGCAAATGGCACCGCAGCGACGTGGTGTGAGCTCGACGAGGGCTATCGTCTAGCTCCTGCCCATGCGGGCGCCTACATCCTGCCGGCCTTGCTGGCGGAAGCCGAGGCGACCGGCGCCAATACTCTGCAAGTGCTCGGCGCGCTGACGCTCGGCTACGAGATCGTCGGCCGTTGTGCTCAAGCGTTTCCATTCGCCGCCATGACGGTACATCCGCATGCCGCCTTCGGCACGCTCGGCGCGGCGGCCGGCATCGGGATCCTGCGTGGCTACGACGCCGACATGCTGCTCGCCACCGTCTCTGCCGGTGCTAGTATGGTGTTCGCTGGACCTTACAATCACGCGCTCGAGGGCGCGCTGGTGCGCAATCTCTGGACCGGCCTCTCCGCCTGGGTCGGCATGCGCGCCGCCGACCTCGCGCCGCTCGGACTCGGCGGCATCGCGGAGAGTACCTATGATGTCTTTGTCGGCTGCTTCGCAACGCGGGTCGACCCCCCAGCGCTGACGGCAGAGCTAGGCCAGCGCTGGGCGATCGCGAGCGGCTATCATAAGCTATTCGCGTGCTGCCAGTACGCGCACTCCGCCGTCGAGGCGAGCCTCGTGCTCGGCGAGCGACTTGCCAGCACCGGGCGCACGCCCGATGACATTGCCGAGATTACGGTCGAGACTCATCCGCGTGGCCTCACGCTGACCGAGGTTGACCCGCCGACCGTACTTTCGGCCAAATTCTCCATGCCCCACGCGATGGCGGCGGCGGCAGCACGCGGCACCGGCGGACATAGCGCTTTCGCGCGCGACACGCTCGATGATCCGGCGATCGCACGCCTGCGTCACGCTGTGCGGCTGCAACCCTACGCGCCGATCGAACCCTGGCCGAAGGACCGCCCCGGCCGCGTGACCTGGCGTTTGTCCAATGGTGAAACCTGGACCGAGACGGTCGAGAACGCGCGCGGCGGCGCCGACGAACCGTTCTCGACTGATGAATTGCTCGGAAAGATCGACGAGCTGACTCGGGCGGTGTTTCCCGCGATGCCCGACGTTCTGCGCGGGCTGATCGTCGATCCGCACGCGGTGGCAAAAAAGCCTTGGCGCGATGTGGTCACGCAAATGACGAAGCGATGAGGGCTGAGATGCAGACCGATGTTGATGTGCTGGTAGTAGGCGCAGGCGCGTGCGGACTTGTCGCCGCGATCGCTGCGCATGATGCCGGCGTGGGCGTCGCCATCATCGAGAAGCTCGATCGCCCTGGCGGCAACTCCTCACTGTCAACCGGCTCGGTGCCCGCGGCAGGCACGCGATTCCAGCGCGAGGCCGGTATCACGGATTCGACCGAACAGTTCGTCGCCGATCTTCTTCGCACCGGCGGGCTGACCGATTGTCCTGATCTCCTTCGACGTCTGGTTGCGACCTCGGCAGAAACGGTCGAATGGCTTGTCGATTTTGTGGGCGTCCGCATGGCGCTGGTGACCGCCTACAAGCATGTCGGCCATTCGGTGCCGCGGCTGCACGCGCCGGTATCGCGCCGCGGTCAGGATCTGGTCGACGATCTTCTTGCCGCCGTCGAAAAGCGCGGCATTCCGCTCGCCGTCGGCAATGGCGCAACGGCGCTGGTATCTGACGGAAACGGTGCCGTAATCGGCGTTGACATCGAGACCACCAATGGCGAGCGCCAGCGCATCATTGCGCGGAAGCTGGTGCTCGCCGTGAACGGCTTTGCCGGAAACCAGGAGCTAGTCGCGCGTTTCTGCCCGGAGATCAACGGTGCTCGGTATTTCGGCGCGCGTGGCAGCACCGGCGAGGCTGTTCAGTGGGGCGAAAAGCTCGGCGCCGCGCTCGGCAATATTGGCGCATATCAAGGCTATGCCGCGATCTCCGATCCGCACGGCAGTCTTCTGTCGTGGACGACGATCGAAAAGGGCGGCATCATTGTTAACGGCGCCGGCCATCGTTTCGGCGACGAGAGTGCCGGCTATTCAGGCTTTACGCCGAACGTGATGGCGCAAGGCGGCCCCTGTTTCGCGATCTTCGACCAAAGGATTTTCGACGTCACGGCAGCCGAGGAGGAATTCGTCGAGCTCGCAAACTACGGCGGCGTCAAAAAGGCAGACACGCCGGCGGCGCTGGCAAAAATTGCTGGCCTAGATCCGGCGGCTGTCACGGCTGCCGTAGACAATTACAACAAGGCGGCCAGCGGTGTGCATCCGGATAGGTTCAGCCGACGTGACTTCGCGCTCGCTCCGCTTATCGGCCCGCTTTATGTCTGTCGTGTCGTGCCGGGGCTGTTTCATACCCAGGGCGGCCTGATGGTCGACATCGACGGCCGCGTCCTGCGATCCAGCGGAAAGCCGATCGCGAATCTGTTTGCGGGCGGCGGCGCAGCGGCCGGACTCTCGGGCCGAACCGGTGCCGGCGGCTATGCGTCCGGTAACGGCCTTCTCAGCGCCGTCGGCCTCGGTCGCCTGGCCGGACTCGCGGCCGCGCATGAGATCAAGTATGAGGCAGCCGCATGACGCTGTCGCGCCAACTCGTTGCCAAACTGCGATCATTCCCTTCGGCCGCGATCCCGGCAGATGTGCGGGAGGCTGCCAAGCTGCATCTGCTCGATGCAATCGGCGTCGGACTTGCAGCGGCCGCGACCAGCGCCGGCGCGCCCTATCTCAAGACGGCTCCCGCGTTGAATGGTACCGGCGGGCCGGCGACCATCTTCGGCTCGGGCGACGGGTTCGCGGCCGCAACGGCTGCGCTTGCCAATGGCGGCATGATCCACAGTCTTGAATACGACGATACCCACACGGCCTCTATCGTTCACGGAAGCTCGGTCCTCGCAGCGAGTGCGCTGGCCGCAGCCGAAAGTGCGGGCGCAAACGGCGACACTCTCCTCACCGCTTACATCAAAGGCTGGGAGGTTCTAATACGCACCGGGCTGGCGGCACCGGGCAAATTCCAGGCGCAGGGATTCCAGATCACGTCAGTAGCTGGAGTGCTCGCCGCAGCGCTGGTTGCCGCCGAGTTGTTCCGGCTTGACGAAGCGCGCAACGTCGATGCAATTGGTATCGCCTTGAGTCAAGCCTCCGGAGTGTTCGAATTTCTTACTAACGGCAGTACCGTGAAGTCGCTGCATGCCGGTTGGGCCGCTCACGGGGGCATCATTGCCGCGACATTGGCTGGTGCGGGTCTCACCGGGCCGGAGACGTCATTCGAGGGCCAGTTTGGCCTATTCCGCTGTTTCGCGAACAATGCTTCGGCAATCGATCGCTTCGCCGCCGCGATCGCGACGCTCGGTTCAACGTGGCACTTGCCGCAGGCCGCATTCAAGTTCTATCCGTGCTGCCACTATATTCATCCATTCATCGAGGCGCTGGAGACCGCCTTATCGATGTGGCCGGGCGTCGCCGTCGATACGATTCTATGCGAAGTGCCAACTGGCGCGACGGCGCTGATTTCAGAACCTTGGGAACGCAAGCTCAGGCCGCAGACCGGGCATGAGGCTCGCTATAGCCTGCCGATCGCATTGGCCGCCCGCTTGGTCGACGGACCAGTGACGCCGACAACCTTCGCCAATGTTCCGAGCGCCAAGATTGTCGCAAAAGCCGAATGCATCAGCGCGCGTGCGATGGAGGGGGCGGATTTCCCGGCGCGCTTCGAGGCCCGGCTTCATGTGCGATTCACCAATGGTTCCGTTACAGAATCATATGTCGATGATGTGTTCGGCGGAGCACGCCGCCCACCAACGCGCGAATCGGTCCTCACAAAGTTTCGCGCTAATGCAGCTTTGACCGGCAACGTCGATGACGTGCGGATGCTTGAGGCGGCGGTCCTGTCAATTGAGCACCAGCCGATCGCAGATGTCACGCGATTATTGCGTAGCTATCGATCCGATAACGCGGCCTGCGGCACGGCGGCCTGAGAAGAGGGTACGGGCATGCGATTCGATTTAGCGATTCGTGGCGGTACGGTAGTTCTACCGGAGACCGATGGTGTTGCGGTTGACATCGCTATCAGCGATGGCCGAATTGCGGCGGTGCTGGCGCCTGGTACCGCAGTTGATGTAGCTGAAACACTCGACGTCACTGGAAAGACCGTACTGCCCGGTGTGATCGACGTGCATCTACACCTTGGCCATGGCAGGGACATCGCAAGACCGCGGGTGCCGGAGGATGCTGCGACCGAAACTGCTGCGGCAGCGATTGGCGGCGTCACTACCTTCGTTCCGTATTTGATGGCGACCGATCCGTTCGAAACCTTGTTCGACGAGGTAAAGTCCGTCACCGCGGCCGGCGCCCGTATTGATTTCGGTTATCACTTCATCATTTCGACCGAGGCGCAGCTCGCGGGTGTGCCGCGCTATGCCCGCGACTTCGGCGTGCCGTCTTTCAAGATTTTCATGAACAACCGGGGCGGCGAGGGCGCCCGCCTCGGCTTGCCAGACATCGATGACGGCTTCCTTTTGAAATTATGCGAAGCGGCAGCCGAAACCGGCGGTATGGTTTGCCCTCATCCAGAGAACATCGAAGCTTCGTGGGTGCTGCGTAATCGGCTGATGACTAAGGACCCCGATGGGTTGGGTGGGCTGCGGGCCTGGAACGCATCGCGTCCCCCATTTGTTGAGGCCGATGCCGTTCAGCGCGCCGGGCTATTTGCACGCGAAACCGGCGCGCGGCTCTATATCGTTCACACCTCGTCGCGCGAAGCGCTGGAGGCTGGACTTCGCGCCCGCGACGCGGGAACTGACATCGTGATCGAGACATGTCCACACTACCTTACGCACGACATCGATTGGCAGGGCGGCGATATCGGCAAGATCAATCCACCGTTGCGCGAGCGCGAGGACTGCGAAGCGCTATGGTCTGGCGTCGTGGCAGGCGACATAGATACCATTGCCACCGATCACGTGCATCGCGACATCTCCGCCAAGTCCGGAGGCATCTGGAAAGCTTCCCCTGGATGTGCTGGCTTGGAGACGCTGCTGCCGGTGATGCTGACTGATGGCCATCACGCCCGCGGGATTTCACTCTGGCATATCGCCTCACTACTATCGAATGCTCCGGCCAAGGCGATGGGGCTGCAGCATTGTAAAGGCCGCATCGCAGTCGGCCTCGACGCTGATCTGGCAATCGTCGATCTCGGCCGCGAATTTGCGTACGGTCGCGAAAACGTGCGCTCCAGCGCCGGCTATTCGATCTATGAAGGTTGCCGATTCAAGGGTCAGGTGGTGCACACGATCGTACGTGGCCGTTATGTCGTGCGCGATAGAGTGCTCGTTGATGATGCGATTGGAACCGGCCGCTATGTC
>DATISB010000015.1:0-5179 GCA_035469145.1 Pseudolabrys sp.
AGGATGGGGCAACCATGGCCGACGCAGAACGCACTCCGGGCTTTGCAACGCTATCAATTCACGCCGGCGCCAAGCCCGATCCGACCACCGGCGCGCGCGCGACGCCGATCTATCAGACCACATCTTTCGTGTTCGACGACGTCGAGCACGCAGCCTCCTTGTTCGGCCTGCAGGCCTTCGGCAACATCTATACCCGTATCGGAAATCCGACCTGCGCCGTGCTGGAAGAGCGCGTCGCCGCTCTCGAGGGCGGCACCGCGGGCCTGGCGGTCGCCTCCGGCCACGCCGCGCAGGTGATCGTGATGCATGCGCTTATGACGCCGGGCGACGAATTCGTCGCCTCCAAGAGGCTCTATGGCGGATCGATCAACCAGTTCAACCATTCGTTCAAGAATTTCGGCTGGCAGGTGGTGTGGGCCGACCCCGACGACATCGCGTCGTTCGAAAAGGCGGTGACGCCGAAAACCAGGGCGATCTTCATCGAGTCGATCGCCAATCCGGGCGGTGTCATCACCGATATCGAGGCGGTGGCCAAGATCGCGCGCAAGGCCGGCGTGCCATTGATCGTCGACAACACGCTGGCCACACCCTATCTGTGCAAGCCGATCGACTATGGTGCCAATATTGTGGTGCATTCGCTCACCAAATTCCTCGGCGGCCACGGCAACTCGATCGGCGGCCTGATCGTCGACGGCGGCACCTTCAACTGGTTGCAGAACAAGCGCTATCCGATGCTGTCGGAGCCGCGCCCGGAATATTCCGGCATAGTGCTGGGCGAGACCTTCGGGAATTTCGCCTTCGCCATCGCCTGCCGCGTGCTCGGCCTGCGTGACCTCGGGCCGGCGCTCTCGCCTTTCAACGCCTTCCTGATCATCACCGGCATCGAGACGCTGCCGTTGCGTATGCAGCGCCATTCCGACAACACGCTCGTCGTCGCACAATGGCTGTCGAAGCGGCCGGAGGTGGTGTGGGTGAGCTATCCCGGACTGGCGGGCGACAAGTACAACGCGCTGGCGAAAAAATACGTGCCGAAAGGCGCCGGCGCGGTGTTCACCTTCGGGCTCAAAGGCGGCTACGACGCCGGCGTTAAGCTGGTATCGAACGTGAAGCTGTTCTCGCATCTCGCCAATATCGGCGACACCCGCTCGCTCATCATCCATCCCGCCTCCACCACGCACAAGCAACTGTCCGACACGCAAAAGGTGCAGGCCGGCGCCGGTCCGGACGTGGTGCGGCTGTCGATCGGATTGGAGGATACCGCCGACATCATCGCCGACCTCGAGCAGGGCCTGCAGGCGGGGTGATTAGTTTTTCTTGAGCGTGCGCGCGACGTAATCGCGGATACGGCTCAGCGTCTCCGGCGCGGTCCAGATCGTTGTCACCGCCTTATCGGTCGCCTCCCCGCTTTGCGCTATGCGTTCAGTCACCGCTTGATGAATTTGCATCTTGGTTTGCGCGAAGGCCGCTGGCGAAAGCAACGCCAGTTCCTGCGCCACCGCGATCGCATCCTCGATCAACTCGCCCGGCTCCGCGACTTCATCGATCCAGCCACGCTGCAAGGCGGTATCGGTCTCATAAGTCGCGCCGCTCAGCGTGAACTCCGGCAGATAACGCGGCGGCACCGCAAAGCGGACGATCTCAAAGGCGAGCGCCGGAAACGGCACGCCCACCAGTATTTCGGTCACGCCGATGCGCCCACCCTCGCGCGTCATGATGCGGCGGTCGGCGCAACAGGCAAGCACGCAGCCGCCGGCGATGGCATGGCCGTTGATCGCCGCCACCACCGGCTTGGGATGGTAGAACACCGTGTCATAGAGCTTGTGCAGAGCCGGGAGAAATTTGCGAACGTAAGCTGCGCCGTCTTCGCTCAGCCGTTTGAGATCGACGCCGGCCGAGAAAATCTTGCCCTGCCCCGTCATAACCACGGCCTTGGCATCGGAGCCGCGTAACTCCATAAACCGCGCGGCCAGCGCTTCACACAGCTCGGTATCGAGCGCGTTGGCCTTGCCGTGGGTGAGCGTCAGCACGGCGATGCCGGCTTGGGTTTTGATGTCGATCATGCCGCCTGCCCCGTCACAGCCTCCGGCATCCGAACGATCGCGCGATGCGACAGCCGTTCAGCATGCACAATTGCGAAAGTGAACACCAGCATCGCCGCCACCTGGTGAGCGAGCGCCAGCGCGAGCGGCGCCTCATAAAGCAGCGTGACGATGCCGAGCGCGGCCTGCAGCGTCACCATCGCCGCCAATATTACGGCGCCGCGCAGCGCGCGCCCCTGCCGCCACACGTCAACCAAATGAACCATGGCCAAGAGCCAAATCGCATCGGCGAGCATGCGATGGTTGAACTGGACGGTAAGATCGTTCTCGAACAGGTTGCGCCAGAGCGGACTGATGAACAACAGCCGGTCGAGCGACGGCATATAGTCGCCATCGATCGTCGGCCAGGTGTTGTATTTCAATCCGGCATCGAGACCGGCCACCAGCGCACCCAGATAAATCTGCACCAGCAGTAATGCGGCAATCGCCGAGGCGCCGAGGCGCAGGCGCTGGGGCGCCTCGTCAGGCATCTGCGGTGCTACCTGCTGCGCGGACCACAACACCGCCGCATAGATCGCGCAAGCCAGCGTCATATGGAACGCCAGCCGGTATTGCGAGACCTTGGTGAGCGTGCCGGAAAGGCCCGACGCCACCATCCACCAGCCGACCACGCCAAGAGCGGCGCCGCCGGCAAAGATGATCCATAGCCGCGGGCGCAGCGGTGGCGGAATCCAGCCGCGCGCCAGGAAAAACAAAAACGGCAGCAGGAACACGGCCCCGGTTGCGCGTGCCAGCAGCCGGTGCGTCCATTCCCACAAATAGATGACCTTGAATTGCGCCAGGTTCATGCCTTGGTTGAGTTTGCGGTATTGCGGGATGGCTTGGTATTTCTTGAATTCGCCTTGCCACGCGGGCTCGCTCAGCGGCGGCAGCACGCCGACGACTGGCTTCCATTCCACAATCGAGAGCCCAGACACGGTGAGCCGCGTGGCGCCGCCGATGACCAGCGTCAGCAAAATCATCGCCGCGGCCGCGAGCAGCCACAGCCGCACCGCGCGCACGCGAAACTCCGGAACGGAACGGTGATCGTGCATGGAACGCTTGTTTGCAGGAAACCGCGCGGACCATATAGTCATGCGCGTTGCATCGCAAATCACAACAACGCAGAGCCTCCATGCCCATCCGCATCCGCAAACTGATCGGCACCGTCGCCCTGCTCGTGCTGGTGTCGGTGTGGGGCTTGCTCGCCATGGCGCTGGCGCAGTCGGTGCTCACGGACATCAACGGATTCGTGGCGGCGATCTATTATGTGGTGGCCGGGCTCGGGTGGGTGCTGCCCGCGATGCCGGTGATCAAATGGATGGTAAGACCGGACGCGCCGACGAAGTGATAGCTTTCCGCGTCACCTTAAGGAGCGAGTGAAGCGAGCCTCGAAGGGCGACGGCCCGGGCCGTTCATCCTTGGAGGCTCGCGTGCTGCGCACGCCCGCACCTCAGGATGGCAGAACTACGCCGCGTTGACGCGGTGGAACCCGTTCCACATCGCGGTGGCGGCGCCCGACATCAAAACCTTCAGATAGCGCTGCTGCTGGAAATCGCCGTTGACCGAAATGCGCGGCAGCGCGGTCAAATGGTCGCGGTGCGCCTTGAACAGCACGCCCGGCCGCGTGGTCACCGCGGTCTTGAAGCCCAACTCGGCCGCGATGCGGAACTCGCGCGGGCCGGCCGAAGTCGGATCGCCGACCGGATAGGCCAGATGCTCCGGCCGCTTGCCGAGCGCGGCTTGCAGCACAGCGCGGCTCATCTCCATTTCCGCGCGCACGGCGGAGTCGTCCGCCATCTTCTTGAGCATCTTGTGATTGACGGTGTGGGCGCCGATGGTGACTAGCGGATCGGCGGCGAGATCGATGATCTCCTGCCAGTCCATGCACAGATCGCGGCAAAACGAGGCGATGTCGACGTAGTGGCATGCACACAGGTCGCGCACCGTGTGGCGCAACTCGTCTTCGGTCTTCATGCTGTGCAGATAGCGGTAGACATCGTCGTACAACTCGCGCTTTTCCTTCACCGTGCCGCACTCGAAGAACCGATCCTTGCCGTTGATCACCATGCCGATGCGGCTGTTCTGCGCGATCACCGCTTCGAGCGCGACCCACCACAGTTCGCCGAGCCGGTCGGGGAAGCTAGTCGGGATGTAGAGCGCGAATGGCAGCTGATATTTCTTCAGCAGCGGATAGGCAAAGCGCATCAGATCCTTATAGCCGTCGTCGAAGGTAATGCAGACGAAGCGCCGCTTGAAATCGCCGGCGATGAAACGCCGGTGCATCTCGTCAAGCGAGACCACGTCGAGCGCTGCGCGCTTAAGCCGCTTCAGCAAGCGCTCCAGGAATGCCGGCGTGACTTCCAGCAGGCGGTTGGGCTGGAACGCGTCCGGGCGCGGCGGGTGCACGTGATGCAGCGTCAGGATGGCGCCGACGCCGCCCACCAGCGGACGCATAAAATGATGCAGGCCGCTGAAATAGAGCGTCTCCAGCCCACTGCGGATGATGGTTTTCTTCAATCCTGTCAAATTTTTAGGTATCCAACGGAGTTTGCCAAATATTCCAATCCTTTATTGATAAATATTTGCGAACCTGTGACCAGCGTCAACGAAAAGTACCCGCAACCCCCATGAATGCTGTCGCCCTACGCTCCGTTACCACCGATAGCCGGTCTTTGCCGGTGGCGGAAGCCGTATCGCGCGCATCGAGATATGACCTGACCGGGCTTTTTTAGAGCAAGCGTTGTGAGAGAATAGCTTGGAAAGGAGCTTGGGTCATGCCGAAGAAGAGGATTGGTGCAGAGCAAATCGTGACGCTGCTTCGTCAGATTGAGGTCTAGCGTGCCACGATTAACCATACATTACGCGACGAAACACGAATTGCGGAGCCCAGCGGGCACCTCCTGCCCGGGTCAAGGGACTGGCGTGTATTGTGGTTTTTAAGCCGCACGACGCGGCAACACCGCAGTGTTGCGCCCATGAAACCTCGCCCCTATAGTCCGCGCCGTTCCGGTCGGGGCGTAGCGCAGCCCGGTTAGCGCACCTGTCTGGGGGACAGGGGGTCGTGAGTTCAAATCTCGCCGCCCCGACCAATAAAATCA
>DATISB010000016.1:0-8566 GCA_035469145.1 Pseudolabrys sp.
GAAGGCCGGATGCGCGATATTGACGATGTCCAACATGCCGAACGAGATCGATACGCCGGCGGTGACCGCGGCGTAGAAGCCGCCGAGCAGCAGCCCCGCGACGATGGCGTTGATCAGGAGATCGGCGGAAATATCCATACGAATCTCAACCGGCACGGTCGCGGCGGCGCATCGCGTTTATTAACCGGGCCGTTGGCCCGACCGCGATACGGCGACCACGATCTGGATATTGCCGGCGTTACTCCCCTCTGAATCCCACGTGTTTTTGTTTATTCCACAGCGACCGGCTGGCCACCATGCGATGTTGTGCGGCAGTTTGCAGGAAGCCCGGCGGCTTGGCTAGTCCATTGATCGATCAGCTGATCCGGCCCAACCGTGGGAAACGAAACGCCCGCCGCCGGATCATAGCGCCGGGACGGCGGACGTTAATGGAAATCGCTTGCTCAGGCGGCGGCTTGCGGCCGTACGCTCTCGGGCAACGGCATCGGCTTGTTGGCGCTGTCTTTGAACTCGACGGTCATAAAAACGAGCTCGCGGTCGCCGAGATTTTCCAGATCGTGCACCTTGAACTCACCCTTGCCGTAAATCTCGTGCCGCGTCTCGCCCGGCTGATAGGTGTAATCGACCGTGGTGCCGTCATGCACGTGCTGACGGCCACGGCCGCCGCTGACCGCGGTCCAGAAATAATCCAGCACATGGCGGTGGAATCCGATGCGCTCGCCGGGGGCGAGGCGGATGATCCATACCCGCGTGCGCTCGGTCTCCGACAGCAGCGTGGAGCCGACACAGGGATTCGGATTGTTAGTTTCGCGCGCGAATTCGGCGGCAATCTCCGCCGGCCACTGCGATTTGTCCTTTTTCTCGGCGGCTTTGTCGAGCATGGTCAGAGCCATGAGAATTCCTCCGGTGCTATTTGCGCTCATATATAGCATATTTCGGTAAACGGAAAGATTGAGGACGATCCATTGGCCGGATCCAGGGCGGTTATCATCGGCGGCTCGATGAGCGGCCTGCTGAGCGGGCTGATGCTGCGCCGGGCCGGCTGGACGGTGGATATCTACGAGCGCGTGGAGATCGAACTGTCCGGCCGTGGTGCCGGCATCGTTGCGCAACAGGAGTTGATCGAGCGCTTGCGTGAGCTGTGGCTCGAGACCTCCGCGCTCGGCGTGCACATCACCACCCGCAAGATCCTCGACGCGCAAGGGCGGCTGACCGAGGAGATCCGTTGCCCACAGGTGCTCACGGCTTGGGAGCGCGTCTACCGGCTGCTGCGCGACGCCTTTCCGCCCGAGCGCTATCACCGCGGGCGCGGGCTCGCTGGTTTCGAGCCCGGGTCCAATTCGGTGCTGGCGCGGTTTTCCGACGGAGAAACAATCGAGGCCGATCTCCTGGTGGGCGCCGACGGCACGCGCTCGACCGTGCGCCAGCAGGTGCTGCCCAGCGCGGTGCCGCTCTATGCCGGTTATTGCGCCTGGCGCGCGATGATCGCGGAAAATGCCATTCCGCGCGATACGCATCGCGACCTGTTCGAATATATGACCTTCACCCTGCCGCCGGGCGAGCAACTTCTCGGCTATCCGGTGGCCGGGCCGGACAACGATCTGCGCCCCGGCCACCGTCGCTACAACGTGGTGTGGTACCGGCCGGCCGACGAGAAGACCAAACTACAATGGCTGCTCACGGACGAGCGCGGCACCACGCACGCGATCTCGATACCGCCGCCGCTGATCCGCCGAGAAGCGATCGCAGAAATGCGCGCCGATGCCGAGCGGCTGGCGGGGCCGCAATTTCGCCAGATCGTGCGGCTGATCGAGGAGCCGATATTGCAGCCGATCTACGATCTCGAATCGCCGCACATGGCTTTCGGCCGCGTGGCGATCCTCGGCGATGCGGCGTTCGTGGCGCGCCCGCACGTGGCAGCCGGCGTCTCCAAGGCGGCGGACGATGCCGCCGCGCTGGCGCAGGCACTGCAAACCGAGCCCGAGGTGCCGGCGGCGCTCAAGCGCTTTGAGGCGGCGCGCTTACGCGAGAACTACCGCATCATCGAACGCGCGCGCCATCTCGGCGCCTATCTACAGGCGACGCAAACGCAGGAAGAGCGCGCGCGTGCCGGGCGGCACAGCACCGCCGGCGCGGTGATCGCAGAAACCGCGGTGCTGGATTTTTTGCGCGCCTAGCCGGTCACATCCCCAGCATCTTCTTGGCATTGCCGCCGGCGAGCGCCGCGCGCGTCGCTACGTCGAAGCCTTCGACCGAATTGATGTGGCCGATCGGATCGAATTCCAGCATGTCGAAGGGGTAGTCAGTGCCCATGATGATGCGATCGGCGCCGAAAGTCTTCACCAGCGATTCCAATTGCAGCGGGGTGAACACCACGGTGTCGAAGTAGACTTTCTTCAGATATTCGCCTGGGGGCTTTGGCAGATTGGCGTGGCTATCCGAGCGCGCACCCCAGGCATGATCGATGCGGCCGGAATAAGCGCCGAGATAGCCGCCGCCATGCATGGCGAAAATCTTCAGGTTGGGATGGCGTTCCAGCACGCCGTCGAAGATCAGATAGTGCAAAGCGAGCGTGGTCTCGAACGGGTTGCCGATGACGTTGTTGAAATAAAAGCGCGACAGCCGCTGGCCTTCGGTGAAACCGTTCGGGTGGATAATGACGAGCGCGCCAAGTTCCTCGGCCTTCTTCCAAAACGGCGCGAAGGCAGGATTGGACAGTTCCTTGCCGGCGACATTGGTGAGGATCTCGACGCCCTTGAAGCCGAGCTGCTTCATGCAGCGCTCGAGTTCCTTGGCGGATTCGTGGCCGTCCTGCATCGGCACGGTGCCGCAGGGGATGAAGCGGTCCTTATGCTTGGAGATGAATTCGGCGACGCCGTCGTTGATCATGCGCGCGGCCGGCACCGCGTATTCCAGCGCGACGGTATGATAGCACTGCGGCGGCGGCGGCATCACCAACTGCATATCGACGCCCATCTTGTCCATGGCAACGAAGCGCTCGTCGTAACCGGTCATGCAGCCGCGGATATCGGCTTCCTGCTTGGCGTTGATCTCCTTGGTCTCGGCTGAAGCAAAATGGCCGAGCGGAATGGTGGACAGATCAAGATGCGGCTTGATGTAGGCGGCAGCTGCCGGAATGGCGATGTGGGTGTGGGCGTCGATAGTCGTCGACTTCGGCCGCGCCTCGCGCCCCGGCTTGCCGTGTTTGCGCGCCGCGGTGTTCGCATATTTGTTCCAGATCGCCATCGCGAAAGTCCTTCTCTTGTTTTTCGTGTCAGAACACGCCGAGATGCTGTTGCAGATCGACGCCGTCCTTGTTCAATTGCGCCGGGGTGGAGACAACCGCGACGTGTCCGGTGTTGAGGATGACGATGTCGTCGGCGACGTCGAAGACGAGCCTGGGATTCTGCTCGACCAGCACGATCGACAAACCACTTTCCTTCAGCTTACGGATGGTGGCCATCACCTCGGCAACGATCTGCGGCGCCAGCCCTTCCGACGGCTCGTCCATCAGCAGCACGCGCGGATTGCCCATCAGCGCGCGGCCGATCGCCAGCATCTGCTGCTCGCCGCCCGACAGATGCGCGGCGATCTGTTTGTGCCGCTCGAGCAGGCGCGGAAACATCGCGAACACGGTATCGGCCGTCCACGGTGCGTGCTTGCTGCCGACGTCCGGCTTGCGCGCAGCGACCATGAGATTTTCGCGCACGGTCAGGCTCTTGAAGATACGGCGGCCCTGCGGCACCAGCGCCACGCCATGCGCCGCCACCATTTCAGGCGACATGCCGGTCATCGGCTCGCCGAACACCACGACCTCGCCCCGCCGCGGCGGCAGCAGGCCCATGGTAACGTTCATGCAGGTCGATTTGCCGGCGCCATTGCGGCCGAGCAGGCCGAGCATGCGCGCCTCGCCGAGCTCGAACGATACGTTCGTTAAAACGTGGCTATCGCCGTAGTAGGCGTCGACCGCCTTCAGGCTGAGCGCGCTAGTGGCCAAGATAGACCTCCCGGGTGCGCGGGTCGGCCACCACCTCGGCACGGGTGCCTTCGACGATCACCTCACCGAAATGCAAAAGCGTGATGCGTTCGGCGAATTCCAACGCCACGTCCATATTGTGCTCGATCATCACGATCGTCACGTCGCGCGGAATGGCCAGCAGCAATTGTTGCACGTCGCGCCGCTCGTCGATGGACAAGCCTGCGAACGGCTCGTCGAGCAGCAGCAGCTTCGGATTTTGCGCCAACGCCATGGCGATCTCGACGCGGCGGCGCTCGCCGTAGGAGGTCTGCGCCAGCGGCCGCTCGGCGATATGCGCGAGGCCGACCCGCTCGAGCGCTGCGTGGGCGTGCTCGATCAGATGGCCTTGATGCTTGATGTCGATCAGCGGGTTCCAGCGCGCCGGCGACAGGCCGAGCAGCGCCAGCGAGACGTTGTGCATGATGGTGTCGCGCGGGAACAGAGTGATGATCTGGTAGGTGCGCGCCATGCCGAGATGGGGGCGGCGTCTGCTTGGCGTCTTGGTGATGTCCTGCCCGAACAGATGGATCGAGCCTTTGTCGGGCGCGATTTCGCCGGTGATCAGATTGAACAACGTGGTCTTGCCGGCACCGTTGGGGCCGATGATCAGCCGGCGCTCGCCCGGCTCGACATTGAGATTGACGTCAGTGGTGACGTGCAGGCCGCCGAACGATTTGCACAGGCCGCTGACGGTGAGCGCACTCATGGCTTGCCCTCCGTCACGGTGGCTTTGCCGGGCGCGTTCATCTTGCGCCACGCCAGCCGCCACAGCCGCGCGCTGCCCGGTACTAGGCCTTCTGGCATCAGGATGACGATGGCGACGAAGATGGCGCCGAGCAGGAAATTCCAGCGCTCGATATATCCGCTGACCACGTTTTTCACCACGACCACCAGGCCGGCGCCAACCATCGGTCCGAGCAGTGTTCCCGGTCCGCCGGAGATCACCATCAGCAGCACCTCGGCCGAGGAGGTGAGTGAAAGCGTCTGCGGGCTGATGAACTGGGTGTAGTAGACGAACAGGATGCCGGACACCGCGGTCAACAATCCGGACACCAAACAGGCATAGAAGCGAATCATCCAAACGTGATAGCCGAGCGCGTTCATGCGGCGCGGCTGGTCACGCGTGCCCATCAGCGAAGCGCCGAAGGGCGAGCGCACGAACACAGTCATCGCCACCACCGACAGCAGGAAAATCACCAGCGTCGTGTAATAGAACGTGTTCGCCGAGGAGAGCGAATATCCGAACGGCGCCGGGCGCAGACGCACGTTGATGCCGTTATCGCCGCCGGTTAAGCTGATCCAGCGATAGGCGAGGCCCCACAGGATTTCGCCCAGCGCCAGCGTGATCATGATGAAGCCGATGCCGGTCGAACGCAGCGATAGCACGGCGTAAACCGCCATCGAGGCGATTCCGACAATGAGCGCGACAACGATTGCCGCGGTGTGTCCGTATCCGATCTGCAGCATGTAGGCGGTGGCGTAAGCGGCGATGCCGAACAGCCCGGCATGGCCGAGCGACACCAGCCCGCCATAACCCACCAGCACGTTCAGGCCGAGCGCGAAGATGGCGTAGAACAGGATCTGGCTGGCGACGTTGATGTAGTAATTGCCGGGCATCCAATAGGGCACGGTGACGAGAGCCACGAACGCGATGCCGAGGGTGATGAGGCGCGCGCTCATGGCACGTGCCTGCCGAACAGGCCCTGCGGGCGCAACAGCAGCACCAGCAGCATCGGCATGAACAGGACGAAATAGGCGAGCTCCGGCAGCAGCGCTTGGCCGAACTTATAGATGAAGCCGATAATGATGCTGCCAACGAACGAGCCGAGCAGACTTCCTGAGCCGCCGAGAATGACCACCACCAGCGCCAGTGGCAGCATGTCCTGATCGAGCCCGGGATAGACCGACAGGATCGGCCCGCCGATGATGCCGGCGAAAGCGGCAAGGCCGGCGCCGAGCGCGAACACAATCGTAAAGAGCTGGGATACACGGATGCCGACCACGCGCGCCATGTCGGGATCGTCGACGCCAGCGCGGATCATGGCGCCGAGCCGCGTGCGATCGAGCAGCAGCCAGAGCCCGACGGCGACCACCATGGCGATGACGATGATCGCCAGGCGGTACATCGGAAATGCCACCGGGCCGACGCGAACGAATCCGCCAAGCCCGGCGGGTGTGGTGACGTTGAGTGGGTCGCCGCCCCATACCAGCAGGCAGAAATCGGCGGCCATGAAGGACAGGCCGAGCGTCACCAGCACCTGCGCCAGTTGATCGCCGGGCAGACGGCGCAGCAGCAGCCGTTCGGCCAGAGCGCCGAACGCGGCCACCGCCAGCGTTGCCAGGATCGCCGCCAGCCAGAAATTTAGTTGGAAGCCGAGCAGGCCCACAACGAAGGTGGCGCCGACATAGGCGCCCAACATGAAAAGCGAGCCGTGCGTCAAATTCGGAATCCGCATCAGCCCGAAGATCAGGGAGAAGCCCGCCGACAGCAGAAACAGCAACCCGCCGAACGTGACGCTGTTGACCGTCAGCACCAGCCAAAAATTCATAGCCGCAGTTTTCCCGCGCTCGTCACTTTTTGTATGCGCATGATCTTTTCCGAGAACCGGTTCCCACTATTCGGAATCATGCGCTAAAAATCCGCGGGCGCCGATGTGGCGCCCGCGGAACGGTTCACATTATGACTTGAGCGGCGGATAGTTGCGCGAATAGACCGGCTGCGCGAGGAATTTCGTCTCGTCATAGGTCCAGAACTGACTCACGTTTTTGTAGGTCTTGACCGTCTTGTTGGCGAGCTTGCCGTTCACTTTTTCGACGCGGCGAATGTAGAAGTCGCCGATCACGTTGCCGAGATGGTCGAACTTGATCGGTCCGCGCGGCGTATCCTTCAGGTCCACGGACCGGAGGGCTTTCACGAAGGCCTCCTTGTCGTCGGCCTTGCCGCCGGAATTTTCTAGGCCGGCCGCGACCACGGCGGCGGCGACATAGAGTCCCGCAGCATAGAAGCCCGGATCGACGGTATAATCCTTTTGCATGGCGGCAACGAAACGCTTGTTGCTGTCGGTATTAAGGTCGAGCGTATAGGGGCAGCAGCTATACATGCCCACCGACTCGTCGCCGAAGGCACGCATGAGCGCGTCGTCGCCACCGGTTTCGCCGGTCACCACCGGATATTTCAACCCGGCAGCGGCGTAGGTCTTCATGAAGCGTAGCGGGTTCGAGCCGGCGAAGCCCTGGCACACGCCGTCGCAATCCGCGATCTGTGCGACGAAGGGCGTGTAGTCGGGCGTGACCAGCGGCGGCCAGATCTTGTTGACGATCTTGCCGCCGTTTTCCTCGAAGGTCTGCTGGAAGCCGCCCATCTGTTCGTAGCCGAAGGCGAAGTCCTCGGAAATGGTGACGACCTTCTTGAGTTTCAGCTCCTTGGCCGCGAAGTCGGCCATCGGGTGCATCGCCTGCGAAGAGCAAGCCGATGGGCGCAGGAAGTAGGGGTTGGGCCGCCGCTGCGTCATGTCGTCGGCACCGGCGAGGCTGAGCAACGGGGTTTTCTGCTGGGCGATATAGTCGGTGATCGCGAGCAATTCGAAGGCGGCGAGCGGCCCGAGGATGGTGTCGACCTTGTCGCGCTCGATCAGCTCCTGTGCCTTGGTCTTGGTGCCGGCCGGGTTGCCGCCGGTATCGGCGGAAATGAAATCGCCCTTGCGGCCGGCGAAGGTGAAGTTCTTTTCCTTCAGATAGGCGAGGACGCCCTGTTCCATCTGGATGCCGCCCTGGGCGAGCGGTCCGGTCTTGACGGTGAGCAGGCCGAGCTTGAACGGCGCGGCTTGCGCAATTGCCGGCGCCGGGAATTTGAACGTCGCCAACGCCGCGCCGGCGGCAATGCCAGCCATGAATTTACGGCGGGTGAACTTGCGAGACATATATTCCTCCCTTTATCGCCCCTGCCGGGGCTATACATTTTGAGCGGCCGTGTTCGGCCATTTTTGATCGGCTAGCACGGCCGTATTCAACAGGAAAATCATGAAGAGTCTTTCCGGGCCGTCGTTGCAAATGCGGCGGACCAAACCAATCCATCATCCGCCAATGTCTTCCATTCTGTAAAGCCCGTTTGCGGTGTTGCGCCACGGCGCGCCGTTTCGGCCCTATTGCAGCGCTGAACGGCCTGAATGCCGAGATAGCTTGATTTGATCTGGTCGTTGGCCTTGAGCTGTTCCGGCTTGGCAGAATAGACCACCTGGCCCTTGCTCATCACGTGCACGACGTCGACCAGCTTAAGGGCGAGGTGCGCGCTCTGCTCGACCAGCAGAATCGATAGGCCTACTTCCTTCAGCTTTCCGATCGCTTCCCAGAGGCTCTGGATGATGATCGGCGCCAGCCCTTCCGACGGCTCGTCCATGATCAGGCAATCGGAATTGATCATCAGCGCGCGGCCGATCGCCAGCATCTGCTGCTCGCCGCCAAAACTGCGTATTCATTCCCCCAGGTCCTTCTGTTAATTCGAATGTTGCGCGAACCTTAACCCAGGTTCGATGGAAATGAACACCCCAA
>DATISB010000017.1:0-19519 GCA_035469145.1 Pseudolabrys sp.
GCAAGACGCTGACGACGACGGGCACACTGGTCAACGATGGCGAGACGGTCCTCTATCGCGCAAGCACCTATGATTGTGGTCCTTGTCCGCTCAAACCCAAATGCTGCCCAAAAGCCCCGGGGCGCCAAATCCCGCGCAGCATCTATGAGGAAGTTCGTGACGTTGCCCGGGCCCTGGCCAAGACTCCCGCATTCGAGCAATCACGCCGTAATCGCAAACGCGTCGAGATGCTGTTCGCCCATCTCAAGCGCATCCTGAAGCTTGGTCGCCTGCGGTTATGTGGCCCGCGTGGCGCACAAGACGAGTTTACGCTCGCAGCCATTGCATAGAACCTGCGTCGGCTCGCCAAGCTGGTCGTCCGGCCGCCACCAGCAGTCGCCGTCTGTGGGGCATAGCCGTTGTGGGTGTCGGTGCCCTAGCGTTAAAGCCGCCGCTCCCAATGAAGCGGTCAGCAATCGACAATTTCAAAAACAATGGATTCAGCGCCCAACTGCACTGATCGTCGACTTCTACAACAAAATCTGCCAGAAGCCGACGTCACTAATTATCTGGTATTCTAGTCAAGCATGCCCCGCGTCCTTTCCGCCCTCATTGGACTGATGCTTTGCGCGCCCGCTTACGCGCTCACCGGCAATGCGCCGCCGGCTAGCGGCTTTGCGGCGCGCGCCATCGTGATGGTGGTCGATTCGCGCAGCGACCTGTGCACCGGCACCGCACTGGCGCGCGACCTGGTGCTCACCGCCGCCCATTGCGTGGCGGGCAAGCTCGACTACCAGGTCAAAACATTCCAGACCGGGCAGACAATTTCCGTGCGCGCCATCGCGCTGCATCCGCGTTTCGATCAGGCAAGCTACACCGCGAGCCGCGCCACCGCCGACCTGGCGCTGCTCAAGCTCGGCGTGCCGCTCAACGATCTCATCTTGTCTACCAAGCTCACGCCCGCGCGCCGCGTCGCCGTGGGCGAGACGCTGACCATCGCCGGCTTCGGCGTCACCACCGCCGGCACCGATCGCGGCTTGGGCATCCCGCGCATGGCGACGCTCACCGTCACCGGCAAGCCCGGTAGCTTGCAAATCCGTCTTTACGATCTGGCGACGCGCAATCAGCGCATTGGACTGGGCGCCTGCACCGGCGATTCCGGCGCGCCCGCTTTCGATCCCGCAACTGAAGCGGTGATTGGCGTGGTGAGCTGGTCGACAGCGCCGGGCGACCAGGAAGGCTGCGGCGGCCTCACCGGCGTCACGCCACTGCTGCTCTACCGCGAATGGATCGTGGACACCGCGCGCAAATTCAATTCGCCCCTTGCGCCGTAGTGTACCATTCTCGGACTATCACTCCCACTAGAAGCAGAGGTTGGTCATGACATTTCCTCGTTTATCATTCAACACGTAGGGGCATTCCAAGCGCTTAAGACGCTCCTTGGCTTCGTCATTACCGAACGCCGCGGTTATTTGATAATCGGCTGGCGGCGCTTAAGTCCTCCGGGCCACCTCGCCCAAGTTGCGCGAAAGCGCCACTCCAAACCGTGGCTTCGGCATAACCTTGCGCCGCTGCCTTAAGCGCAGCTGATGGTCGCCGAGAAAATCGAGGCGTTTGCCGACGCCGAAGCGGCGATCGCCCAGGCATTGTGCGATGGCGAAGGATTCATGATGGCCGCCGAACGCGGCTACGCGCCGCTGCGCCAGTGCGTGAACGTCAACAGCAGCCGCCTGGCGCGCGCGATGGCGTGACCGCTCATTGAGTTCGACGCTGCGGCAATGCGATACTGAGGCGCCTTTCGTGCCGTGGGACGCCGCCTTATGCAGAGCAGCGAACAAGCGCTTCGGTTTCAGGTCGCCGCCGCGACCTTGCTGCTCAACGATCTCGGCATTCTGGGCTACAGCGGCCACATCGGAGCGCGGCTGCCCGGGCGCAACGCGCTGCTCATCCAATCGTTCGAGCAAAGCCGGTCAACTGTCAAGCCCGGCGATCTGTTGATCTGCGATTTCGACGGCAAAGTTGTTGCCGGCCCTGCCGGCGTGCGGCCGCCGTCGGAAGTGTATCTACATTGCGAGATTTTCCGCGCCCGCGCCGATGTGCAGGCGATTGCGCATTTCCATCACGATCTGACCACGGCGTTCACGCTGGCGAAGGGCGTTGCGCTCAAGCCGGTGAAGAACCACGCGGTGCGCTGGGCAAGCGGCATTCCGGTGCATGCCGATCCCAGCCATGTGAGCGACTCCAAGAAAGGCCTCGCCCTGGCGCGCACGCTTCGTAAGCATCATGGCCTGCTGATCCGCGCCCATGGCCAGGTCGTGGTGGCGGAGAGCGTGCCGGGCGCGCTGATCGACAGCATTCATTTCGTGGAGAATGCACAGGCCATGCACTATGCCGCCAGTCTCGGTCCGGTCGTGCCGCTGAAGCCCGCCGAGATCAAAGGCTTCGCGGACGACACCAAACGCGCGCGGCACATCGATAAATTGTGGGACTATTACGTCGGGCGCGGACGCGCCAGCGGCGTGCTGCCGGCGGACTGGGTTCTTTAGCCGTTACGTTTGGCGTGTTGGATCGTCTGCCAGATGCGATGCGGCGTCGCCGGCATCTCGATATTGAGCACGCCGTAAGGCTTGAGCGCGTCGACAATGGCGCTTACGATGACAGCCGGCGCCGCCGTGGTGCCGCCTTCGCCGCCGGCCTTGATGCCGAGCGGATTGGTCGGCGACAGCACCTCGACGATCTCGGTCGTGAACGACGGCAGCAGGTGCGCGCGCGGCATGCCGTAGTCCATCAGTGAACCGTTGAGCGGCTGGCCGGAGTCGGGATCGACCACGCATTGCTCCCACAGCGCTTGGCCGATGCCTTGTGCGATGGCGCCATGGGTCTGGCCGTCGACGATGAGCGGATTGATGCAGCGGCCGACGTCGTCCACCGAGGCGTAGCGCGTGAGCGTCAACCCGCAGCTGTCGGGATCGATTTCGATTTCGCAGATCGCGCAGCCGTTCGGGAACACCGGATCGTGCATCTCGTTGTCGGCAACTACCGCGAGACCGCCAGCGAGATCGTCGGGCAGCGTGAGTTTTGCAATCTCCTGCGCCAGCTCGAGGAAATCGAAGCTGCGGTTGGTCTCGCGCGCGGCAAAGCGCCCGTCGTTGAATTCGACGTGCTCGAGCGCGGTGCCGAGCGCGAGCGCGGCGATGCGCTTGCCCTTGGCGATGAGCGTGGTCGCTGCCATCGAGAACACGGTGGCGGCATGGCGCATGGAGCGGCCGGAATGACTGCCGCCGCCGGCGCGCACCACGTCGGTGTCGCCCATGATGATGCGCACGGCCTCGATCGGCACCTGCAGCAGGTCCGACACGACCTGCGCGAAGCTAGTCTCGTGCCCTTGCCCGGCCGGCTGGGTGCCGATGATGACGTCGACGCGGCCCTCGGGCCGGATGGTGATGCGCGCCTGTTCCTTGGGTGCGCCGATCGAGGATTCGACGTAATTGGCGAGGCCGAGGCCGAGCAGTCTGCCGCGCTTTTTGGCGTCACGCCGGCGCGCCTTGAAGCCTTCCCAATCGGCGATGCGCATGGCGAGGTCCATGTTCTCCTCGTAGCGCCCGCTGTCATAGGTCATGCCGACCGCGTTGCGGTAGGGCATGGCTTTTGGCCGTACTAAATTCCGGCGGCGCAGGCTGATGCGGTCGAAGGTGAGTTTCGCCGCCGCGATGTCGATCAAGCGTTCGATGGCGAAGGTCACTTCCGGGCGGCCGGAACTGCGATAGGCCTGTGTCGGAATGGTGTTAGTGAACACTGAGACCGCGCGCAGCGAAGCCACCGGAATGGCGTAGTTGCCGGTGATCAGGCCGGCGCCCTTGCTTAGCGGTGACAGCGACACGCAGCGCGCGCCGGCATTGCTGATATTGGTCGCGCGCAAGGCGAGGAAGCGGCCGGCGCCATCGAGCGCCAGTTCCAATTTCGATACCAGGTCGCGGCCTTGATAATCGCTGATGAAGCACTCCGAGCGGGTGGCGGTGAACTTGACCGGTCGGCCGAGCTTGCGCGAGGCCCACAGCACCAGTCCGTATTCCGGATAGACGCGGTTGCGGGTGCCGAAATTGCCGCCGACGTCGAACGACAAGACGCGCAAGATGTCGGGCTCGATGCCAAGGATGCTCGCCAACTCGCGCTTCTGGCGCACGGCGCCGCCGCTGCCGGCATGCAGGGTGTAGCGGCCGCTTGTCCCGTCGTAATTGGCGACCGCCGCGCGCAGTTCGAGCGGGACGCCTGTGACGCGGCCGATTGTGAAATCCATGGCGGCGACATTCGCGGCTAGCGCAAAGGCGCGCTCGGTCGCGGCCGCATCGCCGAAATGCGTATCGACCAAGATGTTGTCGGGCACCTCGTCCCAGACCGCCGGGGCGCCGGCTCTCATGGCGTCTACGGAATGCAGCACGAAAGGGAGTTCGTCGTAGACGACGTCGAGTGCTTCGGCGGCGACGAGCGCTTGCGCTTTGGTCTCCGCGACCACCATGGCGACGGCTTCGCCCACATGGCGCGCCTTGTCGGCGGGCAACAGCACATGCGGGCCGATGAAGACTTCGCTGCCGCCCGGACCGGTGAGCTTCATGTCGTCGCGCGTCTTCGGCAGCGGATCGTGCCCGATTGGGCCGAGGCCCTCGGCAGCGCAATCGGCGCCGGTGAACACGCCGAGCACGCCGGGCAAAGCCTGCGCGCTGCTTTTGTCGATCGAGACGATGCGCGCATGGGGGTGCGGTGAGCGTACCATCGCCGCGTAAGTTTGCCCGGGAAAATCGAAGTCGTCGGTGAAGCGCCCCGCGCCGATGAGCAGCCGCGCGTCTTCGTTGCGCGGCATGGGCTGCCCGATAAAGCGAAAACCGGACTTCGGTTTATTCATCGCCAGACTCGGGCCACGTTACAAATGCGCATTATTCCTTGAACACCTTCGCCACGCGTTCGACAATATCCTTCGGGGTCTTGACGATCTCGTCGCTGTCTTCCTGCACCTTCGTGCCCGGCGTCGGATCGAGATAGATATTGCGCTTTTGCGCGTCGGCGAGGAAGTCCGGGTCTTTCACCATGTCATCGAACGCCGCGCGCAGCGCGACCAGCCGTTCGTTCGGCAGGTCCGGCGGCGCGATCAGCGCGCGCCCTATGGCCGAGCCGCTGGAGATGAAAATCAGCGCTTTCTTCGCGAAGGCGTCGGTGGTGACTTCCTGCATCAGCGGTACATTGGGAAGTTCGGCGCTGCGCTTGAGGCCGCCTTGCAGGATGGGAATGAAGGTTCCGTCCGCGATCGATTCCTTGTTCTCGGTGCGCCAGGAGTTCCACGCCTTCGAGACCATGTCGACTTCGCCACGCAGCAGCGCCAGCGTATAGGCCGACGAGCCATCGTAGCCGCAGATCATATTGAGCTTGGCGCCGCCGAAAGCCATGAGCGTCGCCGGATATTCGAAGCTTTGCGAGGTGCGGCCGCTGCAGCCGACATTGGTCGTGGTCGCAAACAGATCCTGCACCGATTTGATTGCGCCGCCCTTGCGGATCATGAAGGTCGAATTCACCGGCGCCAGCGAGCCGATGTAATGCATCTTGGTGACGTCCCATTTGCCCTGCACCGGGTCCATCAGCTGCACATAGGCGATGGTTTCGGGAAACAGGGAAATGATCGAGCCGTCGTGCGGCGCGCGGTTGTATAAATGTGCGGTCGCCTTTGAGCCGCCGCCGCCCGGCATCTGCTGCACGATGACGGTGGGATGACCCGGGATGAATTTGCCGATGTGGGCGGCGGCGAGCTGCGCGTACAAATCGTAGGAGCCGCCGGGCGGGTGGCCGATCAGGATCGTCAGTTCGCGGCCTTTGTAGAAATCGGCGACCAGATCAGCGGCGGCGGATGCGGTCCCGCAGGCCGTCACAAGGGCAGCCGCGATCAAGATTCGTCGTGACGTTGCAGCAAGCATTGTTGAATCCTCCCACCTCATTGAACCCGCCGCTTCTGGCGACTGTCAGGTTTTCTTCGTCGTCCCCTCGACGTCGCGGACCGACGTTTCCGGTATCAGGCCGGCGCGCCGCCGCTTGCTGGTCTCATTTCCGCTTTCGGCCCAGCGGCCTTCGACCGCGCGGCGGGCGTAAATGTCGTAGTGTTCGTCCCAGTCGCCCAGCGAATAGCCGTGCCACGGCGGCTGCGGCGTGAGCGGCGGCAGATCGAGCTCTCTCCAGAGTGTGAGCGCGCGCTCCATGAATTCGCGCCGCGGCAGCGCCAGCGGCGGCATGTCCTGCTTGAGAGTGGCGTCGATCAGGATGGTGGAATCCTCGCGCCTGCCCGATTTCGGTCCATGCCCGGCCGAGCGGTAGGGCATGATCTGCACGTCGATGCCGAGATCGGAGCGGTAGGCGAGCGACCAGAAGATGGCGTCGGCATTGGCGGGGTCGATGTCCTCGCTCACCGCGATGCAGATTTTGCCGCAGTCGGCGCGCAGCGAGGCCGCACCCTGCAACCCGCGCCAGACTTCCGTGAGCGCCGTGCCGCGCGCGAATTGCAGAAAGATGACCTTGCGCAGATTTGTGAACGCCTCGTGCATCGCTACCCGTTTGATGCCGCGGATGCCGAGCTGGTCGCGCAGATGCGCCAAAAACATTGGCTCGAAGGCGACCTTCTTCATCACGCTCGATTCGCTCGGCGTGACCTGGCTGATGATGGACACGAAAACCGGCTTGCGCTTGTGGGTGATCGCGGTCAGGCGCATCGCCATGTTGAAGTCCTCGAGCGCCACATGGCCGTGGCTCTCGCCGAATGGGCCTTCGGGCTCGAGCAGTTCGCTGTCGATCAGGCCCTCGATCACGATCTCCGCGTCGGCCGGGACGTGCAGGTCGACGCTGACCGCTTTGACGATGCGAATGGGCGCGCCAGCTAACCCGCCGGCCACCGCTATCTCGTCGACATCGATGGGAAGCTTTTGCGGGCCGGTGAACAGCACGACCGGCGCGCAGCCGATCACGATGGCGCAAGGCATCGGCTGCTTGCGCTTCTGGTATTTGCGCCAGTGCAGATAGCCGCCGGCGCCGCCCGGGCGCGACGACATGCGCACGCCGAGTCGGTCCTGTGCCTTCAAGGCGGCGCGATAGGTGCCCATGTTCTGCACGCCGGTCTCGGGGTCGCGCGTGATGCACAGCGTGGCCGTGAGATAGGGCGCGGAATCGAAACCGGGCGTCGAGATCGGCACCGGCAGGTGCGACAGGCCTTCACCGGGCTTGAGCAAGGCGTCGCCCTTGATCACGACCTCCTGGCAGGCTGCGGAGGCGACGATGACTGGCGCGATCGGATGCGCGATCGCGCGCGTCCAGGCTTCGCCGATGTTCTCGACCGGCACGCCCATGCCGGCGGCGTAGATTTCCGGCGAGGCGCCGAGCGCGCCGACCGCGACCGGAATATCGTAGCGCCGACCGGCGCCGTCGACGACATTGGTGAACAGAAAGGCACGCCGTTGCTCCTCGGCGAGACCGCCCTGGAATTGCCAGCGCACCAGCGGGTGCAGCTCGCTGTTTTTATCGATGGCGTGATCGATGCGGGTCACCAGGCCGCGCGCTTCCAGCTGGCGCAGATGATCCTGGAAATCGAGCGGCGGGCCGCCGGCAATTGCTAGGCCGGATTTTTTTGACTTGTCCGTTTTGTCGAGCATCGGCTGCGTCTCGCTGAATGCGCTCAATTCATACAATAAGCGGACGTTGTAATCCATCGCCCGCGGTGTATCGTTGCCGCGCGATTGACCTGCCGGGACCTTCATCTTGCTGCACGAAGTCATCAGCGCGCTGGCGATTGTCTTCGATCCGGCGCGCTTTGCCATCATTTGCAGCGGCGTCGTGCTCGGCCTGATCATCGGCGTTATCCCGGGGATCGGTGGACTCGCGGGCCTGGCGCTGTTGATCCCGTTCACCTACGCGATGGATCCGTACACCGCGCTCGCATTCCTCATCGGCATGTGGGCGGTGACGGCGACCTCCGACACCGTGCCAGCGATCCTGTTCGGCGTTCCGGGTGCGATCGGGTCGGCGGCGACCGTGCTCGACGGCTATCCGATGGCCAAGCGGGGAGAGGCGGGCCGCGCCTTCGGCGCCTCGTTCTCGGCCTCGATCCTGGGCGGGCTGTTCGGCGCGGTGCTGCTCGGCGTTTCCATTCCGATTTTACAGCCGTTCATGCTCGCCATCGGCTCGCCCGATCTGCTCGCGGTCTGCATCCTGGGCCTGACACTGATCGCCTCCATCAGTCAGGGCGCGGTGCTCAAGGGCCTGACCGTGGCGATGATCGGCGTCTTGTTCGCCGCCATCGGCAACGAAGCGCAAACCGGCACGCTGCGCTGGACCTTCGACGAGATCTATCTGTGGGACGGCATCCAGATCCAGGCGCTGGCGCTCGGCCTGTTCGCCTTGCCGGAAATGATCGACATGGCGATCGCGCAGCGAAGCCTGTCGTCCGGACAAAAGATCGGTGGACTTTTCCGCGAGCAACTGCGCGGCGTGCGCGACGTCATGCAGAACTGGAAGCTGGTGATCAACTCGTCGATGCTCGGCGTCGTGTTCGGTTCCATCCCCGGCATGGGCGCGCCGATCATCGACTGGCTCGCCTATGGGTCGGCGGCGCGCATGCTCAGGGGCGCGACGGAAACCTTCGGCAAAGGCGATGTGCGTGGCGTCATCGCGGCGGAGGCGGCCAACAATTCGCGCGAAGGCGGCGCGCTGATTCCGACGCTGGCGTTCGGTCTGCCCGGCTCGCCATCGATGGCGCTGTTGCTTGGCGCGTTTCTGGCGCACGGTATCACGCCCGGTCCGAAGCTGCTCACGACGCAGCTCGACATCACGTTCACGCTGGTCTGGTCGCTGGCGCTCGCCAATGTGGTGGGGGCGGGGATCTCCTTCCTGTTTGCCGGTCAACTCGCCCGCCTCGCCACGGTGCGCTGGAGCGTTCTGGTGCCGATCGTGTTCGCGATCTGCTTCGTCGGCGCCTTTCAAGGCTCGCGCTCCTACGGCGATCTGGTGACGCTGATCGGCTTCGGCGTGGTCGGCTGGTTCATGAAGCGCTACGGCTGGGCGCGCGCGCCGCTGATCCTCGGCTTCATCCTCGGAAAACTGATCGAGAAGTATCTTTTCATTTCGGTCGGGCGGTATGGATTTAGCTGGCTCGAGCGGCCGCTGGTAATCGTAGTGCTGAGCATTGCCGTTCTGGTGCTGTGCCGCCCAATCGTCGTGTCGGCGTACCGCTATTGGCATGGCGGCGCGGCGGCCGGTGCCACGATCAAGAAGCCCGGCGCATCCGATCTGGCGCCGAATGAAAAACTCGTCGCGGCCGCGCTCTGGGCCATTGCCGGCATCGGCTTTGCGATTGCATTCTGGAGCGCGAGCGCTTGGCAATTTGCCGCGCGTCTGATGCCGCAGACGGCATCGATCGCGGGCTTTATTGTCGTTCTGGTCTATGCATACACGGCAATTTTCGATGCGCGACGGCCGGCCATCGCCTCAATCAACGCGGCCGACGGCACGGCGGCCGGATCACGAGCACAATTGGTCTACGCCCGGCTCGGATCGCAACTCGGCTGGCTGATCAGCTTGCTGCTGGCAGTGCTCGTCATCGGCATGATGCCGGCGCTCGGGGCATTTATCGTTCTCTATATTCGCTTGGTTGGCGCCGCGCGCTGGTCGACCGCGTTGTTGATCGCCATTCCGCTGTGGATCGCGATGTATCTTCTGTTCAACACGTTGCTGCACGTGCCGTGGCCGCCGTCATTACTCGGCGATGCCTTTCCGCAGCTTCGGGCAATGCTTGCCGGCCTGATCTAACGAGGGCGCGTAGTGCTTGATCTGGCTGATGAGCCGCTCGACCGCACCCAATTGCGACAAGTCGGGTGCCAGCTGCACCGGCCGCGTCTTGTCGACCATGACTTGACTCTTGGCGAGTGGCCAATAGCAGGGCGGCAGATCGGTCGCCCCGGGGGAGCTTTGCGCAAACAAGAATGACGATATCGCAACGACGAGCAGCGCGGAGCGCCAGCAGACCAGTTTCAAGAATCGCCCTTCTGTCGAACTCATTCAGGTAGCAAGACTAGCTAGGGCGCCGGCATCCTGACCTACTTCACCGCGGCGGGCAGCACGTCGAGATAGGGTCCGAGCAGAAACGCCTCGCCCGAGCCGTAGCCGTACAGGCGGTCGTGGGTATCGATCATCGCCCGCACTGGACGTTCGCAGGCCGCGATCGAGTCGTCGATCAGGTCATTGAATGCGTCCAGCCGCATGTTGGTGGCGTAGCGCGGATCGGCGGACACCTGGCGCACGATGCAATCGGTGGCGCGCCGCACCAGCGGCAGCAGCGCGGCGTTCTTCAGGCGCGCCGACAGCTGCGTCCAAGCCGCCGGATCGGCGGAGGGGGTGACGGTATCGAGCGAGATATTCAGCACAAGCGACAATCCGAACAGAGATTCGAGAATCATCCCTTGAGCCTCGCGAATCAGAGTCTGCAACGCTGGTATCGCAGCCCGAGTCGCGCTGCACGCGAAACTTGAATCGGCGGAGCCGGAATGACGCCAGTGTGGAGTCCGAGTCACATGCGCGCGGCCGGAACAAAATGAGTCCAAGGCGCGCTAACGGATTCAAACCATGGGCGTTTTTCGCGATCGTGCGCAAAGGCGTGCAGCCGACGGTCGAAAACCCTGTCGGTACTGGGGTGCTGCAGGACGTACCGCTCTATGCGGTGCCGCGGAAGGTCGCCGTCGAAGTGCCGACGGTCAGGACGTACAAACATTTGATGGTGAATGACCGCACCGGGCCGTCTTTTTTCAGCGCATCGAATTTACCTTAGCGGGGCCGGTCAGCCATGCGCGGGGCCGCAGCCGCTGGATTTTTAGCGTTTTCGGGGCCATAATATGTTGTGAGGAGCTATTACTTATGTCGATGATCAACTATCGGGCCCCGTCCGAGCTATTTCCCAGCCGCAGCCGCAAGTCGCGCCGTCCGATCGGCTACAAGCGTTTTCCGACCGCGGCGGAGGCCATCCGTTTCGCCATCGAGGAATTGCCGCCGGAACTGCTGCTCGGCGCCTATCTCGAGGTCGAGGAGAAGCGTTTCGACGGCAACGGCATCCGCCGGCTGTACGAGAGCGAAGACTATCCGCTGCCACGCAAAGTTCCCGCCAACTGACCTAAAGCCGTCCGCTTGTGCTCGCAAAAGAACCCCGCTGAGGGAGGGTCTAGTTTGTGGGAGGATTGCCCGAAGACGAGGCCGCTTCTGTCGCCTGTCGCAGCGGTCTCGACTCGCAGCGGCCGCATGCGACCTTGGCCGCTTTCGGACGCTCGCACTGTAGGCGCCTGAATCGATTCTCGGCGGTGCCCGGTTCCGCTGTCCCGGCAATCCACAGGTCAGGGCAGTACGAAAGCCGGTTTACCCACCGAATTATCACGTCCGCTTGTCGATGAACCGCCGCCGCCAAAAACGCTCGACGACGGCGTATCGTTTGGAACAGTTCAGTTCACCGAACGCCGGCCGTTGTTGACCGGTGCGTCTTTCCATTGCTTGAGGCTGTCGGCTATGACCTTCATCGCGGTCATCGACGCGTGGCTCAGGCTGGCGTAGCCGGCGAGCTCTCGGCTGACGCGTTCGCCCTCGCCGCGCAGCATGTCGCGTATGCCTTGCAGCTCGAGGATGATGCGGTCGATCTCCTCGATCGAGGCGCCGGCGACGCGCCGGATCAGCGCATTCAGATTTTCGGCGGACGGGTTAGCGGCGGCGTCTCCTTCGCTGCGTTGCCGGCGCAGGGTCGCAACGTCACGCCGGACGAATTCACGGATCTCACCCTCGAACGCGGTCGCTGCCGCCTGGTCGACTTCGCCGAGTTTTTCCGGGACACTGCGGTTCGGAGCGGATTGCTCCGGACCGGTTTTCTCAGGAACGCTCTGGTCCGCAGCAAGCCGCTCAGGTCTGATGGCCATCATGCTTCACTCCTAGACAGGCGCAATCCGTTGCGCTGACGCTCCCCCGTCCAAGCGGATTGCCGCATGGAACTTGGGCGGCCGTTGGGCGGGGTGAGGGCGGCATCTGGGCGCTGCACCGTTGGCAAGCCCGGGCGCGGCGTTACCAATTCAGCTTGAAGCGGGCGGTGATGCTTTTGCCGGTGGTCGGCTGCCCGAAATCGGTCACCGCCGTGGTCACGTGCAGCGGGCCGTAGAGTTTCTGCTCGGCGCTGAGCGTGTTGTGGGTGACCGGATCGTTGCTGGCCGTGGTGAGGCCGGCGCCGAACGTCGTGCCGGTCGTCAGAATGTCGAATTTCACGGCCTTCTGGCTGCCCCAGACCTGCGGCGTCGGTGGTGTCGTGGCGGCTGGCGCCGTCATCAACGGTACATCGGGCGGCGCAGTCGTGGGCGGGCTGAAGGTCTCAGTCACCGAATAGGAATTCTGCAGCGTCACGGAGAATTTTCTGCCGACCGGGATCGAATGCCTGAACGTGGTGCCGACCTTGCCCAGTTCGTTGCTGGGATCGACGCGCGCATCGACCGTGGCGAGATTGGGCACGCCGACCGATGCCCAGGCCGCGCCGGAGTCCTGGCTGCCGCCCATCACCGGCAACGGTTTGCCCGGCCGGTAGCCGTCCGATTGCGCCGCGGCGAGGCTGAGATCGGCGCCGACCTTGGCATCCCATTCGTTCACCAGCGGCTGTTTCACCACCAGCGTACGGGAACCGTCCGGCTTTTCGGCGTGGCTGATATCTAACTTGTCGGGGTCGTTCAGACTGGGCAGGCGTAGCGGCTTGGCCGGCTTGCTGCTCGCGAGGTTAGCGGGTTCGAACAGCAGCGCATTGCCGAGCGCCGCGGATTCGTCGGGCGTGAGTGGCAGGTAGGCCTGCGGATTTGCTGCATCGGTGGGGGTGGCTGGCGGCAAGGCGGTGGCATCGGCCGTGCCGCTGGCGTCCTGCGCAGCCGCCGGTGCGTCGGCGAGCGCGCAGACCAATGCGGCAATGATCCAGCGGGTCGCCCCTGTAAGCATTGGTGTCGCTCTCGCATGGAACTTTGGCGAAGATATGAAGCGCCTGGGCGCCTCTTTTACTGGCGCATGATCTTGTCCGAAAACCGGGTCCCACTTTTCGGGATCATGCACGCGCGGCGATTGGGCTGTTGATATTTTCGACGTTGGCATCGAGCCGGCCGAGTTCCCGCTCGCGCTCCGGCTCGCTCTTGCACAGCGCGGTCATCGCGCGCGCATTCACCACTTCGAGGAAATAGAGCCGAGTGGCGGCGCAAGCCTCGGCCCCGTGCGTCGCTTTCGTGCGCGCCTGCAAGGCGGTCACATTGGCGATGGCGTCTTCCAGGTTGCGCTCGCAACCCGGCCGTTCCAGAGGCGCGGGCCACGCCGGTGCCACCAGCAGAGCGAGCGCGAACGCGGCCGGAATGATCAGCCCGATGAAGATGACAAAGGCGACGATAAAACGCTTGGCCACGGCAACCCCCTTCCGCTGTCCAGCATAGGTCGGCTGGAGCGGGCGGAAAGTTCATGCGCCGTGGCGGAAAAGGACCGGCTCAGGGCTTCTTGCCGGGCGGGTTGCCGAAGGGATTGCCGGACGCGCCCTGCATCTGCGACAACTTGTAGGCGGACAGTTGCTTGGGCTTGTCCTTGTCGGCCTTCGGTTTCTTCTTTTCCTTCGGCACGCGCATCTGACCCTTCGCCATGACGACCTCCTTAGCGGCTGGGGATAGCGATGGTGATACGGTCGCGGGCGGCCCGCAAGGGGAGGGGGTCGGCAAAGTGGTCGACTTGCCCGTCGTCCCGCGATCAGGGCTTCTTGTCGGGCTCATCCGCGCCCGCGCCCGCCGGCTTCTTGTCTTGTTCGCCGGCGCGCGGGGCAGCGGGTTTCTTTTTCTCGGCTTCGGCAGCGGCGCTGGCCGGCTTCTTTTTCGCGTCGGGCGCCGGGCCTGCCGGCGCGGGCTCCGCACTGCCGGAGGCCGCCTTCATCTTCTGCTCGATACATTTGTTGACGATGTCGGCGCGCTTGTCGAGCGGCAGGGCGGCATGGGCCTTCTCGGCCGCCATCCAGCATTGCTCGGCGGCGAGCCTACGGGTCATCAGCGGCTCCGCCGGCTTGACGGTTTCCGTCGTGGTGCCGAGGCCGGTGGTTCCGCAAGCCGCCAGCCCCGCGGCGGCGAGGACGACAAGCAAGAGGCGGAGGGAAACGCGGGCTTGCGGAGACGTCATGCATCATTTCCAAAGCTGGTTCAGCCGCCTGCGGCGGGCTTCAATTCGGGCACGTGCTCGCCGCCGAAAATGAAATGCAGGCCGCGGCCTTCCCGGATCACGATGTGGACGCTCTTTATCGGCACTTTTCCGACTTCGGCAACTACTTTCGTGAGACCGCTAGCGAGCGCGCGTTTCTGATCGTCGCTCCAACCTTCGCGGATGTCACATTGGATGACAGGCATGGCGGGATTCCCTCGATTGGCGTTGATGGGCGGTGTGGAGATTATCGTGGAACAGAGACCGGCCCAACAGGCGGAGGCCGAAGCGATCTTCTTCCTTCGCTTTTACCCGAGAGGGAAAATCAACGGCCTTATATGCGATCCCCGCCGCCGCGCACGTGCCCTAATCCGGCGTTTTCGAAGCGAAAATCTCGCGTCCGAGCACCTGCTGGACGGCGTTGAAGGAATCCATGAATTGACGCAATTTGACAATACGGCCTTTGTCGAATCGAATGAAATCGGCGAAAAAGCTGAATGATGCGGCCGGTCGCGCATTGGCGTAGACGCGCTAAAATGATAACGGCGACGTCCACATGTTCGGTCACCATGAAGACGGGCTGATAAGAGAGATATTCGAATGCCGCGTACGCCGCGTTCATGGTTTCCGCGACCGCGATCTTGCCTTGCTTGCGCCGGAGATACAGAAAGATGTCGACCGGCGCATGGATGTCATCGTGACGTTATCGTCGAATTCGTGCAGCGTCTCGTCGATCCGTCCCTCGGCAAAGGCGGTATAGATGTCATGATGTCATAAAGACGTTTGCGCAGCAGCTCGCTCAATCGCGCCCCCACACGACAGTGCGTCGATAATTATAGTGCGGGCCAGCGGAGCAGGGACTCAAACCGGCGGCTGTTACCTGGTTACCTTTTCTTAAACCCACCCCGCATCCCCGGCCTGCCGAGTTTTGAGCGCGGGCTGCCGCTGCGGGCGGGTGACGAAGATTGCCCCTCACCCCGACCATCTCCCCGCAAGCGGGGAGATGGAGATTTAGCGCTCGGATCGTCCACCACCGCCATCTCCATCGTGCGCAGCCGCTTGATCTCGTCGCGCAGGCGCGCGGCTTCCTCAAAGTCGAGATCGGCAGCAGCCGCGCGCATGCGCGTCTCCAGGTCGCTGATTACCGCCTCGAAATTGTGCCCGATGGTGGCCGCGTCGGCGAACTCGCCTTCGCCCGTGCCGGTGGAGATCAACACGTGGTCGCGCTCGTACACGCTGTCCATGATGTCGTGGATCGAGTGCTTGATGCTCTCCGGCGTGATGCCATGCGCGGTATTGTACTCGACCTGCTTCTCGCGCCGCCGGTTGGTCTCCTCGATCGCGCGCTGCATCGAGCCGGTCACCTTGTCGGCATAGAGGATGACGTTGCTGTCCACGTTGCGCGCGGCGCGGCCGATGGTCTGGATCAGTGACGTTTCGCTACGCAGGAAACCTTCCTTGTCAGCGTCGAGAATGGCGACCAGCGCGCATTCCGGAATGTCGAGACCCTCGCGTAGCAGATTGATGCCGACCAGCGCGTCGAAGGCACCCAGCCGCAGGTCGCGGATGATCTCGATGCGCTCCAGCGTGTCGATGTCGGAGTGCATGTAGCGCACGCGGATGCCCTGCTCGTGCAGATATTCGGTGAGGTCCTCGGCCATGCGCTTGGTCAGCACGGTGATGAGCGCGCGGTAGCCGGCCTGCGCCACCTGCCGCACCTCGCCGACCAGGTCGTCGACCTGCGTGCGCGCGGGGCGCACCTCGACCGGCGGATCGATCAGCCCAGTCGGGCGGATCACCTGCTCGACGAAAACGCCGCGCGTCTCGTTCAGCTCCCAGTGCCCGGGCGTGGCGGACACCGCCATGGTCTGCGGCCGCATGGCGTCCCATTCCTCGAAGCGCAGCGGGCGGTTGTCCATGCAGGAGGGCAGGCGGAAACCATATTCGGCGAGTGTCGCCTTGCGGCGGAAGTCGCCGCGGTACATGCCGCCGAGCTGCGGGATGGAGACGTGGCTCTCATCGACGAACACCAGCGCGTTGTCCGGCACGTATTCGAACAGCGTCGGCGGCGGCTCGCCCGTTTTGCGGCCGGTGAGATAACGCGAATAATTCTCGATGCCGGCGCAAGAGCCGGTGGCCTCCATCATTTCCAGGTCAAACACCGTGCGCTGCTCGAGCCGCTGCGCTTCCAGCAGCCGGTCGGCGGCGTTGAGCTGGTCGAGGCGGGTTTTGAGTTCGTGTTTGATGCCGGAAATAGCTTGGATCAGCGTCGGCCGCGGTGTGACATAGTGCGAATTGGCATAGACCTTGACGAATTCCAGCTCGTCGGTTTTTTGCCCAGTGAGCGGATCGAATTCGTGGATCGATTCGATCTCGTCGCCAAACAGCGAGACGCGCCAGGCGCGGTCCTCGTAATGCGCCGGGAAAATCTCGATCACGTCGCCGCGCACTCGGAACGAGCCGCGGAAAAAGTCGGACTGAGTGCGCTTGTATTGCAGCGCCACCAGATCAGCGAGTAATTGGCGCTGCGCGATCTGGCTTCTTTGCTTGAGCGTAAACGTCATGGCAGAGTAGGTCTCGACTGAGCCGATGCCGTAAATGCATGACACCGAGGCGACGATGATGACGTCGTCACGCTCGAGCAGCGCGCGCGTCGCACTGTGACGCATCCTGTCGATCTGCTCGTTGATCGAGGATTCTTTCTCGATGTAGGTGTCGGTGCGCGGCACGTAGGCTTCCGGCTGGTAGTAGTCGTAATAGGAGACGAAATATTCCACCGCGTTGTCAGGGAAGAACGACTTGAACTCACCGTAGAGCTGCGCGGCAAGCGTCTTGTTGGGCGCCAGGATGAGCGCCGGACGCTGCGTCGCCTCGATCACCTGCGCCATCGTAAAAGTTTTGCCGGAGCCGGTGACGCCCAGCAGAACCTGCGTGCGGTCGTTGCGCTTAACGCCTTCCACCAATTCGCGGATCGCCTCGGGCTGGTCGCCCTTCGGCTCGAACTCGGACACGATCTTGAAGCGCTTGCCGCCTTCGGATTTTTCCGGGCGCGGAGGGCGGTGCGGCATCCACGGCGTGGTTGCAAATTCCTTGCGGCCCTCACGCAGCAATGCCTCCAGTGCCTGCGCGGTGGCGGCGACGCCCATCGACGAGAGCCCACTGCCGGGCTGCGGCAGGTCCGCGCGCGGCAGGCGGTATTTTGGATCCTGCTCAGCGCGCTCCCTCCCCCCTTGCGGGGGAGGGTTGGGGAGAGGGGTGGATGTTTGCGCGTCCGCAGGACTCCCACCCCTAACCCTCCCCCGCAAGGGGGAGGGGAACTCTGCATCATCCGTGTCGAGTCCCAACTCTTTCGCCAATTGAGGATCAAGCCCGGTGATCGGCGAGGCGGAATAGTCGCGCTGCGGCGCCTCGTCGAATCCCTTCGGCTTCGATTTGCGCGCCGTGTGGGCAGCGGAAAAATCGGCGCGGCGATCGAACGAATTATCCGGCGGTGGCTGTAACCCGGTGCCCGAACCCAGCCCTGCGGTGCCCTTGTTGATGGCCGGATTGAGCAGGTCGGCGAGTGCAGCCGGTGTCGTGGGGGCGCTCGGTCGCGCCGCCTTGGCGCGCGTCGGCCGCGCGGGATCCTTCGGTTTTTTGGGAGCCTTCGCCATCGCCTCGAATATGGGGCGAGTCCTCGGGCGAGGAAAGGGTAGCCTTTCGCAGCCGCGCGCCGGTGCTATTCTCGGCAAAAATCAGGGAGGGAATGATGGCCGGAACGAGACTCACCAGGCGCACGCTGTTGGCCGGACTGGTGGCGGTGCCGCTGGCGGGCACGGCGAGCGCGCAGGCCGACTGGCCGAACCGCAACGTGCGGGTGATCGTGCCTTACCCGCCGGCCGGCGGCGCCGACACCACGGCGCGCATCCTCTACGCCAAGGCGGGCGACATCCTCGGCCAGCAATTTGTCATCGAAAACCGCGGCGGCGCCGGCGGCACCATCGGCGAAACCGTGGTCGCAAAGGCCGACCCGGACGGCTACACGCTGCTGCATGACGGCACCGCGTTCTCGGTGAACGGCTCGCTCTATCCGAACTTGCCATTCGACTACCGCAAGGATTTCGAGCCGGTGTTCCTGGTCTCGCTGGTGCCCAACATCCTGGTGGTCACGCCGTCGTTGCCGGTGACGACGCTCGCCGACGTCATCGCATATGCCAAGGCCTCGCCCGGCGGCATCGAGATGGCGTCGTCCGGCAACGGTACGCTGCAGCATCTTTGTCTCGAAATGTTCCGCCACGTGACCGGCCTTAAGATCAACCACGTGCCCTATCGCGGCGGCGGGTTGGCGCTCACCGACGTGATGGCGGGGCAGGTGAAATTCTTCTTCTCCAACGGCTCGTCGGTGGTCGGCCTGCTCAAGGGCGGCAAGGTGAAAGCGATCGCGCATACCGGCAAGGGACGGCTCGAAAGTTTGCCGAATATTCCGCCGGCGTCCGACACGCTGCCCGATTTCGAGGCCTATGAATGGAACGGCGTGTTCTTCCCACACGGCACGCCGCAGGCCATCGTGCAGAAGCTCAACGCCGGGCTCAACGCGGCGCTGCGCTCGTCCGAAGTGACCGCGCGCTTCAAGCAGCTCAACATCGTCTCGCGGCAGAATACGCCGGAGGAATTCCACAGCTTCGTCGAAGACCAGATGAAACTATGGAGCGGCGTGGTGAAGGAAGCCAACATCAAGCTGGGTTAGTTTTCTGTCATTCCGGGACGGCGCGAGCGAGCCCGGAATCCATACATCGTAGCGCTGGAGTTATGGATTCTGGGCCACGACTGGTTAGGCGCGTCTAAGGAGCGTGAACATGGACACAAATACAAAGCCCACCTGCGAGAACTGTCACAAGCCGATGAGCCTCTACATGGGCCGTCAGAGGTTCTGTTGTCGCCAATGCTACTGGCGAGCGAAGAGTGTGTCTTCAAGAACTCGTGTTGCGGATGCAGGCGGAAGATTTGCGAAGCTGCGCCCGGTCTGTCGGCATCGACGATTGCTCGCCTCAAGGAAGGGTGGACCGATGAACACGAGCACTGGCAGAAGCGTGAGCAATGTCGGTGTAGAAAGTCAGCAACCTCCGCCTCGATCGCCTGCGTGAGCAGGGCGCGCGCCCCGCCGCGCAAAATCTCGGGTGAGCGAATCGATGAAGATCCCTGGCTGCGCGAGCTTGATGACGTTATTGTCGATCATGGCGTATCACTCCTTCAGTGGAGAAGTGGAGGCGTCGAACACCCCCACGATACGCCGCCTTCCCCCTTTATGCCGTCACCA
>DATISB010000018.1:0-58611 GCA_035469145.1 Pseudolabrys sp.
TCGATCGCGAGCAAGGTGCCGGGCGCTACTTTCGTGGAATTGCCGGGCTGCGGCCATTGCCCGCCGCTGGAGCAGCCGGAGCAGTTCCTGGCGGCGATCAAGGATTTCGTCGGGCTTTAGCCGTTCCAGAGTGCAAGCACCACGCTCCGCTCATACGCGCGCAGACAGGCGTCCCGCTTTTATTATTTTCTCGCCTCCAATCGGCAGTTTCGTCTCATAGAAGTTTTCGTCGTTGAGCCGCTGCGCCGGCTCGTAGCCGCATTTCATTTCGATCGCCGCCTTATGGAACTGAACGAGTGCTTCAATCCGACAGTTCGCTTTCTCCAGGGCGAACGCGCGCAAAGTCGCGACGTCGCATGACGCGGGGTCGAGTGCGAGCGCACGATCAACAGCGGGGCAAGGGGTTTTCGTGCGAGCCGCTCGTCATTCGCATGACCGCATCGGAGAACCACGCAAATGCCGGTTGCGCTTTGTGCTGGTTGGGATCGCACGATCAGATCACCTCCGGCAGCCGGATGAAATCATCTTTGGAGGCCTTGCCGGTCCGTACGGAGTATCTCACGAGTTTGCCTTCAAGCTTTTTCCAATCGACTTTTTTTGTGACGGGAAGGCGCTCGTGATTGGGATGCTGATCGGCCGGTATGAGAAAACCTTCCAACACGCAACCTATATAAAGGTGCGGCATGGTCGGCTTGGTCGCACTTGCGCCGGGGGCGATCATTGCCGTTGCGACGATGATCGGCGTCATCGCAAGCCATGTTCGCACGCTTTCGGATAGTCGTTTCAAATTCATCAGCTCCTTGCGAAGCTGCTTATTCCGGGCGCGGCTGTGGAAGGCCTTGATGCATGTCAAAATCGTCCCGGATTGCTTTGCGTTCGGGACACGAGGCCCGTCGATCAATCTAGTGCCTTCATCACCGCACCGGCGATCGCCGTGGTGCCATCCCTGCCGCCGTATTCCATCGGCTTGATGCCGTCGGCATAGGCTTGGTCGACTGCGCGCTCGATACGCAACGCGGCTTCGGCGGCCGGGGGATGATCGTGTTTGTCGGCGAGCCAATCGAGCATCATTGCGGCCGATAATATCATCGCTGTCGGATTGGCCTTGCCCTGGCCCATGATGTCGGGCGCGGTGCCATGGCAGGGCTGGAACACCGCGTGCTTGTCGCCGATGTCGGCCGAGGGCGCGATGCCGAGCCCGCCGATCAAGCCGGCGGCGAGATCGGAGAGGATGTCGCCGAAGATGTTCTCCATCACCATCACGTCGAAGTCCCAGGGCTTGCGCACCATTAGCGCGGCGCAGGCGTCGACATAGACGTGGTCGGTCTTGACGTTTGGAAAATTCCTGGCGCGCTCGTCAAAGATGCCGCGGAAGAAGGCATAGGCCTTGAACGCGTTGGCTTTGTCTACGCAGGTGAGTAGGCCAGGTTTGCCGCGCGCTTTGCGCCGCTCGGTGAGGCGCAGCGAGAAGTCGAACAGCCGCTCAGACGTTTTGCGTGTGATTACCAATGTCTCGCGCGCCTCGTCGTGAGTCACAACGCCCTTGCCCATGGAGGCGAACAGGCCTTCCGTCGACTCGCGGATCAGCACGAAGTCGATGCCGCGTTCGGCCGCGCCCACGATCGGGCTCGGCACGCCGGGAATAAGCCGCGCCGGCCGCACGCCGGCGTAAAGATCAAAAATGAAGCGTAGCTCGACCTGCGGCATGATCTCGGTGTTGTCGGGATAGCGCACGCTCGGCAGCCCGCAGGCGCCGAGCAGGATGGCGTCGGCCTCCTCACACAGCTTGATTGAGGATTCCGGCATCGACTTGCTGGTCTCGCGATAGTGGTTGGCGCCGGCAGGCGCTTCCGTGAAGCGGAAGGCCAGGCTCGGCGTCGTCGCCTCAATCTGGCGCAGAATGTCGAGTGCGGGCACCATCACTTCCGGCCCGATGCCGTCTCCGGGCAGCACGGCGATATGGAAGGCGGTGTTGGCGGTCATGAGGCAGTTCCGGGATGGTATTGCGCTCGGAGGATCGCTAATGAATACGGCGGCGCGTGCTTGCGCAAGGGATGATGGCTGAGATCCGCATATGCCCCGTTTTGCCGCCAATCTGGGTTATCTGTTCACCGACCGCCCGCTGCTCGAACGCATCGACGCCGCGGCAGCCTGTGGTTTCAAGGCGATCGAGCTGCAATTCCCCTACGACGTGCCCGCTTCCGCGGTGAAGGCGGCGACCGCCAAGAACAAGCTCACCGTGCTCGGCATCAATACGCCGCCCGGGGAACGCGACGGTGAGTTCGGACTGGCGGCGGTGCCCGGCCGCGAGAAAGAGTTTCAGGTTCTGTTCGCCCGCGCGCTCGACTACATCGCGGCCATCGGCGGCAGCGCGGTGCATTGCCTGGCCGGCAAGGTCGAACCCGAGCAGCGCCCGGCGGCCGAGCGCGTATTCATCGACAATCTCAAGGCGGCCGCCAATCTCGCCGCCGCCAAAAATATCGGACTGCTGATCGAGCCGATCAATGCGCGCGACCGGCCGAACTATTTCCTCAACCGCGTGGAGCACGCCGCCGACGTCGTCGCCAAGGCCGGCAAGTCGAACATCCGCATCCAATTCGATTTCTACCATGTGCAGATCGTCGGCGGCGATCTGCTCCATCGCCTGGAGCTACATCTGCCCGCGATCGGCCATCTGCAATGCGCCGCGGTTCCATCCCGCCACGAGCCGGACGAAGGCGAGGTCAATTACCGCTATGTATTCGAGGCAGTGGACCGACTCGGCTACCGCGGTTGGATCGGCGCCGAATACCGGCCGCGCGGGCGCACCGAGGATGGCTTGGGCTGGGCCCAGCCCTACGGCGTGGTTCCTGCCCGTTAACGCTTGATAAATCATCAAACATCTTGAAAACCTTCACTTTTCCGCTTTGCGCCGGCCACAGCGATTGCTAAATTGCGCGCATGTGGGGACGTGGCAAGAAAGCCGAGACGCAAACGGGCGAGCCGCCGACCGTGCTCAAAGACGCCGTACGCGAAGCGCGCATCGAGGCGGCCGAGCGCTCGGACGTGGTGGTCGACCTGCGCGACGCCGATGTGGCGCGGCTTGAGCTGCTCAACGACGCGCTCGATCCGACCTTCAAGGATATCCCTAAGGACGTCGAACTATTCGACCGCGGCGTCAGCCGGGGCGACGTGCCGCGGCTCTGGGTCGACGTCATCGCCCATGTCGAGATGGGCCAGGACAAGCGGCAATACCGTTTCGTGCAGGACACCCGCTACGGACGCGCGGTGTTGGCAGAATCCTACGAGGTTGCTGAGATGGTGCAGGCGGTCACGCGTTACGTGGCGCGCCGGCTGGTCGAGCGCGAGCGCGCGCTTGGCGACGACACTCTGTTCGGGCAGGCCACCGCGCTGAAGATGGTCGAACACGAGCAGTGGCGCGGCCGCCTGCGCGCGGTCCGCACCTTCGTCTACGGATTGATTCTCGGCGTCGTCGCGCTGTTCGCGCTGGCGCTGCTCATGCCGCATCCTTAGCCCAAGAGTTTTAGACGCCTCTGCTGCATAACCGTTCCGGCGGCGCCGATGCCGCGCGAGATCAGTTCGCAGGTCCAGGCGCCGGGCGCGCCGTCAATGACATAGAGATTATAGGCGGCGGCGTCTGTGCTCATGCCCCATGCGGCCGACGCCGACGGCACGCCGACCGCCGGAACGCGGGCGCCGTTCGGACCGTCCAGCCAGTTGATCATGTGCAGATGATCGTGGCCGTGCAGCACCAGCTCGACGCCGTGCGTGGCAATGACGTGCAGCAGTATGTGTGCGTCTATCAGCCTTTTGTGGCGCGCCGCATCACTGACCGGCGGGTGATGGATCAGCACCACGCGGAATAGTTTTTCGGCTTTGAGCTCATCGAGCGTGAGGGCAAGAGCGGCAAGCTGCTCGTTGCCGATAAAGCCGGTCGCAAAAAATGGCGGTGTCGGCACGCCAGTCGAAACGCCGATCAGCCCCAGCGGTCTGCGCCGGCGCGCAAACGGAAATCTCGCTGTATCGTCATCCTCGCTCATAAACGGACGCCAAGCGCGATCCGCCAGGACGCCGGCTTCCGGCACATAGGCATCGTGGTTCCCGGGAACGAAGCTCACGTCCGTCTGACTTCCGAGGCTCTCCAGCCAAGCGCGGCCGCGCGTGAACTCCTCGGGCAGCGCGATATTAGCGATATCGCCGGTAACGGCGATGTGGCCGGGCGCCTGCGCTTTCAGGTCGGCGACGATCTTCGCCAGCACGGTTGGTTCGTGGATGAAGCGCCGTCGGCGTTGCCAATTGATATAGCCGGTCAGGCGCTTGCTGATCAGTTCGCGCCAGCGCGGCGGCGGCAGCGGCGCCAGATGCGGGTCGGAGAGATGGGCGAGGGTGAACATCGCTCCCGGGCGTAGCTTGCTACGAACTCCCGATCAATATGCCGGCGAGGAACACCAGCACGCCGCCGACCACGATCTGGAAGGTGGCGGCGAGGAACGGCGTGTCCATGTAGCGGTAACGGATATACGAGATGGCGGCGAGTTCCACGGCGACCACTATGACCGAGACGATCGTCGCGGTCAGGAAGTCGGGGATGAGATAGGGCAGCGTATGGCCGAGCCCGCCGATAGTGGTCATCAGGCCGCACACGGCGCCGCGCAGCCAGGGGGTGCCGCGGCCGCTGAGCGAACCGTCGTCGGACAGCGCCTCGGCGAAACCCATGGAAATGCCGGCGCCGACCGAGGCCGCCATGCCGACCAGGAAGGTCTCCCAGGTGTGGTGGGTGGCAAAGGCCGCAGCGAACAGCGGCGCCAGCGTCGAGACCGAGCCGTCCATCAGCCCGACCAGGCCCGGCTGCACGAATTGCAGCACGAATACGCGCCGCGCGGTTTCGTCCTCGGTGGCGCGCGTCTCGGGGGTCAGCAGGCGCTCGCCGAGCCGGTTGGCGATGCCCTCGTGCTTGTCCTCGGCCTCGGCCAGATCGATCAGCAACTGGCGCACCGACGCGTCGCGGCTGGTCTCCGCCGCCTTGCGATAGAAGCGCGCGGTCTCGTATTCCATCTCGGCGGCATATTTGCGCACCTCGTCGAGGCCGAGTGGGCGCACCAGCCAGAGAGGCTTGTGGCGCAGGAAGCCCTTCACGTCCTGGCGCCGGATCAGCGGCAGGTAATCGCCGAACTTTCTGCGGTAAAGGTCGTTCAGACGGGTGCGGTGGCGAACTTCCTCCTCCGCCATCAGCTCGAACATTTTGGCCGAGGCCGGGGCTTGCTCGCGCAAGCCTTCAGCAAAGCCGCGGTAGATGCGGCTGTCCTCTTCTTCGTTGGTGATGGCCAGCGCCAGCACTTCCTGCTCGGTCAGGTCGGAAAAACTTTTCACTTAAAATGTCCCCTCGATCGGCGTCTGCGGCAACGTTTTATATATTAGATATAAACACGAAAAGGAGCTGATTTGACAGCGTTTATGGCAGTCGTTGACTCATCCGCTCATCCCCGTGAAAGCGAGGATCCAGTGCTACTCTTGCGGTCGATACCCTGGATTCCCGCGTGCGCGGGAATGTGCGGAATGTGGGTCTAACCCAGTGGGACATGCTTAAAGAGGAAAAATGCCCTTGCAATCTTTGCGCCGCGCGCTTGAGCGGCTGATCCGGCGGCTGATGCATTTCTACTGGCGTTTCTCACGCGCCGCGACCCTAGGCGCGCGCGCCATGGTGATCGACGGCAGCGGCCGCATCTTCCTGGTCAAGCACTCTTATGTGGATGGCTGGCACTTGCCCGGCGGCGGGGTGGAGACCGGCGAGTCTTTCCTCGCGGCGCTCACGCGCGAGCTGGCCGAGGAAGGCAATATCCTGATAACCGCGCCGCCGCTCTTGCACGGCATATTCTTCAACCAGCGGGCGTCGTGGCGCGACCACGTGGCGTTGTTCATCGTGCGCGAATTCCGCCAGGACGCCGTGCCGGCGCCAAATAATGAAATCATCGCGCACGGCTTCTTTGCGCCCGATGCGCTGCCGGACGGCGTTACCCGCGCCACCCGCGCCCGCATCGCCGAGGTATTCGGCGGCGCGGCGGTCAGCGAATTGTGGTGAGGCAAACCGTGCCGGGCAAGGATTGGCTCCCCGCAGCGGTGCGCGCCGTGGCGATCGACCGTAAATTGAAATCCGGCGAGGCACTGTTCCGGCTCGGCGACAAGACCGCTGGCCTCTGCGAAGTGCTCGCCGGCCGCGTGCGGATGTGCCGCGTCGACCGTTCCGGCCACGTAGTCATTCTCTATGTCGCCGGCCCGGGCGAGACTCTGGCCGAGGCGTCGCTGTTTTCGCCGGTCTATCACTGCGACGCCATCGCCAGCACCGACGCGGTGGTGCGCATTTATCCGAAACCGGCGCTGCTGGCCGCCTTCGACAAGGACCCGAAAGCCGCACAGGCCCTCAGCGCGACGCTCGCCAATCAGGTTATGCACCTGCGCACGCGTATCGAGCAGCGCAATATCCACTCCGCGCGCGAGCGCGTCCGCCATTTTTTGAGCGTCAACGTCGGTGTCGACGGACGCACCGTCGATCTGCAAGGCACGCTCAAGGATCTCGCCGCCGAACTCGGGCTCACCCACGAAGCGCTCTACCGCACGTTGGCCGCGCTTGAGCGCAGCGGCGAGATCAAAAGGGCGAAGGGAAAGATCACGCTCGCGCGTGCCCGCAGGGGAGGCTAGCTAAACCTTGCGCGGTCGTGCGGCGCGGCAAAGTCGAGTTGCGGGCCAACCGGCACGATGCCGGTCGGGTTCACCTGGCGCTGGCTGTTGTAATAGTGCCGTTTGATCTGCTGCAGGCTCACGGTCTCGGCCACGCCCGGCACCTGATAGAGATCGCGCACGTAGTTCGACAGGTTCGGATATTCGGTGATGTGTCGCCAGTTGCACTTGAAGTGCGAATAATAGACCGCATCGAAACGGATCAGCGTGCAGAACAGCCGCCAGTCGGCCTCGGTGAGGATGTTGCCGACCAGATAACGGTGCTGCGACAGCATCTGCTCGATCTCGTCAAGCGTGTCGAACACGTTGCGGAACGCCGCTTCGTAGACCGCTTGCGCGGTGGCAAAACCGGCGCGATAGACGCCGTTGTTGATGTTCGGATAGACGAGATCGTTGATACGGTCGATCTCGGGTCGCAATTTTTCCGGATAATAGTCGGTGTGGATATTGGTGAAGGGGTCGAACGCCGAATTGAGCATGCGAATGATTTCCGGCGACTCGTTGTTGACGATGGTCTTGCGCTTCTTATCCCACAGTACCGGCACGCTGACGCGGCCCGAATAGCGCGGATCGGCTATTACATAGATTTCCGACAGTTTGCTCTTGCCGTTGACGTCGTCGCCGGTCGAGCCCTCGCTCTTGTTGAAGGTCCAGCCGTCCTTAAGCATGTCGGGCGAGACCACCGACATTGAGATGACGTTCTCGAGCCCCTTGAGCTTGCGGAAGATGACGGTGCGGTGCGCCCAGGGGCAGGCGAGCGAGACATAGAGGTGATAGCGGCCGGCTTCGGCGGCAAAGCCACCTTCGCCGGAAGGGCCGGGATTGCCGTCCGGGGTGACCCAATTGCGGAAGCGGGGGACCGGCCGGATGAATTCGCCATTCTTGGTGCGTGAAACGTCGTCCTGCCACACGCCGTCAACCAGTTGTCCCATGCCGATAACCTCCGCCTTTATTGCTATTCATCTAAGCAATTAAGGCGCAAAACGCCACGGGCGATGGACCAGAATCGACCCAAATGCTAATCGGCACGGGATGAGCGAACTTGCACTGACAATCCTGCCAGAAACAGCCGACGACGCGCTGGCGGTCGAACGACTGCATGAGCGCACCTTCGGCCCCGGCCGCTATGCGCGCAGCGCCTATCGCATCCGCGAAGGCCGCGGGCACGTGCTCGACCTGTCGTTCACCGCGCGTATCGGCACGCTGCTGGTCGGCTCGCTGCGGTTGACGCCGATCTGCATCGGCGAGACGCCGGCGCTGCTGCTGGGGCCGCTCACTGTCGAACCGCCGTTTCGCGAGCATGGCGTCGGCAGCGCGCTGATCGAGCGCGCACTCAAGCACGCCAAGGCCGCGGGCCACACATTGGTGGTGCTGGTCGGCGACGAGCCGTTCTACGGTAAGTCCGGCTTCAAGCGCATCCCGAAAGGCCAGGTCAAGATGCCGGGTCCGGTCGATCCGGCGCGGCTCTTGGTGGTCGAACTGAAAGCCGGTGCTTTCGACGGCGTTAGCGGCATGATTAGGCCGGATTGGGAAAAAGTTTAACGGCCCTCACGAGCCCACGTCGCCGCTAGCGAGCCGACCAGTAGCAGCAGCCCGATCAATCCGGCGAAGATCGGCAGCACGCCGATGCCGCGCACCACGCTGAGGTCGCGCATCTTCAGGCCGATCCAGTCGTCGCCCTTGAACGTCGTTGAGGTGCGCACCGGCACCACGCGCGGCACGTCGAGCGTATTGCCGTCCGCCAGCCGTCGTGCATTGCCGCCGGTGGCGCTGGTGAGCGCGCGCAGGACCTCGGTGGTGGACGTCACTTGCGCGAATTCGCGCGGATTGGCCGGCCCCACATTGGCGAGCGCGGTGAGCTTGCCGTCGGTCGCGCGCCAGAGCCCGAGCTCGTTGGCGGTGACCGCGGCTCGCCAGACGCCGGGTTCGACCGGCTGCAAAGTGAGCGTGCGGGCGGCGCCGGTCGGCGAAGTGAGCGTCACGTCGTTGACGCTGTCGGCCATGGTCTGGCGCTGCACGGTGATATCGCGACCCTTGACGGTCAGGCGCAGCGCTTCCTCTTCCAGTTCCGGCTGCTTCATCAGCCAATGCGACAGCCGCCGTAGCAGATCGAGATGCGGCCCGCCGCTTTCGTAGCCGCGCGCCCACAGCCAGATGTGGTCGGACAGCAGCAGCGCCACGCGGCCTTTGCCCTCGCGCGCCAGCACCAGCAGCGGCTTGCCGTCGGGTCCCTGCATTACATTGGTGCCATCGGTACGCTTGATGTCGACCAGCCGGAACCACTGACTCCAATGCGGCGGATCGCTCTGCGAGCCTTCCAGCCCGCGTGTGACCGGATGGCGTTTGCCGGCCTCGCTGAGCGTGGCCCGGAACGGTTGCTCGGTGACCTCGCCGCTCGGCTCCGCCGGCAGGATCACGTCGAGCGGCGTACGCCAGATGCTGGTCGGGCTGGCGTAGTCGGGGCCGGCCGCGATCAGTACGGCGCCGCCGTCGCGCACATATTTGGCGATGTTGTCGAAATAGATCATCGGCAGCACGCCCTGCCGCGCGTAGCGGTCGAAGATGATGAGCTGGAATTCCGAGATCTTCTGCTGGAACAACTCGCGGGTAGGGAACGCGATCAGCGACAGCTCGTTGATCGGCGTACCGTCCTGTTTTTCCGGCGGGCGCAGAATGGTGAAATGCACAAGGTCGACCGAGGCGTCGGACTTGAGCAGATTGCGCCAGGTGCGCTCGCCGGCATGCGGTTCACCGGATACCAGCAGCACGCGCAGCTTGTCGCGCACACCGTCGATCGAGATCACCGCGCGGTTGTTGACTTGTGTGAGCTCGTTTTCGAGCGGCGCGGCCTCGATCTCGATGATATTGGCGCCCGCGTGCGGGATCGGGACGTTGACCTTGACGTCGGTGCCCACGGCGACGACGCGCTTTTCCAGCACATCGCCGTCGCGCCGCACGGTGATTTGCGCCGCTCCGACCTTGGCGCCTTGATCCTCGACGCGGAAGCCGATGGCCTGCGATTGCCCGACGATGCCGAATCGAGGCGTCTGCGTGAGCACCACGCGGCGGTCGATCTCGTCGCGGTGGCCGGTGATCAGTGCATGCAGCGGTGCGGCGAAGCCAAGCGTGGCGGCCTCGGCCGGCACGTCATGCACGCGGCCGTCGGTGATCAGGATGGCGCCGGCGACGCGGTCGGGCGGCACGTCGGCTAGCGTGGCGGACAAAGCCGAGAACAGCCGCGTGCCGTCGGTCTCGCCGTCCGCTGCGCCTGCCTCAGCGACGCGCACTTCCAGGCCGGGAATGCGCTTGAGCCGCTCGACCAGGCTCGCGCGCGCGGCCTCGGTCTGGGCGTTGCGGTCGCCGAAATTCTGGCTCGGGCTCTTGTCGACGATGACGGCGGCGACCGAGGGGGTCGGATCGCGGTCCTCGCGCGTGAGCGACGGATTGGCGAGCGCCAGCACCAGCAGCGCCAGCGCAAGAGCGCGCATCGGCGCGCCGCGGCTGCGCGCCAGCAGCAGCACGATCGAAATTAGCAAAGCCACACCGAAGGCCGCCCACACCACATAGGCCGGCACCAGCGGAGCGAATGAGACGCCGAGGTTCAAATCGAGCTCCTACTGTCCCAGCCGCTCGAGCAGCGCCGGGATATGCACCTGGTCGGCCTTGTAGTTGCCGGTGAGCGCGTACATCACGATGTTGACGCCGGCGCGGAAAGCGAATTCGCGCTGGCGCGACTCGCCCGGCACCAGCGGCAGCATGGGCTGGCCGTCCGGGCGCATGGCCCAGGCACCGGCGAGATCGTTCGAAGTGATCAGGATCGAGGATACGCCGTCGCCGGCACGCACCGGGCGGTTGGTCTCTTCCTCGGTTTCCGCCGGCAGTGCCTCAACCCAAAGCTGGCCGTTGGTGAAGCGGCCGGGGAAGTCGCGTAGCAGGAAGAAAGTTTTGGATAGCACGTGATCGCGCGGCACCGGCTCGAGCTCGGGGATGTCGAGCGAGGACAGGATCGAGCGCAGCGCCACCATGCCGGGCCCCTCCATCTCGCCGCCGGGCCCGGGCGGCGCATCGACCGCGTCGCGAGTGTCGAACAAAACGGTGCCGCCGCGCTTCATGTAGGTGTCGATGCGATCGAGCGCGGTCTGCGAGGGCTTCGGTGCGCTCGCCGACACCGGCCAATAGATCAGCGGGAAGAAGGCGAGTTCGTCGCGCGCCGGGTCGAGCCCGATCGGCTCTCCGGCTTCCAGTGCGGTGCGCTGCGCCAGGAACAACGCAAGGCCCTGCAATCCGGCCTTGCTCACCTCGTCGACCGATGCATCGCCGGTGACGATATAGGCGAGATGGGTTTGCATCGTCGCTTTCATGGCGAAGTCTTGCTGCTGCGAGGATAACGGCGACGGTGGCTGTTGTGAGGGCTGCGACCGCGCCGGATGGGGCATGGTCAGCGCGCTCAGCAGGCACGCCGCCAGCAGCGTTGTCACCACACGGCGGCGCGGCAACATGCTTGCGAGTCCGCCGGAGAGCACAATCACGACCAGCGCGTCGAGCATCAGCAGCGCCAGCGCGGCGAGGAAGATCGGCCCGCGCAGATCGAGCGGCTCGCCGTGGCGATAGACGTCGAGGCGGGCGTTGAGGCCTAAGAAATCGAGCGGCGCCGGTCGGTCGCTGGGTGCCAGCGTATTGACCGCCACCAGACCTTCCGGCGGCCCGTAGAAGCCGGGCGGATGATCGGCATTGGCGCGCGCGTTGAAATTAGCGGGAATCGGGCGGGCGGTTGGCGGCGGCGATGAAAAGGCGCCGAAACCGTCGAGCACACGGGTCGGCGGCACGGCCTGATTGGCGTGGCCGGTGGCAGTGCCGGCCTCGCCGGCATTTTCGGCGTCGGCATTTGCGGTCGAAGCCGCCAGCGTAACGATGCGCCGGAGCATGTCGACGAAGGTGCCCGACAGCGGCAGCTCCGACCAGCGGGTGTCGGCGGTCACATGGAATAGCACCAGCAGCCCCTTGCCGTAGCGCTGGGCGGTGACGAGCGGCGTGCCGTCAGCGAGCGTTGCCCAGGTGCGGTCGGTGAGCTGCGCATCAGGTTCGGCCAGTACCTGGCGGCTGACGGTGACGTCGTTCGGCACCGGCATGCCGGCGAACGGGCCTTCGCGTGCGAAAGCGGCAAGCTGTTGCGGCTTTTCCCAGCTCAGGCTGCCGCCCAGTATGCGGCCGCCGCGGCGCAGCTTCACCGGTACCAGGTCGTCGTCGGTGGCGCCGGCGAGGTGCGGACCGGCAAAGCGCACCAGCACACCGCCATTGTCGATCCATTTGTTGAGCCGCTCGCGCGCCTCGGTGACATTGCCGACATCGGCGAGGATCAGCATGGGCAGATGCTGATCGAGGAAACGCTTCACCGCTTCCGCCGGCGCCACGCCCTCGGCGAGGCGGATATCGGCGAACGGGTTGAGCGCGCGCGCAAGGTAATAGGTGGCGCCGATCAGCGGCTGCGAGCGGTCGGCGGCCGAGCCGGACACGATGCCGACGGCGCGGCGGCGCCAGCGCTTGTCGAGCAGTTGCACGGCGCCGGCCGAGCGTTCGCCGGCGATCTCCAGTCGCGCCACGTCGTTGCGGATTTCGACCGGCAGATCGATCACAGCCTCGGATTCCGGCGTGTCGGATCGAAACGCGAACGGCGCCTCGCCGAGCGGCAATCCTTTAAGATCGACGGCGATCACAAATCCGGTGTCGGCGCTGCCGGTCTGCGCGCGCAGCACTTTCACCGTCAGCGCGCCGGCCGCGTTGTCGGCGGCGGCGAGCGCATGCGGGATGGTGAGACCGCCTACGACCACGGTGAGCGGATGGCCGCCGACGATGCGCTGCAAGCCTGCAATGAATTCGCCACCCTTGCCGAGATCGACGCCGTCGGAGAGCCAGACGATCTCGATGTCCGGCGCGGTTGACAGGAAACGTTCGAGCAAGGGCAGCGCCTCGGTGCGCTCGACCGTATAGGGCTTCGGCTTGAGCTGTTTGATCTGCACACGCGCGGCGCCGGCGACCTGCAGCGAAATATCACGTGCGGTTTCCGAAAGCGGCAGCACGGCAACGCCGCGATTGTCGGCATCGGCGCGCGCGAGCAATTCATCGGCGGTGCGCAGGCGGACCTCCCAAGAGGCCGCCGCTCCCCAGCCGTCGTCGAGCATGACCAAGAGCGGCGCCCCTCTGTTCGATGTGGCGAGCGGTGGGTTCCACAACGGACCGGCAGCTGCGATGATGACCAGGGCCGCCAGCGTCAGCCGCAGCAGGACGAGCCACCATGGCGTGCGCGCCGGGGTTTCCTCCTTGGACGCGATCTCGAACAGCAGCCGGGTGGGCGGGAAGTTGATGCGGCGCGGCCGCGGGGGCACCAGCCGCAACAGCCACCACAAGACTGGCAGGCCGAGAAGGCCGAGCAGCACCAGCGGCTGCGCGAAGCCGAGTGGGAGGCCGCCGATCATGCCACTCTCCCGGGCTGCGCCAGCGTATAGCGGCTGCTCACCGACGTGGTCTGCATATGGGTGCCCATGCGCGAATGCAGCACGAGCAGCAATTCGCTGGCCGGCCGGTCGGTGCGGTGGATGGCGAAGCTCCAGCTCAGCCGGTCGGTTTCGGCGCGAACTTGCCAGCGGTGGCGCGCCACCAGGCCCTGATAGTCATTGCGCCAGGTCTCGGCGCGGCCGGCGGTGACGCTGCCGGCGCCTTCCGGTTCGATGAATTCGACGCGGCCCGAATAGGGGAAACTTTCCTCGGCCGGATCGACGATCTGCACCACATGGCCATGCGCGCCGGTGGCGGAGAGCTGGGCGATCGTCTGCTGCACCTCGCCGATCGGGCTCCATAGGTCGGACAGCAGCACGACCTCGGCGAGCGGCGAGGGCGCGAACAACATCGGCAGGCTGGCGCGTTCCAAGGGATCGTGCAGGATCGCCTGCGCCATCTTTTCGATCACGTTACGGCTGGCGGTCGGACGCAGCAGGCCTGGAATGCCGACCCGTTCGCCGCCCTGCACCAGCACCTCGGCCAAGGCGAAGGCCACCACCAGCGCGCGCTCGAGTTTGCTGTCGGTGACCAGCGCGGAAGCAAAGGCCATCGACGGCGAACGGTCGGGCCAGATCCAGACCGTGTGCGAGGCTTCCCATTCGCGCTCGCGCACATAGAGATGATCGTCACGCGCCGATCGCCGCCAGTCGACATTGGACGCCGGCTCGCCCGACATGAAGCGGCGGTATTGCCAGAAATTCTCGCCCGGTCCGGCGCGGCGGCGGCCATGCAAGCCGTGAATGACGGTGGCAGCGACCCGGCGCGCTTCGAGAATGAGCCGCGGCATAGCATCGGCGAGCATGCGGGCGCTGCCGGTGGCCTGCCGTACCGCGCTCGCCTCGATATCGCTGAGCCTCGGCTCGGCCATTTGGGATTATCCGATGCGCGCTTTTAGCCGCCCGATCACGTTCGGAATGGTTTCGCCTTCCGCGCGGGCGGCGAAGGTCAGCGCCATGCGGTGCTTGAGCACGGGCTCTGCCAGTTCGAGCACGTCGTCCACCGATGGTGCGAAGCGGCCTTCGAGCAGCGCACGGGCGCGCACCGCCAGCATCAGCGCTTGGCTGGCGCGCGGGCCGGGACCCCAGGAGATCAACTTGCCGATGTCGCCGGCCTCGGGGCCGGGGCGCGCCGAGCGCACCAGCGCCAGGATGGCTTCCACGACCGACTCGCCGACCGGTAGCCGGCGCACCAGCCGTTGCGCGGCGATCAGATCATCGGCGGTCATCGCCGCCTTGGCGCGCATTTCATCCGCGCCAGTAGTGTCGAACAGAATTTTGCGCTCAGCTTCGAGATCAGGATAATCAACGTCCACTTCCATCAGGAAGCGGTCGAGCTGCGCCTCGGGCAGCGGGTAGGTGCCTTCCTGCTCGAGCGGGTTTTGCGTCGCCAAAACGTGGAACGGCTTGGGCAGATCGTGACGGGCGCCGGCGACAGTTACGTGCTGTTCCTGCATCGCCTGCAACAGCGCCGACTGGGTACGCGGCGAGGCACGGTTGATCTCGTCGGCCATCAGCAATTGCGCGAACACCGGGCCGGCGATGAAGCGGAAGCTGCGCTTGCCGCCGGGAGTTTCTTCCAAAACCTCGGTGCCGAGGATGTCGGACGGCATCAGATCGGGCGTGAATTGCACGCGCTTGGCATCGAGGCCGAGCGCGATGCCCATTGTTTCGACGAGCTTCGTCTTGGCCAGGCCCGGAACACCGACGAGCAAGGCATGACCGCCGGACAGCACGGTCACCAGCGCGCGTTCGACCACGATGTCCTGGCCGAAGATCACCGAGCTGATGGCGGCTTTCGCGGCGCGCACATGGGCGGCGGTCGATTCCGCCGCGCGCACGATCATATCTTCCAGTTTTTCAAGACTTTCGCCGCTTGCCGACGCCATGATTTCGGTTCCTTTCGTCGCTCGCCCTTAGACAAGTTGGGAGCTATGCAACAAACGCACCAGACGCGAATTTTGTGCGCCAATTAAAGCGAATCTGCCGCATTCTACGGGCAAGCTTACGCTATCTTCCGCCGTCAGGTCCGTCTGGTCACAAAGTTGCGAACAGAACTGAGGCGGCCTGATTATCGAAGGAAAACAATGGCGAAGGCAGGGCAGGGAGGGCTGGAAGGGATCGCGGCGTCGCTGCCCCGTGAAAACCGCGGATTACCGCCTGTGGAGCTTTGGAATCCGCCATTTTGCGGCGATATCGACATGCGGATTTCCACTGATGGTACATGGTTTTACCAGAAGACTCCGATAGGACGGCCGGCTTTAGTTAAACTTTTCGCATCCATTTTGAAGCGCGAGGGCGATAAATACTTTCTGGTCACCCCTGTGGAGAAGGTGGGCGTAGTTGTCGAAGACGTACCCTTCCTCGCCGTAGAGATGATGGTGGTCGAGCCAGAGCAAGATGTTCTTCGGCAACCTCTGCTTAGCCATGTTCTGCGCTTTCGAACGAATGTCGATGACTGGGTCGATGCCGGTCCGGGTCACGCGCTCCGCTTCGAGATGGAAGCAAGCGGCGGACTGCGACCCTATCTGCATGTCCGCCGCGAGCTGTGGGCCAAGGTGACGCGCGCGCTGTTCTATGACCTGGTCGAACTCGGCGAGGAGCGTGTGGTTGACGGCAAGCCGATGTTCGGCGTCGTCTCCGGCGGCGAATTTTTCATGATGGCCGAGGCCAGTGCGTTACGGGAGTTCGTTTGATGCACGGCGTAGGAGCGTCGCTTTCGGCGAACGAATTCTTCGCGCGCGCCCGTGCGCGGCTCACGCTCGACGTGCCGCCGGGCATCGGCGATCCCAATATCACGCCGGCGCGCGGCGATCACGACGCCGATCCGGTGATGAAGAAAATCGCCGCGGTGCGGCCGATCCGCCCGGCGGCGGTTCTGGTGCCGATCGTGGATCATCCCGAGCCGACCGTGTTGCTCACCCAGCGCGCCCAGCATCTGCCCGATCATGCCGGGCAGGTGTCGTTTCCGGGCGGCAAGATCGACCAGAGCGACGCCAGTCCGCTCGCTTCCGCCTTGCGAGAAGCCGACGAGGAAATCGGCCTCGCCCGCCAATTCGTCGAGCCGCTCGGCTATCTCGATCTCTACCTGACCACGCTTGGCTACCGCATCGTGCCTGTGCTCGCGCGAGTCAAGCCCGGTTTCACGCTCACCCTCAATACCAGTGAGGTGGACGCCAGTTTCGAGGTGCCGCTCACCTTTCTCATGGATCAGGATAACGTGCAGCGCCATTCGCGCGACTGGCAGGGCATGACCCGGCATTATTACGCGATCACCTTCGGCGAGCGCTACATTTGGGGCGTGACCGCTGGTATCCTGCGCAATCTGCACGAACGGATTTACCCATGATCCGCCCGGTCTTCACCGAAATTGTCCTGTTCCTGGCGCCGTTCGTTCTCTACGTCGTCTTTCTGTGGGCGACCAAAGCCGGTGTGATGCATCCGGATTCCTGGCCGATCTCGCGCATCGCCTGGCTTGGGATTGCCGCGCTTCTGCTGGTGGTCGGCAGCTTCATCTATTTCGCGCATTTCACCGGTGCGAAGCCGGGCTCGACCTATGTGCCGGCTCATATGGAGAACGGCGTATTCGTGCCGGGGCAGACCAAGTGACGTCCGGCGCGACCTCCCGCAGCCTGGCCGGCGCCGCCTGGCTGAGCGCGGGCGCGCTGCCACGCCTGCTCGGTGTGCTCGACGGTAACGGCGAGGAGGCACGCGTGGTCGGCGGCGCGGTGCGCAACGCGCTCATCAGCATTGCGATTCATGAGATTGACGTCGCCACCACGGCGGTGCCGGACGAGGTGGTCAAGCGCGTCACTGCGGCCGGCTTCAAGCCGGTGCCCACGGGGATTGAGCACGGCACCATCACCGTCGTCATCGACAAGCATCCGTTCGAGGTGACCACGCTGCGCCAGGACGTGGAGACTTATGGCCGCCACGCCAAGGTCGCCTTCGGCCGCGACTGGAAGACCGACGCCGAACGGCGCGATTTCACCATCAACGCGCTATCGGCCACCCGCGACGGCGCGGTCTACGATTATGTCGGCGGACTCGATGATTTGGCCGCGCGGCGCGTGCGCTTCATCGGCGATCCGGCCAAGCGCATCGCGGAAGACTATCTGCGCATCCTGCGTTTCTTCCGCTTTCATGCCGCCTATGGCACCAGCGATCATCCCGACGCCGAAGGCATCGCGGCCTGCATCGCCGGCCGCGAGGGCTTAAGTCAATTGTCGCGCGAGCGCCTGCGCATGGAACTGATGAAGCTCGTGGTCGCGATCCACGCGGTGCCGACGTTGATCTCGATGACCGACGCCGGTTTGCTGCTGCGGGTGCTCGGCGGGATCAGTTACCTCGGCTCGTTCGAGAACATGGCCAAAGCCGAAGCGGCAATCGGCGCGCCGCCCGATCCGGTGCGCCGGCTCGGCGCGCTCGCCGTGATGGTGGCGGAGGATGCCGAGCGGCTGTGGCAGAAGCTGCGGCTGACCAACAACGAGCACGAGCGGCTGGCGTCGATGGCCGAGGGCTGGCGGCGGATCTCGCCGGGCTTCGGCGAGCAGGCGGCGCACGCGCTGCTCTATCGGCTCGGGCCCGAGCATTTCACCGATCACGCGCTGCTGGGTTGGGCGCGCTCGCAAGACTCCGCAAACGACGAGGTCTGGCGCGCGCTCGCCACGCTGCCGCAGCGCTGGAGCGCGCCGGTGTTTCCGCTCAAGGCCGCGGACTTCATCAAGCGCGGCGTCGCGAAGGGGCCGGCGCTCGGCGCGGTGCTCGCCGCTGCCGAAGGCGCCTGGATAGCGGCGGGGTTTCCGGCGGATGCGGCGGCACTTGGCGCAATCGCTGATACGGCGGCGAAGCCGCCCGCCGTGTGAGAAGCGCTGTCATGAGCGGGCTTGACCCGCGCATCCCGCTTAGGCACGCACTCTGCCAACCTAAGCGAGATGGCCGGGATAAGCCCGGCCATGACAAGCGGGTCTCATGAATATCCTCGCTGGCTTCGCCGATATTTCATTCTGGCAACTCGCTTTGGTCGCGGGCGTCGCATTCCTTGCTTCCCTGGTCGGCGGAGTATCGGGATACGGTACTGGCGCGCTGATGCCGCTGGTGCTGGTGCCGCTGGTAGGAGCGGAGCCGGTGGTGCCGATCATCGCTATCTCGGCGCTGTTCAACAATGCGAGCCGGCTCACCGCCTTCCGCAGCTATGCCGATTTCCGACGCGCCGGAATCGTGCTCGCCTTTGCGGTGCCAACCTGCGTGCTCGGCGCCTGGTGCTATACGCGGCTCTCCAGCGCCGGCGCGGCGCTGGTGATCGGCGCTATGCTGATCCTGAGCGTGCCGCTGCGCCGGCATTTGAAGAAGCGCGACTTCTGCGTCGGGGACAAAGGGCTGGCGGTCGGCGCGTTCGGCTATGGCGTGGTGGTCGGCGGTACCGCCGGCTCGGGCGTGATCCTGCTCTCGCTGCTGATGGCGGCGGGCGTGCAGGGTGCCGGCGTCATCGCCACCGATGCGGCGGTGTCGATTGTGATCGGCGTGGTGAAGACTTCCGTATTCGGGCTCGCCGGCGTGCTGACCGCGCAGGTCGTTGCCTTTGCGCTGCTGATTGGCATCGTCGCGTTGCCGGGCGCGTTTCTCGCCAAGGCTTTCGTCGAGCACATGCCGGTACATGTGCACACGGCGATCCTCGATGCGGTGGTGCTGTTCGGCGGGGTCGTGATGGTGGCGGGTGCTGCGATGAATTAGGGCCACTTCACCAGCGGCGGCATCGATGACAAAATCGACTCCACATTGCCGCCGGTGCGCAGCCCGAAGATCGTGCCGCGGTCGTAAAGCAGGTTGAACTCCACGTAGCGGCCGCGGCGGATCAATTGCTCCTCGCGCTCGGCCTCGCTCCAGGGCGTGGTGAAATTCTTGCGCACCAGTTCGGGATAGACGCCTAGGAAGGCGCGGCCGACGGATTGCGTGAAGGCGAAGTTTTCATCCCAATCGGTTTCCAGGTAGTCGTAGAAAATCCCGCCGATGCCGCGCATTTCATCGCGGTGCTTGAGGAAGAAATATTCGTCGCACCATTTTTTGTATTTCTCGTAAGGCGCGACCTTGGCATGCGCATCGCAGGCCGCCCGCATGGCGGCGTGAAAGGCGATGCTGTCGGGGTCCGCTTGCGTGCGGCGCCGATCGAGCACCGGCGTCAAATCGGCGCCGCCGCCGAACCAGGCTTTGCTAGTGACCACAAAGCGCGTGTTCATGTGCACCGCCGGCACGTGCGGATTTTGCGGATGCGCGATCAGCGAGATGCCGGAAGCCCAGAAGCGCGGATCGTCGGCGGCACCCGGGATCTCCTTGCGGAATTCCAGCGCAAATTCGCCGTAGACGGTCGAACAATGCACGCCGACCTTCTCGAACACGCGCCCGCGCATCAGCGACATCACGCCACCACCCCCGGGCTGGCCGGTGTGATCGGTGCGGCTCCATGACGTGCGCGTGAAGCGGCCGGCGGGTTTTTGTGCGAGCGGCGCGTTCGCCGGCAGCGCATCCTCGACGACCTCGAGCGCGGCACAGATATCATCGCGTAGCGCCTCGAACCAGGTTCGCGCGCGGGTCTTGCGGGCTTCGATTTGGGTAGCGTCCATCACTTGATCCCGAGATTGGCCTTGGCGGCGACGAGGTCGGAGGCAGCAAAGCCTTGCGCGCAATCGTGGTCGAACTCGGCGACCGAGGCGTCATAGGCCTTTTGCTCTTGCTGGTAGAGCGGGAATTCGGCCTGGAACTTTTTTGCCAGCTCCTCGTGGCGGATCAGCCGGTGCTGGAAGTCGTTGAGCTCCGGCTCGTCATAGCCGCTGAGCATCGGTAGCTCGGCGTCGATCTGGTTTTGCAGGAACATGCCTTCGGCGGCGAGCCGGTCGATAGCGGCGATCTCGGAGTCGATCGCGGTGCCGGTGCGGTCGAGTTCGCGCGCCTGGCGCAGACAGGCTTCCAGCGCGAGCGGGCTCATCGCCGGCTGGCCGGCAGCGGTGGGCGCGCGCGCCAACAATTCGGCGAGCAGCGGGCGCGCGGCCTGCGTTTGGCCGGCGCCGAACAGAAGCGCCGCGGGCAGGGCGGCAAGCGCCAACAGGGTCGAACGGGTCATGGCGGCAATATTATCACCGCCCGAAGTCCCCCGTCTGCCGCAGCGCCTCGCCGGCCACCAGCGCCACAGTCATCGCCACGTTGAGCGAGCGCAAGCCCTCGGCCATGGGGATACGCAGGCGGGCATCCGCTGCCGCATGCACCGCGTCCGGCACGCCGGCGCTTTCGCGCCCGAACAGCAGCACTTGGTTGTCCCGGAAGTCATGGTCGAGGTAACTGCGCTCGCCCGCGGTGGTGAGCAGCACCAGCTTCAGCCGTTCGGAGCCTCGCCAGTTTTCGAAGGCTCGGAATGAGCCATGGCGGGTGATGGCGACTTGGTCGAGATAGTCCATGCCGGCCCGCCGGAAGGCGCGGTCGGTCACCGGGAAGCCGGCCGGCTCGATGATATGCGCCTCTAGCCGCAAGCAGGCGCAGAGCCGCAGAATCGTCCCGGTGTTCTGGGGAATGTCCGGCTCGTAAAGGGCGATCCGCATCGGCCGGCCTGTCGAATTTTTCACCGATTTCCCCGCTAAAACGCTGTAGACGAACGGTTTATGCGACTAATGGGCACTGGCGCGATAGCGGGCTTGCGCTATCACCGCAAGGGTGCCAATAAAACGCCGCCGTAGCGCCGTCCTGCCTCACCCAGGGCTGCCGCGACCGGTCCGCCCCGCCGCCGCGGGACTTGTCCTGCCGGCTTAAAGCCGCGGGCGGATGACTAAGCCAGCCGGGGGAGAGGGCTCAAGACGTGACGACCGTGTCTTCAGCGGAGCATTCGCGACGCGACTTTCTTTATATCGCCACCGGCGCTGTCGGCGCGGTGGGCGCAGCCGCGGCTCTGGTGCCGCTGATCGCGCAAATGAATCCTGACGCCTCGACCATTGCTGCGGGCGCACCGGTTGAAATCGATCTGGCGCCGATCGCCGACGGGCAGATCGTCAAGGTGTTCTGGCGCTCGAAGCCAATCTTCATCTCCCACCGCACCAAGAAGGAGATCGAGGAGGCGCAGAAGGTCGACGTCGCAAACCTGCCCGATCCCGAGCCGGACTCAGAGCGCATCAAGCAGGGCCATGACCAATGGCTGGTCGTCATCGGCATCTGCACCCATCTCGGCTGCATCCCGCTCGCCCACCAAGGCGAATATGACGGTTGGTTCTGCCCCTGCCATGGCTCGCAATACGACACCGCCGGCCGCATCCGCAAAGGCCCAGCGCCGAAGAATCTCTTGCTGCCGCCCTACGCATTCATCTCCGACACCAAGATCCGGATCGGCTGATCCGCGACGGATTGATTTTGAAGGTTCGATTATGAGCGGACACTCGACCTACCAGCCGACCAATCGTGCTTTACAATGGCTGGAGAAGCGGCTGCCGATCGGCGGCCTGGTTCATTCCTCGCTCATCACCTATCCGACGCCGCGCAACCTGAACTATTGGTGGACCTTCGGCGGCATCCTCTCGTTCATGCTCGGCGTGCAGATCATCACCGGCATCGTACTGGCGATGCACTACACCCCACATGTCGACTTCGCGTTCAGGTCGGTCGAGGCGATCATGCGCGACGTCAACTTCGGTTGGCTGCTGCGCTACCTGCACGCCTATGGCGCCTCGATGTTCTTCTTGGCGGTCTACATCCACATGCTCCGCGGCATGTATTACGGCTCCTACAAGGAGCCGCGCGAGGTGTTGTGGATTCTCGGCGTTATCATCTACCTGTTGATGATGGCCACCGGTTTCATGGGATACGTGCTGGTCTGGGGCCAGATGAGCTTCTGGGCGGCGACCGTGATCACCAATTTATTCTCCGCCATTCCTGGTGTCGGTGAACCGCTCGTCACCTGGCTGTGGGGCGGCTACGCGGTCGGCAATCCGACGCTCAATCGCTTCTACTCGCTGCATTACCTGCTGCCGTTCGCGATCGCCGGCGTGGTTGTGCTGCACGTGTGGGCGCTGCACGTGACGGGGCAGAACAATCCGGCCGGCATCGAGCCGAAGTCGGACAAGGATACGGTGCCGTTCACGCCCTACGCGACCGTTAAGGACGGCTTCTTTCTGGTGTGCTTCTGCATTGTTTTTGCGTGGTTCGTGTTCTACATCCCGGGCTACCTCCTGAACGGCGACAACTACATCCCGGTCAATCCGGCGGTGACGCCGGCGGAAATCGTGCCGGAATGGTATTACCTGCCGTTTTACGCCATTCTGCGCTCGATCCCGAACAAGCTGCTCGGCGTGATCGCGCTGTTCTCCTCGATCGGCATCCTCGCCTTCCTGCCCTGGCTCGACACCTCGAAGGTGCGCTCGGCGCGCTATCGGCCGGTGTTCCGGCAATTCTTCTGGCTGTTCGTGATCGCGGGCATCGGGCTCGGCTGGCTCGGCACCAAGCCGCCGGAGGGCATCTATGTCATCCTCGCGCGCATCTTCACGTTCTACTATTTCGCCTTTTTCCTGATCGTCCTGCCGCTGCTCGGCATCTTCGAGAAGACCAAGCCGCTGCCGAATTCGATTTCGGAATCGGTTCTGGGCGCCAAGGCGTGAGGACGGTCATGAACATACAGCGTCCCATCTTCGCCCTTGTCCTTGCCGTTTCGCTGGCCGCTATGGCGTGGCCGGCGTCCGCGCAATTGACCGAGCAGATTCCGCCGCCGCGGCAGAAATGGTCGTTCGCCGGCCCGTTCGGCAAATACGACGAGGCGCAGCTGCAGCGCGGTTTCAAGATCTACCGCGAGGTCTGCGCGAACTGCCATTCGATGGAGATGCTCTCGTTCCGCAATCTGGCGGACCCGGGCGGGCCCGGCTTCAGCGAGGCGCAGGCCGAGGCGGTCGCATCCGAATACAAGATCAAGGACCTCGACGATCTCGGCAATCCGATCGAGCGGGCTGGTCGGCTAGCTGATCATTTCCCGTCGCCATTCGCCAATGAACTTGCGGCGAAGGCGACCTATGGCGTCGCCCCGCCCGACATGTCGACACTGGCCAAGGCGCGCAGCTATAGCCGAGGCTTCCCTTTGTTCGTGTTCGATATGGTCACGCAATACCAGGAGCAGGGCCCGGACTACATCGCCGCCTATATCAACGGCTACAAGGACGCGCCGAACAGCTTCGTGCTGCCTGAGGGCGGCAACTACAACGAATATTTCCCGGGCCATAACACCGCCATGCCGCCGCCGCTGCAGGATGGGCAAGTGACTTATGACGACGGCTCGCCGCAAACCGCGCAACAGTATGGCAAGGACGTCACGGCCTTCCTGATGTGGGCGGCCGAGCCGCACCTCGACGCGCGCAAGCGCATCGGCTTCCAGGTCATGATCTTTCTGATCGTGCTGGCCGGGCTCATGTACTTTACTAAGAAGAAGGTGTGGTCGGCGGTGCATTGAGCAGCGCCACGAAATCTCTTGACGTGAGGGCCCCGTTTGGGGCCCTTCGTTTTTGGTAAGGTGGAGTAATGACCAAAGCGGTCCTCGGCATCATCGGAGGCAGCGGCATCTACGATCTGCCGGGCCTGCAAAACGTGCGCGAGCAGCGCATTCCGAGCCCCTGGGGCGAACCGTCGGGCGCCTTGCGCATCGGCGACATTGCAGGCCTGCCGGTGGTGTTTCTGTCGCGCCACGACAAGGGCCACCGGCTGTCGCCCTCCGACATCAACTACCGGGCCAATATCGACGTGCTCAAGCGAGCCGGCGTCACCGACCTGGTGTCGCTTTCGGCCTGCGGCTCGTTCAAGGAGGAACTGCCGCCCGGCGCGTTTGTCTTGGTCGACCAGTTCGTCGACCGCACCTACAAGCGCGAGAGCTCGTTCTTCGGCAAGGGGCTGGTGGCGCATGTGTCGATGGCGCATCCGGTGTCGCCGCGGCTGCTCGCGCGCATCGGCGAGGCCGCTTTGTTGGAAGGCATCGAGCCAAAGTTCGGCGGCATTTACGTATGCATGGAAGGCCCGCAGTTTTCCACGCTGGCGGAGAGCCTGACGTACAAGCAACTCGGCTATTCGGTGATCGGCATGACTAACATGCCGGAGGCCAAGCTCGCGCGCGAGGCCGAGATTTGCTACGCCACCGTCGCCATGGTGACCGATTTCGACTGCTGGTATCCCGGGCACGATGCGGTCACCGTGCAGGACATCGTCAAGGTGCTGATGGAGAATGCCGGGCGCGCCCAGCGCCTGGTGGCGCGGCTGGCGCGCGATTTTCCCCATGAGCACGAGCCGTGTCCCATCGGCTCGGATCGTGCGCTCGACACCGCGCTGATTACCGCCCCCGAGGCGCGCGATCCCGAACTGATCAAGAAGCTCGACGCGGTGGCGGGCCGGGTGCTGAAAGGCTAGATGCCAAGGATAACAACAATGGCCAATTCCACGCTCGACTTCGACCTGCGCGCTTCGATCCGCTCGATTCCCGACTACCCGAAGCCCGGCATCATGTTCCGCGACATCACCACGCTGCTCGGCGACGCGCGCGCGTTCCGCCGCGCAGTCGACGAATTGGTGCAGCCCTGGGCCGGCATGAAGATCGACAAGGTCGCCGGCATCGAGGCGCGCGGATTTATCCTCGGCGGCGCGGTGGCGCACCAGGTGTCGGCCGGCTTCGTGCCGGTCCGCAAGAAGGGCAAGCTGCCGCATAAGAGGGTGAGCGTCGCCTATGCGCTGGAATACGGCGAGGACACGATCGAGATGCACGCCGACGCGCTGGTCGCGGGCGAGCGCGTGGTGCTGGTGGACGATTTGATCGCCACCGGCGGCACGGCGGAAGCGGCGGTGAAACTGCTGCGGCAATTGGGCGCCAACGTACTGGCCGCCTGCTTCGTCATCGATTTGCCCGAGCTCGGCGGCGCCGAGCGCCTGCGCAAGCTCGACGTGCCGGTGCGCACGCTCATTTCGTTCGAGGGGCACTAACCTCGGGACGGTCCCCACGGTCCGCCTGGACCAGGTGCATTTGGGCCCGGGTCCGGCGCCCACGGGCCTGAAGGCGCAGTCTGCTGCGGCGTTTCGGGAGCCCACGGGCCGTCCGGCGGCGGTTCCGACGCGTCGGCATTTTCCTGAGGAGCTTCCAGCGCCAGCGGCCCGTGATCGTGGCCGCCGGCGAATTTCACCAGCGCCTCTACGCGTTTATCGACCGGCGGATGGGTGTCGAAAATATTGGAAAATCCCTCGCGCGGATTGTCGATGCACATTTCCATCACGGCGGAATTGGCGCCGGGGATTTCGCCTCGCCCTTCGATCTTGCGCAGCGCCGAGATCATGGCGTCGGGATTTTTCGTAAGTTCCACCGAGCCGGAATCGGCGAGATATTCGCGCTGACGCGACAGCGCGAAGCGAATGACGATCGATAGAATCCAGACCAGCGCAATGATCGCCAGCGCGATGACGATTGCCAAGCCGGCGCCGCCCTTTTTGTCGCCGCCACTCGAGCGCCGGCCGCCGCCCCAGAACACGTTCTGGAAGAAGATGCGGAACACTAGTTCGCCGAAGAACGAAATCACGCCGGCGATCACCACCGCGATCACCAGCATGCGCACGTCGCCGTTGCGGATGTGGGTGAGCTCGTGCCCGAGCACGGATTCGATTTCCTGATCGTTGAGCGCGTTGATCAGCCCGCGCGTGACCGTGATGGAATATTGCTTGGAGTTGAGGCCGGTGGCGAAGGCATTGAGCGCGTCGTCGTCGGCAACCCGCAGCGTCGGCACGGTGATACCGCGCGAGATGCAGAGATTTTCCAGGAGATTATAGAGGCGCGGCTCTTCCGCGCGGCTGACCTCGCGCGCGCCGGCCACCGCGTCGATTATCCGCTGGTGGAATTTATAGGCGATCAGGATCCAGATCACGGTGCCGACGGTTGCGAAGGGAAGCGCCTTGAGGAAGTCGAACTCGGCGGCGCGGATCAGGTAATCGAGCGGCTGGTTGTCGTATGCGGTGAGCGCCTCGGCCAGCAGTGCACCGGCGAATACCATCACGTAAACCAGGAAGAACAGGCCTATCAGCAGCACGATCGAGCGGCGCTTGTTCGACTGGATATGGGTGTAGAGACCGTAGGCGGCCATCTCGCTTCCTTTACCTCCCCCTGGAGGGGGAGGTCGGATCGCGAAGCGATCCGGATGGGGGTGAACGTGGTGGGCGTTGTAAGGTCACCCCAACCCACCCCGCCTGTCGGCGGTCCGACTCTCCCCCCTGCAGGGGAGGGTGTCAGAACTTCACGCTCGGCGCCTGCTCAAGTTGCGCGCGGTTCTCGCCGACGTCGAAGAACGAGCGTTGGCCGAAGCCGAAGATGCCGGCGAACAGCGCCGCCGGGAACTGCTGGATGCCGGTGTTATATTCCTGCACCGCGTTGTTGTAGAAGCGACGCGAGGCGGCGAGCTTGTTCTCGATGTCCGACAGGTCGCTCTGCAACTGCTGGAAATTCGCGTTGGCCTTCAGGTTAGGATAGTTCTCCGACAGCGCGAATAATTGCCGCAATGCGCCGCTCAGCATGTTTTCCGCCGCCACCTTCTGCTCCACGCCGGGCGCGGCGATGGCGGTGTTGCGGGCCGCAATCACGGCCTCCAAAGTTCCGCGCTCGTGGGCGGCATAGCCCTTCACCGTCTCCACCAGATTGGGGATCAGGTCGTGGCGCTGCTTGAGTTGCACGTCGATGTCGGCGAAGGCCTGGTTGGTCCTTTGCCGCATGGCGACGAGGCCGTTATAGATGCTGATCGCCCAGATCACGATCACGACAATGACGCCGAGAATGACCCAGCCGGTGGTGGACATGGCGCGGCTCCTGAAAGGGAAACGTTGGAACGGAACTAGCCTAGCCTAGATGGGATGCAGCAAGCCAACGGCAATCGGGTAGGGGCGGCCAGCGCGGCGGCCCGCCCACGAGATGCCCCATAACCTATTGATATTGAAAAAAAGACCCCGAGCCGAAGCTCGAGGTCTTTACGCCAGACGGCTATTCGGGGGGTAAGGGGGGAGCCGCCCGACTGAAATACATACGAGTAACGCTGCCGCCCGGGTTTGGTTCCGGACAAAAGTGCAATCACAGAGACTTTATCTCCAGGGGCCCGGCGGTCTTAAGGTCGTCACGATCGCAGGGTTCCTTGCGGCCTAAGAGTTCCATGATCGTAAGGGTTCCATTGAGTATCGCGTTGGGACGCAAATCCACCGGAGGGCCCCGGCTATGAGCTCCGTGATGATTAGGTGCCCCATTACCGGCCGGCCGGTGTCGACCGCGATCGAGGTCGAGCCGAGCGTGTTCCGCAAATTGCCCAAGGTCAGCGCCCGCATACTCTGCCCGGCCTGCGGACAGGAGCACGTCTGGGCCACGAGTTCCGCCTGGCTCGCGGGTGAACCGTACCTTACCGAGGGACGGCGTTCGACCGGAACCGCGGGCTAGCTGGCTTGCGCCGGAAGGGGTCGACGACGCGGCCCCTTGCCTGCTAGGTGTTCCCGCAGAATGCCAGAGGGGCTCGCGATTGCGCGGTCCCGGGACAATCGGGATTCGGGGCCTAAGTAAGAATGTCAGTCAATTCGCTGGGGGCGGCCGCGCCGTCCGACCGGCTGCCCTTCCCACGGGCGTCAGGCCCCATCGGATCGCCAAGGGCCACGTTCTCGTCATTGTCACGTGTCATCTCTTTGCGCTGCTCGCCCTGCTGCCGTGGTTCTTCAGCTGGACCGGCGTCATTCTATTTGTTGCCGATTATTTTCTATTTGGCATGCTTGGAATCAACGTCTGTTATCATCGCTTACTGACCCATCGCGGTTTCGTTTGCGCGAAGTGGTTCGAGCACTTTCTCGCCGTGCTGGGCTGCTGCAACGTCCAGGACAGTCCGCTGCGCTTGGTCGCAGCGCATCGCCGGCATCATCAGCATTCCGACGAACCGGCTGATCCGCACAGCCCGCTTGTCAATTTCATCTGGGGCCACATAGGCTGGCTGCTGGTCAAGAACGGAGACTTGTGGCGACCGACCATGAGCGAACGGTTCGCCAAGGACCTCATCCTGGTGATCGCAGGCAGCGAGGACTGGCACAACAACCATCACGCCGACCCGGGGTCGGCCAAGCACGGTCATGCCTGGTGGGAAATCGATCTGACTTACGTCATTATTTTAGTGCTCGAAAAAATCGGCTTGGCGCGGATGTGGTCATGCCGAATTCGCGGGTGCTGGCCGTGCGCGCCGACCGCCGACTGAAGGCCGAAGATTAGCGGATTAGCCCCCGGCGATTACCCCGCCTCGCGGAACCGCACCGCGGCTTCCAGATCGACCGAGACCAGCTGTGATACCCCGCGCTCGGCCATGGTGACGCCGTACAGGCGGTTCATGCGCGCCATGGTGATCGGGTTGTGGGTGATGATCACGAAGCGCGTATCCGTGGACTTGGTCATCTCGTCGAGAAGGTCGCAGAAGCGCTCCACGTTGTGATCGTCGAGTGGCGCGTCCACTTCGTCCAGCACGCAGATCGGCGCCGGATTGGTCAGGAACACCGCGAAGATCAGCGCCAGCGCGGTCAGCGCCTGCTCGCCGCCCGAGAGCAGCGAGAGCGTCGCCGGCTTCTTGCCCGGCGGCTTGGCCATAATCTCGAGGCCGGCTTCGAGCGGATCGTCGCTTTCGATCAATTGCAATTCGGCGGTGCCGCCGCCGAACAGCCGCGAGAATAAATGCTGGAAGTGCTTGTTGACCTGTTCGAACGATGACAGCAGCCGCTCGCGCGCCTCGCGGTTGAGGCTCTGGATCCCTAAGCGCAACTTCTTGATCGCTTCCACCAGGTCGTCGCGCTCGGTGGCGAGCGTGATGTGCTGGGTCTCGACCTCGCGCAGCTCTTCCTCGGCGCGCAAGTTGACCGCGCCCAGGCGCTCGCGCTCGCGGCGCAGCCGCTCCAGCGTCGCCTCGATCTCAGCCAGCGCCGGCAATTCAGCGCCGGGCTTGATGCCGGCGAGTTCCGCGACCGCCGACGGTTCGATCTCCAGCATGTCGTGGATTTCGTGGCCGATGTCGGCCAGCCGCCGCTTGGCGCCCTCGAAGCGCTCTTCGGCGCGGGCGAGTTCCTCGCGCGCGGCGCTGGCGGCTTCCAACGCGGCGCGGGCGTCGCGGTCGGCCTCGGCCAGTGCGTTTTCGGCCTCTTGCAGACGATCCGCACAGGCGCGTCGTTCGGTTTCGGCCTTGGCGACCTCGCCGATCAGGCCTTTGCGCTTCTCGGCGAAAATCTGCGGCGCGTTTTCCAGTTCGGCGCGGTCGCGCGTGGCCTCGGCGATGCGCTGATCGAGGGTGGCGATCTGGTTGCGCGCGCTGTCGCGGCGCTCGATCCAGCCGTCCTTGTCGGTGGCAAGCGCCGCCAGGCGCTTATCGGCCAGTTCCGCCTCGCGCACGATCGCCTGCTGCTCGGCGCGCACCTCGGCCAGCTTGGCGCGCTTGGCAGTAATGTCGTCGCGCACGGCGGCGAGCTTGCTTTCAATTTTGGCGGCGGGAGCCAGCGCAGCCAGCGCGCGCTCGGCCTCGGCCTTGACGGCGCTCGCCTCGTCGCGGCTCGCTGTCAGGCGTGCGCGCGCCTCGGTCAGCGCGGACAGCCGCGCTGCCTGGCGGTTGAGGTCGCGTTCGCGCGCGCGCGTCTCGGTCTCAGTGTGGCTCGCGGCATCGAAGGCGGCTTGCGCGGCTTCCAGTGCACTGCGCTTGCCGTCGACCTCGGCGCGGGCCGTCACCAATTCGCCGTCGATCTCGGCGAAGCGGCTGCGCTGCGCCAGCCGGCGCGCCGCCCCGGTCGGGGCATGCGCGGCTGCGACATAGCCATCCCAACGCCAGAGATCGCCTTCGCGCGAGACCAGCCGCTGGCCTGACTTAAGTGTCGCGGCGAGCTTAGCTCCAGTTTGACGGTCGACCACTCCGATCTGCGCCAGCCGGCGGGCCAGCTGCGCCGGCGTCTTCACAAAGCGCGAGAGCGGCTCGGCGCCTTTCGGCAAAGCCGGATCGCTGGCATCGATTGCCACTTTCGACCAGTGCATCGGTGCCGAGGCATCGACCGGCGCGTCGAGATCGTCGCCGAGCGCGGCGCCCAGCGCCTTCTCATAGCCTTTGTCGACGGAGACATGGTCGATCACCGGCGGCCACAGATTGCGCGTCTCCAGCGAGAGCATCTGGCCGAGCGTCTTGGCCTCGGTCTCCAGCCGCTGCACGCGCTTTTCGGATTCGCTTAACGCAGCACGCGCGGCTTCCAGATCCACGCGCGCATTGTTGTGCGCGGCCTCGGCGGCCACGGCGGCGGCTTCCGCCTCGGTCAGCGCGCCTTCGACCGCGGCGGTGAGCGGGGCATGGTCGGCGCTCTTGAGCGTGGCCAATTCGTGCTCAATCGCCGCGACCTCACCGGCGATGCGCGTAACGCGTTCGCCCTGCTCGCGCGCGGCGTTCTCGAATTGGTTGCGCTGGGCAGTGAGATCGGCGAGCGCGGTGGTCAGATCGGAGAAAGTCTTCTCGGCGGCGCTGAGTTGGCCGTCGGCCGTCGCCACTTTGGCATCGACGCCGCTGCGGCGTCCGGCGCTTTCGCGCGCCTCCTTGCGGATGCTGTCTTCCTCGGCGGCGAGCCGGGCGAGCGCCGCTTCGGCGTCGGCGGCGAGTTTGCGCTCGCGCTCGCCGTCGGCGGCGAATTGCACCAGCCGCAGATCGAGTTCCGCGATGCGGTCCTTGGCGCGCGCTTCCTCGCGGTCGAGGTCCTGCAGCGCGACATTGAGCCGGTGCAAAGCGGCGCCGGCGCGCGCCTCGGCCTCACGCAATTCGGGCAGCGCGGTGGAGGCAAGTGCCTGGCGCTTGGAGGCTTCGGCTTCAGCGCCCACGCGGGTCGCGACCTCGCGCAACGACACGTCCTTGGCGTGCTCGGCCTCGGTCACCTCGCCGCTCGCGGCGGCCCAGCGCAGATGGTAGAGCGTCGCCTCCGACTTGCGCACTTGCGCGGACACGGTGCGATAGCGGATCGCCTGGCGCGCCTGTTTCTTCAGCCCGTCGACCTGGGCGGCGAGCTGGCCGATCACGTCCTCGATCCGCAGCAGATTGGTTTCCGCCGCCTTCAGCCGCAGTTCCGCCTCATGCCGGCGCGCGTGCAGGCCGGCGACCCCGGCGGCTTCCTCCAGCACGCGGCGGCGCTGCTCGGGCTTGGCCTGGATGATCTCGCCGATGCGGCCCTGGTGGACCAAAGCGGGCGAGCGCGCGCCGGTGGAGGCGTCGGCGAACAGGATCTGCACGTCACGGGCGCGCACTTCGCGCCCGTTGATACGGTAGGTGGAACCGGCCTCGCGCTCGATGCGCCGCGCGATGTCGATGGCGTCGGAATCATTGAACGCGGACGGCGCCGAGCGCTCGGCATTGTCGATCGAGATTCCGACCTCGGCATTGTTGCGCGCGGGGCGGTTATTAGTGCCGGAGAAAATCACCTCGTCCATCGAGGAGGCGCGCATGGACTTGTAGGAGGACTCGCCCATCACCCAGCGCAGCGCTTCGACCAGGTTGGATTTGCCGCAGCCGTTCGGCCCGACCACGCCGGTGAGCCCCGGCTCGATCAGGAAATCGGTCGGCTCGACGAACGACTTGAACCCGATCAGGCGCAGCCGTGTAAGTTTCATCGTTCAGGCCCCGAAATTTTTTGCAGAATCGTAATCCTCTCCGGGGGATAGCCCCGAAGGCTGGTCGGCTTGTACCGCATTGACCGGAGAATGAATCGCCGCGCTTAGTTGAGCAACAGGGCAGCGGCGAGGAAGCGTGGTTTTCCAGACCTTTCGGCGCGCTCGGGGGCCAAAATAGCGACGCCGAGTACCCGGCGCCAAGCCGAAAAACCCTTATCCGCCCTTGAGATAGGGGTCGATCACCTTGGCAAAGTCCTCGATCGAGACGGCGCCATTGACTTGCGTCCCATTGATGAAAAATGTCGGGGTCGACTGCACTTTGAACTGGTTCATGGCGCGCTGACGCACGCTTTCCATGGCATCCCAGGCCTTCTGATTCGTCAGGCAGGCGTTGAAACTCTGCTCGGTGAGGCCGGCCTGTTTGGCGATCGCCATCAGCTGCGGGATCGGTTTTTCGACCGCCCACTGCCGCTGCTGGCTGAACAGCGTGTCGATCATGGAATAATATTTGTTCTTGTCGTCTTGGGCGGCGCAATGCGCGAGCACAAAGGCCGCGCCTGCCAGATTGTCGAGCGGGAAATCGCGCAGGATGTAGCGGACTTTGCCGGTGTCGATGTAGCGCTTCTTAAGTTCCGGGAATGTCGCCTCCTGGAAATGCGCGCAGTGCGGGCAGGTCATCGAGGCGTATTCGACGATGGTGACCGGCGCCTTGTCGTCGCCCAAGGCCAGATCGGGCATCGCATCCGGTTTCATCAGGTCGGCAACGGGGACATTTTCCGCCAGCGCGTTGCTCGGGAACGGCGGCAGCGCGAATGCGCCGAGCGCCACGGGGGCGAGCGCTATGGTGGCGGTGCTCTTACAGAATTCACGTCGGGTGATGTGCAACTGATACTCCGTGGGCTTTTAGCTAGGGCCGAATGGGCATTTGCTAGCCGGATACGATAATTGTGGCAATGGCGGGCCGTCCTGCCAAGGTATTGGGAAGGCTCACTTTCGTTTGATGGCCGCGCCCAGGCGGGCGAGCGCCTGGCGTAGGGTTTCGTCTTCGATCGCCGGCAGGCTGGCGGCGATGCGGGCGGTGACCTCCGGGTCGAGCGGCGGTGGCGGGGTGGGGGGCTTGCGGCGGCGCAGCGGCGCCTGCCGTAAGGCGATGCGGCCGATCGCCTGCCAGCCAAAGAAGCGGTTGACCCGCTCCAGGATTACCGCCGACAGGTGCTGAATTTCGAGCGCCGCCGGGCCTTCCACCCGCAGCACCAGCGTGGCCGGTTCCGGGCTGTCGTCGCTCAAGTCCCCTGCAGTATTGGCGCGCGGCCAGGTGATCTTCATCGGCTCGCTGTGGGCGGCGATTTCCGCGCCGACGATATCGGCCCAGCGGGCTATGATTTCCGTGGAGGCAAAGCCCTGCGTCTTGAGGCTGTCGCTCAAGGTCGCGCCTAGGAACTCCGAAAGCGGCCGGGGGAAACTGCGCGAGGGCTTGTTCATGAACTGGTGTTCTCGTGCCATCGTCGGCGCCATGAACCTAGCAGTCCGATTGCCGCAGCGGAAGAAAGCCGCCAGCGTTCCGGACCCGGCCGATTTGCTGGCCTGGTACGACCGCCACCGCCGAATACTGCCCTGGCGCGCGCGAAAGGGCGAAACGCCCGACCCATATCGGGTCTGGCTGTCGGAAATCATGCTGCAGCAGACCACGGTGAAGACGGTCGCGCCCTATTACTTGCTGTTCGTGGCGCGCTGGCCGACGGTCAACGCGCTCGCCGCAGCCAGTCTCGACAACGTGCTGCGGGCCTGGGCAGGGCTCGGCTATTATGCCCGCGCCCGCAATTTGCTTTCCTGCGCGCGCGCCGTGGTGGAGCGCCACGGCGGGAAATTTCCGGCCAGCCTGGAAGCCTTGCGCGCGCTGCCCGGCATCGGCGACTACACCGCCGCGGCGGTGGCGGCGATCGCGTTCGATGCGCCGGCGGTGCCGGTGGACGGCAATGTCGTGCGCGTGGTGGCGCGGCTTTTTACCATAGAAGAAAAGCTGCCTGCGGCCAAGGCGACCGTTAAGCGGCTGGCGGCGTCATTGCTGCCGGCGTGCCGCGCCGGCGATTTCGCGCAAAGCTTGATGGACCTCGGCGCCACCATTTGTTCGCCCAAGCGTCCGGCCTGCGCGCTCTGCCCGTTGAACGAGTCGTGTTTGGCATATGCGCGCGGCGATCAGGAAACGTTCCCGCGCAAGGCGCCCAAGCGCGAGGGCAAATTGCGCTGTGGCGCGGCCTATGTCGCGCTGCGCGCCGACGGACGCGTGCTGCTGCGCACGCGCCCGAAAATAGGACTGCTCGGCGCCATGACCGAAGTGCCGGGCAGCGCATGGGCGCATGATTTCGATATAGCGACCGCACTCGCAGCCGCGCCGCGCTTTCGGACGAAAGCCGCGTGGCGGCGGCTGCCGGGCGTCGTGCGCCATGTGTTCACGCATTTTCCGCTCGAGCTCACAGTGTTCATCGCGCCCGTGCCGCGCGCGACGCCGGCGCCGAAAGGCGCGCGCTGGGTGAAGATTATTGATTTGCCGGGCGAAGCCTTGCCGAACGTCATGCGCAAGGTGCTGGCGCATGCGCTCGAAACCAAATGAACAAGCCCAAAAGAGGATGGCGATGCAGCAGTCATTAATGCTCGCTGAGAAAATAGCGGCGCGTTTGATCGAGCGCCGCGAGACCATTGCCACTGCCGAGTCCTCGACCGGGGGGCTGATCGCGGCGGCTTTGCTCGGGGTGCCCGGCGCGTCCGCCTACTTCGTCGGCGGCGCGGTGGTTTATACGAAGGTTGCACGCGCGGCGCTGCTCGGTATCGGCGAGGCCGACATAGCGGGCTTGAGGCCCGCGACCGAGGACTATTCGTTATTGGTCGCGCGGCGCGTGCGCGAGCGGCATGGCGCGACCTGGGGGCTTGGGGAATCCGGCGCGACCGGGCCGAGCGGCAACCGCTACGGCGATCCGGCGGGTCACGCCTGCATGGCGATTGCCGGATCGATCGAGCGCGCGATCACATTGAAAACGGGAAGCACCGACCGGCGGGCGAATATGGATGCTTTTGTCAAGCGCTCGCTCGAGCTTCTTTACGAAGCAATATCGGCCAAGGCTTAGCGCGCGCTATCCCGCCGCTTCCGCCATCTCTGAGCGCACCACCGCGCGCAGCTCGTCGATCAACTTGAGCCCCTTCGGCGTCTGCAGGTGCCAGAAGGTCCAGCCGTTGCAGGCTCCCAGGCCTTGCGCCAGCGCGCCGATGCGGTGGATCGATCCGACCGCCTCGCCGAGCGACACCGCGCCGTCGGCGCGCACCGTCGCCTTGTGCCGCTTCTTGGCGTCGACCAGCAATGCGCCGGGCGATACCAGCCCGCGCTCGATCAGTAACGAGAACGCCACGCGCGGCGCCTCGCGCGCGGTCACGAAGGGCGCGATCGATGGCGAGGGTACGACCTGCACTCCGGCGATGCGCTTTTCCGCGGCTTTGGCATATTTTACTTCGCGCTCGATGCCGATGAAGCGGCGGCCCAGATGCTTGGCCACCGCGCCGGTGGTACCGGTGCCGTTGAATGGGTCGAGCACCAGATCGTCCGGCCGCGACGCCGCCAGAATGACGCGCGCCAGCAGCGCTTCCGGCTTCTGGGTCGGGTGCAATTTCTTGCCGTCGGCGCCTTTCAGGCGCTCCTCGCCGGTGCAGAGCGGGAAGGTCCAGTCCGAGCGCAATTGCACGTCTTCATTGCCGGCTTTCAGCGCCTCGTAATTGAACGTGTAGCCCTTGGCGCTAGCGTCGCGCGAGGCCCAGATCATGGTCTCGTGCGCATTGGTGAATCGGCGGCCGCGGAAATTCGGCATCGGATTGGTCTTGCGCCAGATCACGTCGTTGAGGATCCAGAAGCCGAGGTCCTGCATGATGGCGCCGACGCGGAAGATGTTGTGGTAGGAGCCGATCACCCAGATGGTGCCGGCGGGCTTGAGCACGCGGCGGCAGGCGGTGAGCCAGCCCTTGGTGAAAGCGTCATAGGTAGCGAAGCTGTCGAATTTGTCCCAGTCGTCGGTGACCGCATCGACATGCGAGTCGTCCGGCCGCTTCAAGTCGCTGGCGAGTTGAAGATTGTAGGGCGGATCAGCGAACATCAGGTCGACGGAACCGGCGGGCAGCTTCGCCATCTCGGTGACGCAGTCGCCGACCAGGATGCGGTGCTGGGAGGGAGTCTCTGAAACTCCACGGGGCGCCCTTCCGGGCGCCCCGCGACGCGACACAACCATGACTCAGGACTCTGACTCAGGTGACGCGGTCGGCGACGCGGGACCTACAACCGACAGGCCTGCATCATGTTCGCACAAGGTGAAGAAACGGTTTATCCAGCGCGTCCGCAACTGGGCAAATTCTGCCTATTTAACCGAGACTTAATCGATTACCACGGCTGCAAAAAAGAGCGCGGTTGGACGTTAGCAGGAGCTTGGGTAATGATCCGTCTCAGCAATCGGGAGGCGTTTTGAATGCGTTGGGATGATTTCCGCCGCAGCGACAATATCGAGGACGATCGCGGCGCCGGCGGTGGCTTTAGCGGCGGCGGTTTCGGTATTCCGGGCGGGGGCGGCGGGCTCGGCATTGGAACCGTGATAGTGCTCGGCCTGATCGCCTGGGCGACCGGCATCGATCCCAGCGTGCTGATCGGCGGCGCGGAACTTGTCAGCGGGGGCTCGCACTACCAGCAGCCATATCGGCCGGCCAACCGGCGCACCAGCGCGCCGACCGACGCGATGGGTCTATTCGTCGCAGCCGTGCTGGGCAATACCGAGGACACCTGGGGCGAAATTTTCCGGGCGAGCGGCCAGCAATATCGAGCGCCGCGGCTGCGGCTGTTCTCCGGCTCGGAGCAGGGCGGCTGCGGCTTCGCGCAGGCGGCGATGGGGCCGTTTTATTGTCCGACCGACCGCCGCATCTATCTCGACACGTCTTTTTTTCGTGAGATCGAGACGCGCTTTCATGGTTGCCAAGGCAACGCCTGCAAATTCTCGCAGGCCTATGTGATCGCACACGAAGTCGGTCACCACGTGCAGAACTTGCTCGGCACCCTGCCCAAGGCGCAGGCCGCGCAACAGGCCGCCGGCAACAAGGCAGCCGCCAACCGCATCCAGGTGCGAGTCGAATTGCAGGCGGATTGCTACGCCGGCGTATGGGCCAACCATTCCGAGCAACGCAAGCAGTTCCTCGACGCCGGCGACATCGATGCGGCATTGAAGACCGCCAGCGCGATCGGCGACGACACGCTGCAAAAGCGCGCGCAGGGACGCATCGTGCCGGACGCGTTTACCCACGGCTCGGCGGAGCAGCGCAAACGCTGGTTCACCACCGGCTTCACGCAAGGCAAACTGTCGGCCTGCGATACCTTCGCGGCGGCGATATTGTAAGGAATTCGCCATGCCCGGCATCGACGAAAGCAGACAATTCGTGCCGCTCAAGATCGCGGTGCTCACGGTATCCGACACACGCGAGCTCGGCGACGACAAGTCCGGCAATACGCTGGTTGAGCGCATCCGCGCCGCCGGTCACGTGCTGGCCGAGCGCTCGATCGTGAAGGACGACGTGAAGACGATCCGCCAGCGCATGAAGGCCTGGATCGCCGACAAGTTCATCGACGTGGTGATCTCGACCGGCGGCACCGGCTTCACCGGCCGCGACGTGACGCCGGAGGCGGTCGAGCCGCTGCTCGAGAAGAAGATGGATGGCTTCGCCACTATGTTCCTGCTGGTGAGCGAGAAGAAGATCGGCACCTCGGCGATCCAGACCCGCGCCACCGCTGGCGTCGCCAACGCGACCTATATTTTCTGCCTGCCCGGCTCGCCCGGCGCCTGCAAAGACGCCTGGGACGAGATCCTGCTGCACCAGCTTGATTACCGCTATCGGCCGTGCAATTTCGTGGAGATCCTGCCACGGCTCGACGAGCATCTGCGGCGGCCGAAGGCAAAAGGCGCCACCGCCTAGCTACAGCTCCAAATCCCAGAACTCCGCCATCACGTCCTTACCCCAAGTATGGCGTTGCTCGCTGCTGGTCAGCGTGAAGCCGGCCTTCTCATAGACGTGGCGCGCGGCGATGAGCACGCTGTGCGTCCATAGCGTGATCTTCTTGTAACCGGCGACTCGCGCGAAGCGCACGCATTCGTCCACCAGCCGGGCGCCGAGGCCCAAGCCGCGCGCCTTCGGATCGACCAGCAGCAGGCGCAAGCGCGCGACTTCATCGGAATCCTTCACCAGCATGACCGTGCCGACATTCTCGCCGTTCATTTCGGCAATCCAGCAGCGCTCGCGTTTGGGATCGTTGTTGTTGGCGAAATCGGCGACGATCTGCGCGCACAGGCCTTCGAACGGCTCGGTCCAGCCGTATTCCCGCGAGTAAAGTTCGGCATGGCGGGCCACGATCCAACCGAAATCGCCGGGCCGCGGCGCGCGCAGAATGATGTCAGGCTTGGATGCGACGGTGGAATTTCCATCGAGCAAGTTTTCGATGGTTTGCATGGCCGCGATCAACCTCACCTGTTCGCCGCCGCCGAGCTTGCCGAGCATCGCGGTGACGTCGCGCTGCGAGCGCTCCTCAGCGGGCGCGAAAGTCTTGTGCCCGCGCGCGGTCAGCGCCAGGTTGCTCTGGCGAGCGTCCCGGTCGGAAGCCTTGCGGGTGATCAGCCCTCGTTTTTTGAAATTGCGCAGCACGCGACTGAGATAGCCGGCGTCGAGGTCGAGCGCGCGGCCGATATCGCTGGCGGTAACACCGTCGCCGTGGGCGATCTCGTACAGCACGCGCATTTCGCCAAGCGAATAGGGGCTGTCGAGATAGGTTTTGCGCAGCACGACTATCTGCCGCGTGTAAAAGCGGTTGAAGCGGCGCACCGCGCCGGTGCGTTGCTGGATTGCCGTCATCGGGGTAGAGTCGGCGAATTACTTGACTAAGTCAAGTATCTCGGTTTTGCTTCAGCGCGCGAAACGCCCCGCGGTCGTCAACATCGCTAGCCGCCGCCGGCCGATCCGGCGCAGCATTGCGGCCTCCGTGCCGGCGTCGTCGGGATGGCCGCCGAGCGCATCGTAGTGTTGCCGCGCGATCAGCAGGCCCTGCTCGGGCCGCGCGCCGCCGCCGAGCGTGACGCGAAGCAGCGCGATCAGTTCGGCCAGACCGGGCCGCAGCAGGTCGGCGACACCGGGCGGGCAGAATACCGCGGCGCGCTCGGTGCCGCCGCTTGCCTCAATGAAGCGCTCAGCAGCAGCGACCCAACCCTGCTCCGGCACGCAGCCGGCGCGCAGGAACATCAGCCAGGGAGTACGCGTGGACGCAGCCGCAGCCTTCAGCCGCGCGCCCAGCGGCTCGCTCGAGGCCATGAAGCGGCAGCCGGCGACGTCGGCCACCTCCGCGGTGGCGTCATGCGAGCCGGCGTCGGCCACGATCACTTCGATGAGCAGGCCGGCGGTGGCGCCCGGCACCAGCGCGGCTAGCGTCGGCACCAAAGCGCGTTCCGATTCGTGGGTGGAGATGATCGCGCTCAGCATGGAACCCCGGTCTTGAATATCGCCCTACACTATATCATGTGGGATTTGCCGAACGCGCTACGAGATCGGGCCCCAAACTGCTCAAATTGTGGACCTTTTAAAAATGTTCTTGTTATGTTCGTATTCGGATATTAGGTTATGACCATGGCTCGAAATAACGCAGCCCTGAGACGTCCGCCGGTGCAGGAGCTGCCCTCCGCGCTGGCGGGCGGCTATGTCGACGACGCGACCGAACTGCTCGGCGTCGTGGTCGAGCACGAGCGCCGGCGCGGGCGCGGCGCGCAGACCAATGCCTCCGGCCGCTACGAGCCGCTGGCGCGTATTGCCTTTGACGACGGCTGGCGTTCGCTTGACGAATTGCCGCCGTTCAAGACCACGGTGCAAACCGACGCTACCCGTAAGATCATCACGCGCAACGCGTCGCCCGACATTGGCTTCGACCGCTCGATCAATCCCTATCGCGGCTGCGAGCACGGCTGCGTCTACTGCTACGCGCGCCCGACCCATGCATATCTCGGCCTGTCGCCCGGGCTCGATTTCGAATCCAAATTGTTCGTGAAACCGGAGGCGGCCGAACTGCTGGAGCGCGAATTGTCGGCGCCCGGCTATGAGCCGAAGGTGCTCGCCATCGGCACCAATACCGATCCCTATCAGCCGATCGAGCGGCGCTACAAGGTCATGCGCCACATCCTGGAAGTGCTCGAGCGCGCCGGCCATCCGGTCGGCATTGTTACCAAGTCGGCGCTGGTGCTGCGCGATCTCGACATTCTCGCGCGCATGGCCGAGCGCAAATTGGCGAAAGTCGCGCTGTCGCTGACCACGCTTGATCCCGAATTGGCGCGCAAGATGGAGCCGCGCGCGGCAACCCCGATGCGGCGGCTGGAGACGCTGCGCCGGCTCGCGCAAGTAGGCGTGCCGACGACTGTTATGGTGGCGCCGGTGATCCCGGCGCTCAACGACATGGAAATCGAGCGCATCCTCGATGCCGCGCAGGCGGCCGGCGTCAAGGAAGCGGGCTATGTGCTGCTGCGCCTGCCGCTCGAGGTGCGCGATCTGTTTCGCGAATGGCTGATGGCGAATTATCCCGACCGCTACCGCCATGTGTTCAAGCTGATCCGCGAAACGCGCGGCGGCAAGGACTACGACTCGACCTGGGGTAAGCGCATGAAGGGCACCGGCCCCTATGCCTGGATGATCGGGCGGCGTTTCGAGATGGCCTGCGAGAAGCTCGGGCTCAATGCCTGCAAATTCTCACTCTCGACCGCGCATTTCCGCGCGCCCAAGCCGGGCGACGAGCAGATGAGCCTGTTCGAATAGTGTCGTGACGATGGCCTTGTCCCCGGTCATCCACACCGCCGGTCCCCATTATTGACTTGAACGCCATGTCGCGCATTGTTCGCGCGTCATGCCCCGCCAAGCCCTCGCGCAACGCCTGCCGCTTAACGAGCCCGTGCTTCGCCCGACGTTCCGGCGCGAGCGGCGTGCGCTCAACAAAGGCATCTTTCCCGTCGCCGGCTGCGACGAGGCGGGCAGGGGGCCGCTCGCCGGACCGGTGGTGGCGGCGGCGATCATCCTCGATCCCAAGCGCATCCCGCGCGGCCTGAACGACTCCAAAAAGCTCGACGCGTCTGAGCGCGAGAAACTGTACGAGAAAATTTGCGCCACCGCGCATGTGGCGGTGGCGTTCGGCACGGTCGAGCGCATCGACCGCGACAACATCCTGCGCGCCTCGCTTTGGACACTGGCGCGCGCGGTGCGGGCGCTACCGGTGCGGCCGCAACTCGTCTTCGTCGACGGCAATCATCGGATCGATTGCGGCTGCGACTGCGAGGCGGTGGTGTCGGGCGACGCGCTGCTGCTGTCGGTGGCGGCGGCCTCGATCGTCGCCAAGGTGACCCGCGACCGGCTGATGGGCTGCCTCGGCCTGGCGCATCCCGGCTACGGCTTCGAGCGCCACATGGGCTATTCCGTGCCCGAGCATTTCGCGGCGCTCGCTCGCCTGGGGCCGACCATCCATCACCGCAAATCCTTCGCGCCGGTGGCGGCCAGGCTCGCCGCCCTGGGCGGTACCGCTGACGAGGCGGTGGGCGAGTTGTTGCCTCTTTAGCCCGGCTTCTCTATTCCTGCCCGCTCTTATCCCTCCCCTTGCAGGGGAGGGATTAAAAAAATTGCGGGCCAATGCATTACGTCTCCCTGATCATTGAATTCCTGCGTGGGCGTCCGGCGGTGGTGTTCTGGACCGTTGCGCTCACGCAAGCGGCGCTGTGGACCCTGATGCCCGCGCTGTTCTACAGCGCGCCGCCCGGCGAGGTGCCATTGCTATTGGCCATCGGCCACGAATTCGTGCTCGGCAGCTATCTCGGGCCGCCGCTGGCGTTCTGGCTGGGCGAGGTCGCCTATCGTCTCGGCGGCGCCTTTGGGCTCTACGCGTTGGCGCAGGCCTGCATCGTCGTCACCTACTGGGCGGTGTTCACGCTTGGCCACCGCATCGTCGGCACGCGCCAATCGGTGCTCGCCGTACTGCTGATGGTGGGCGTTGCGGCCTTCACGGTGCCGAGCCCTGATTTCGGGCCCGCCATCTTGGCGGCGCCGCTATGGGCGCTTGCGCTGCTGCATTACTGGCGCGCGGTCGGCGAAGGCGAGCGCGGCTACTGGTTCCTGCTCGCGCTCGATCTCGGCCTGCTGCTGCTCGCGAGCTATGTGGGGCTGATCCTGATCACACTGTTGCTCGTGTTCGCGTTGATGACGGCGCGCGGGCGCGCAGTGCTGTTTTATCCCGAGCCGTGGATCGCGCTGTTGCCGTTCGTCATCGTCATCTTCCCACATCTGGCGTGGCTGAAGGGTGCGCGCGATCTCGTCGTCTCCGGTCTCAACGATAGTGCCGCGGCGGCCGGCACGCTGTCGCCCGGCATGTGGCTCGCCATCGCGCTGGTGCTGACCCATCTAGGCCTCGGTCTGCTGGTCGCCTTCGCCAGCGGCTGGCCGCGCCGCAGGCACGAACACGCGCCGATGATCGACCGCAATCCGGTCGAGCCGTTCGCGCGGCTGTTCGTCTATTTCTTCGCGCTGATGCCGGCGGTCTGTGCGCTCGCCATCGTCTTTGCCAGCGGCCGGCTTGGACCGCTCGACCGCATCGCGCCGCTGGTGGTGCTCTCAGGGCTAGCGGTGGTGCTAGCCGCCGGCGACCAAGTGCCGCTCTATCGCGAGCGCATGGTCTCCTTCACCTGGCTCGGTCTGCTGGTGGCGCCGCCGGTCTTCATCGTGCTTGGCATCGCGCTGTTGCCGTGGACTTTCGCCGTTGACCTGAAAGTGTCGCAGCCGGCCAAGGCCGAGGGCAGCTTCTTCGCCGATAATTTCCAGCGCCGCACCGGCAAGCCGCTCGGCTTCATCACCGGCGACGCGCAGCTGGCGCCACTGGTCGCGCTCGGCAGCCCAAGCCGTCCGCATGTCTATTTCGATTGGGCGCCGCAACGCAGTCCGTGGGCAAGCCCCGCCGATTTTAGCAGAGCCGGCGGCATCCTGGTCTGGCCGACCGGCGACAACACCGGCGCGCCTCCGGCGGCGCTGAAGGCGCAGTTCCCCACCATGGTGCCGGAAGTGCCGCGCTCGTTCGCGCGCACGCTGCAAGGAATATTGCCACTGATCCGGGTCGGCTGGGCCACGGTGCGGCCGCCTCAGTGATATGACTCGCCTTCGCGCACCTTGCCGCGGAACAGCCAATAGATGAACACCACGTAGCCGAGCACGAACGGCAACAGCAACAGCGTGCCGAGCAGCATGAAAATCTGGCTCGCCGGCGCGGCAGCGGTGTCCCAAACGGTGAGCGAGGGCGGCACCAGATAGGGGAAATTGGAAATCACCAGCCCGAGATAGCCCAGCATGAAGAGCGCGATCGCCGCCAGGAACGGTGGCACCTCGCGGCCTTGGCTGAGCCAGCGCCAGGCCGCCCAGGCGGTGAGCGCGGTCACCAACGGCACCGGCCACAGGAAATAGAAATTCGGCAACGAGAACCAGCGCGCCGCGATGCGCGGCTCGGCCAGCGGCGTCCACAGGCTCACCGCCGCCATGAAGGCGAGCACCGCCAGCAACAGCCATTTCGCTTGGCCACGCGAGCGCACGGCGACCGGCCCTTCCGTCTTCATCGCCAGCCAGGTGGCGCCGAGCAAAGCGTAGCCGGCGACCAGCGCCAGCCCGCAGAACAACGCGAATGGCGTCGCCCAGTGCAATGACCCGCCGGCATAACCGCCGTCGCGCACCGGAACGCCTTCGATCAGCCCACCCAGGATCACGCCTTGCGCAAAACCGGCGAGCGTCGAGCCGCCGGTGAACACCACGCTCCACCAGGTCTTGCTGTGCGAGACGGTGCGGAATTCGAACGCGATGCCGCGGAACACCAGCGCCAGCAGCATCACGATCACCGGCAGATAGAACGCCGGCATCACCACCGCATAGGCGCGCGGAAACGCCACGAACAGACCGGCGCCGCCAAGCACCAGCCAGGTCTCGTTGCCGTCCCAGAACGGCGCCACCGAGCGCATCATCTGATCGCGCTCGCGCTCGCTGGGCGCGAGCGGGAACAGCACGCCGATGCCGAGATCGAAGCCGTCGAGGATCACATACATGGCGACGGCGGTGCCGATAACGCCAGCCCAGATCACCGGGAGATACCATTCCATCACGCAGTCCTCATCGGTGTGCTGCCGAAATCGGGCGGCGTGAAAAATGTCCAGTCTCTTCGGCCACCTGACGCGGCCCCTGCGCGATCAGCCGGTTGATGTAGTAGATGCCGAACCAAAACACGACGCCGTAGGCGACGACGAACAAAGCGAGCGTGCCGGCGATGCTGGCGCCCGGCACCGGCGAGGTGGCGTCGGCGGTGCGCAGCAAGCCTTCGACGATCCAGGGCTGGCGCCCGCTCTCGGTCACCACCCATCCGGCGATCACCGCGACGAAGCCGATCCACCAGCATTGCGCCATGGCGCGAAGATACCAATTGGTCTCGAACAGCGTGCCGCGCCACCACAGGAAGGCGCCGAGCAGCGCCGCCGCCATCATGAAGAAGCCTACGCCCAACATGATGCGAAAACCGAAGAACACGATCTTCACCGGCGGTCGCTCCGACGCCGGCACGCTGTTCAAGCCGGGGAACAGCCCGTTCATGCGGTGAGTGAGGATCAGCGAGGCCGCCTTCGGGATCGAAATCGCGAAGCGGTTGACGCCCGCCTGTTCATCCGGCCAGGCGAAGATCTCGAAGTTGGCCGGCTTGCTGCCGTCCCAATGCGCTTCGATCGCCGCGATCTTGATCGGCTGATGCTGGAGCGTATTGAGGCCGTGCTGGTCGCCGATCAGCAATTGTAGCGGAGCTAGGACGGCGGTCAGACCGATCGCCATGCGCAGCATGGTTCGGCCTTCCTCGATATGGCGGCCGGCGATCAGGTAGCGCGCGCCCACCGCCAGCACCACGAAGCCGGTGGTGAGGTAGGCGGCATTGAGCATATGCGCGAAGCGATATGGGAAGCTCGGATTGAAGATGACCGCGAGCCAGTCGGTCGGAAAGGCGACGCCGTCCTTGAGTTCGTAGCCGGCTGGCGTCTGCATCCAGCTGTTGGCCGACAGGATCCAGAACGCCGATGTGGCGGTGCCGGCGGCGACGATCGCCGCCGACAGCACATAGACCCATGGCGGCACCCGGTTGAAGCCGAACAGCAGCACGCCGAGGAAAGTCGCCTCCAGGAAGAACGCCGCCAGCACCTCGTAGCCGAGCAGCGGCCCCAGCACGTTGCCGGTGAATACCGAGAAGCGGCTCCAATTGGTGCCGAACTGGTAGGACAGCACGATCCCCGACACCACACCCATGGCGAAGGAGACCGCGAAGATCTTGGTCCAGAACCGCATCAGCCGCTGGTAGCGCTGCTCGCCGGTACGCAGCCAGATCGCGCCCAGCGTGGCGATATAGGCCGACAGCCCGATGGTGAAGCTCGGGAAGATGATGTGAAAAATGATGGTGAAGGCGAACTGCAGGCGGGCCAGCAGGACAGGATCAAAATCCATTGCGGCCTCCGTGCGGGCATCCCCCGCGGCGCGATTTTAATCCAAACCATAAAGACTTTACGAGCCGATCCAGTTCCGCCCCTGCGCCAAATTGTAGCGGGCAAGCCCCGGTGGGGTATCCACTGCTTCCACAGTCGCCCTGCGGGCGGCCGGCGCTCGGGCTAGGCTTGCCAGTTGAGGCAGCCGGCGGAGGGGGGCACCATGGCCAAGCGGGCAAAGCAATCGGTAGCGAAAGCGGCGGCAAGAAGCGAAATGCCGGGCGCCGCGATGCTGGAGAAGTATTTCGGGCTCAAGGAGCAGGGCACCGACATCCGCACCGAATTCATCGCCGGGCTGACCACATTCCTCACCATGGTCTACATCGTGTTCGTCAATTCGGCGATCCTGAGCAAGGACGGCATGGACCCGGGCGCGGTATTCGTCGCCACCTGCGTCACTGCCGCGGTAAGTACCATGGTGATGGCGCTCTACGCCAATTATCCGATCGCGTTAGCGCCCGGCATGGGCATCAACGCCTTCTTCGCCTTCACCGTGGTGCTGACCTACAAATACACATGGCAGCAGTCGCTCGCCGCGGTGTTTTGCTCCGGCGTGCTGTTCTTCCTGATCTCGGTATTCCGCATCCGCCAATACGTGATCGAGTCGATTCCGCAAAATCTCAAGCTCGGGGTTTCGGCCGGCGTCGGCCTGTTCCTCGGCATCATCGCGCTGGAGTAAGCCAAGGTCGTCGTCGCCCAGCCGGCGACGCTGGTCACGCTAGGTGACCTGAAGAACCCGGTGGCCGCCCTGATGCTGCTCGGCTTCGTGCTGATCATCGCGCTCAACTATCGCCGCATCATCGGCGGCACGCTGATCGGCATTCTGGCGGTCACCATCATCGGCCTGCCTTTCGGTCTGGCGCATTATTCCGGCATCGTGTCGCTGCCGCCCTCGATTGCGCCGACCTTGCTGCAGCTCGATTTCTCGCGCGTGTTCGAAGGCACGTTCCTGATCGTGGTGTTCTCGATCCTGTTCATCGACGTGTTCGATAACGCCGGCACGCTGATCGGCGTCACCCACCGCACCGGGCTGATGAAGAACGGCAAGCTCACGCGCATAAAGGAGGCGCTGATCTCCGACAGCTTCACCGCCATGTTCGGCGCCGCGATCGGAACCTCCACTACCACAAGCTACATCGAGGGGGCGGCCGGCATCTCGGCCGGCGGTCGCACCGGCCTGATCGCGGCCTTTGTGTCGATCTTCTTCTTGCTCTCGCTGCTGTTCGCCCCGCTTGCCGGCATGATACCGGCCTACGCTACCTCGGCGGCGCTGCTCTATGTCGCCTGCGTGATGGCGCGCGGCCTCTCCGAAATCGACTGGGAGGACATCACCGAATATGCGCCGGCGGTGGTGACGGCAATCACTATGCCGCTGACCTATTCGATCGCCACCGGCATCGGGCTGGGCTTCATCACCTATGCACTGGCCAAGCTGATCTCCGGCAAGGTGGCGGAGGCCTCGCCGGCGGTGATCATGCTGGCGGTGCTGTTCGCGATCAAGTTCGCGGTGTAGGGATAACTATTGGCTTAACGCCTTCTTGATCGCCAGGAAATCGCGCCAGGCGAAACGCTTCTGCAGTGGGCTGCGGAGCAAAAACGCTGGATGGAACGTCGGCATGGCGCTGATCTCGCGTTTGCCGGTGTTGAAGGTGAACCAGCGCCCGCGCGTCTTGGTGATGCCTTCCTTGATACCGAGCAGCGTCTGCGCCGACGGGCCGCCAAGGCACACGAGGATGTCGGGATCGGCGAGTTCGATCTGGCGCAAAATGAACGGCAGACAGATTTGCGATTCCTGTGGCGTCGGCGTGCGGTTGCCGGGCGGCCGCCAGGGCACGATGTTGGCGATGTAGACTTTCGTGCGGTCGAGGCTGATCGCCGCCAGCATGCGGTCGAGCAGCTTGCCGGAACGGCCGACGAAGGGCAGGCCTTCGATGTCCTCGTCACGGCCGGGCGCTTCGCCTACCAGCATCACGCGCGCCTTCGGATTGCCGTCGGCGAACACCAGTTGCGTGGCGGTCGCCTTTAGCGCGCAGCCGTCGAATTTCTCCAGAATGGCGCGCAGCTCGTCGAGGGTCTCGGCGGTTTTAGCCGCCGCGCGTGCGGCCATGGCGGCCTCATCGGGCGCGATTGGTGCGACGGGCGGACTGGCGCGGCCTTTGATTTCGAGGTCGCTCGGCAGTACCACCGGCTGTGGCGCGCGGGCGGGCGGCGCGACTGTCTCGGGCGCAAACCGGTCCACCGGTGCTTCGCCGACCAGGGCATCAACACCGGCTTCCAGGTAGAAGTCGAGCAGGTCGCGGGCCGATTTTTCGCGGGCAGGCGGCATGATCGAACCCTAGCACGGCAAGCGCGCGATTGCCCCCGCAGTGCAAAAGTGGAATATCGGAGCGAGGAGACGTGCATGGCCGACCTACCTGCCCGCGAGGCGATGGAATTCGATGTGGTGATTGTCGGCGCCGGCCCGGCGGGCTTGTCCGCCGCCATCCGCCTCAAGCAGATCAATCCGGATATCTCCGTGGTGATCGTTGAGAAGGGCTCCGAGGTTGGCGCCCATATTCTCTCTGGCGCGGTGATCGATCCGGTCGGGCTCGACCGCCTACTGCCGGAATGGCGCGGCGAGGAGACCCCGGTCAAGACCGCGGTCAGCGACGACCGCTTCTATTGGTTTTCGGCCGGTGGCGCGCTGCGGCTGCCGAATTTCGCGATGCCGCCGCTGATGAACAACCATGGCAATTTCATCGTCTCACTCGGTAGTGTCTGCCGCTGGTTGGCCACCAAGGCGGAAGCGCTCGGGGTCGAAATCTATCCGGGCTTTGCCGCCGCGGAAGTCCTGTTCGACGATAACGGCGCGGTCGCCGGCGTCGCCACCGGTGACATGGGGGTCGGCAAAAACGGCGCGCTCAAGGACGCATTCACCCGCGGCATGGAGCTGCGCGCCAAATACACACTGTTCGCGGAAGGCGCGCGCGGCAATCTCGGCAAGCAGCTGATCACCAAGTTTGGACTCAGCGACGGACGCGAGCCGCAGAAATTCGGGCTTGGCCTCAAGGAGCTTTGGCAGGTCGCGCCCGAGCAGCACCGCAAGGGGCTGGTGCAGCACTCGTTCGGCTGGCCGCTCGATGGGCGGACTGGCGGCGGCTCGTTTCTCTATCACTTCGACGACAATCTGGTGTCGGTCGGTTTCGTGCTGCATCTCAATTACACCAACCCGTATCTGTCGCCGTTCGAGGAATTCCAGCGCTTCAAGACTCACAAGCTGGTGCGCGACACCTTTGCGGGGGCTAGGCGCCTCGCCTATGGCGCGCGCGCGCTGACCGAAGGCGGCTACCAATCAGTGCCCAAGCTCGCGTTCCCCGGTGGGGCGCTGATCGGCTGCGATGCCGGCTTCATGAACGTGCCGCGCATCAAGGGCAGCCATAACGCCATGCTGTCGGGGATGTTTGCCGCCGAAGCCGCCGCCGCCGCGCTTGCGGGCGGGCGTGAGCATGACGAGCTTGCCGATTACGAGACGTCCTGGCGCTCCTCGGCGATCGGCAAGGACCTGTGGAAGGTGCGCAACGCCAAGCCGTTGTGGTCGAAACTTGGGACTTTCGTCGGCATCGGGCTTGGCGGTCTCGACATGTGGATGAATACTTTCGGCTTCTCGCTGCTCGGCACCCTCAAGCATGGCAAGCCGGATAGCGCCACGCTCAAGCCGGCGTCGGAATGCACGCCGATCGCCTATCCCAAGCCGGATGGCAAGCTCACTTTCGACCGGCTGTCGTCGGTGTACCTGTCCAACACCAATCACGAGGAAGATCAGCCGGTGCACCTGCGCGTCGCCGACATGTATCTGCAGAAGACATCCGAACACGACCTCTTCGCCGGACCGTCTTCGCGCTATTGCCCCGCCGGGGTTTATGAATGGGTCGAGGAGGCGGGCGCGCCTAAATTCGTCATCAACGCGCAGAATTGCGTCCACTGCAAAACCTGCGACATCAAGGACCCGAATCAGAACATTACCTGGGTTCCACCCGAAGGCGGCGGCGGACCGAACTATCCGAACATGTGATGGCCGGCCGGCATTGTGGCCACGATGCTGCCACATCGAGGCTTTCAACCTAACACTTAAGTGTGGCGGCCGCCATTCTTGCGGGGGCGGCGCAAAAAGGCCATTCTCGGCCCAGACTTGGCGGTTCGCGTGCAACCCGCGGCCATCCGCCTCATTGGAGCATCGCCCGTGATTTCTTCGAGCCTCGCCCGGTGCATTATCGGCACCGCGCTCGCCGCATTCCTGGTGGCGGCACCGATCGAACTTGCCGCCCAGGTGCCGGCCGCGCCGGACCTTTCAGGTATGACGGCCTCGGGCAGCTATCTGGCTGCCCGCCACGCCGGCCAGGAGCGCGATGCCGCCGCGGCCGCCGCTTATTACCGCGCCGCGCTCAAGCACGATCCGAAGAATGGCGAGTTGCTCGACCGCACCTTCCTGTCGCTGCTCGTAGGCGGCGACATCGACGAAGCCGTGAAATATGCCGAACGCATCGCGCAGGCTGATAAGAACGATCGCGTCGCCGAACTGGTGCTCGGCGTGGCCGCGCTCAAGCATAAGCAATACGCCGCCGCGCGCCGCGATCTGGCGCTGTCGATCCGCGGCCCGATCACCGATCTGACGGCGACGCTGCTTTCAGCCTGGTCCATGTACGGGACCGGCGACACCAAGGGCGCGGTGGCGGCGATCGACCGGCTGGCCGGGCCGGAATGGTACGCGATATTCAAGGAGCTGCATGCCGGCATGATTTACGACCTCGCCGGAAACAAAAAGGAAGCCGGCAAGCGCCTCGAACACGCCTACAAGCTCGATGCCACCGCGCTGCGGGTGGTCGAGGCCTATGGCAGCTGGATGTCGCGCAATCGCGCGGCCAAGGAGGCACTCGACATTTTCGAGGCCTTCGACAAGGTGCTGCCGCGCCATCCGCTGGTGGTCGAGGCGATGAAACAGCTCAAGGCCGACGAGAAATTGCCGACGCTGGTGACGACCGCGCAGGCCGGCGCTGCCGAAGCGCTCTACGGGCTCGGCGCTTCGCTCGGCCGCCGCGGTGGCGAGGATCTCGGCCTGGTCTATTTGCAGCTTTCACTCTACCTCGCGCCCAACCATCCGCTGGCGCTGCTCTCGCTCGCCGATCTCTATGAATCGCTCAAGAAGCCGGCGCTGGCGATCAAGGCCTATGAGCGCGTCCCGGCGAGTTCGCCGCTGCATCGCAATGCCGCGATCCAGATGGCGTCCAATCTCGATTCGCTCGAGCGCGCGGACGAGGCCGAGAAGCACCTCGACGCGCTGATCAAGGAACACCCGGACGATCTCGAAGCGATTATGGCGCTGGGCAACGTCCAGCGCGGGCATAAGAAGTTCGCCGAATGCGCCGACGTTTATTCCAAGGGCGTCGCCACCATCGCGCATCCGGAAAAAGCGAACTGGGTGATCTTCTATTTCCGCGGCATCTGCTACGAGCGCTCGAAGCAGTGGCCGAAATCGGAAGCCGATCTCAAGAAGGCGCTCGAACTGTTTCCCGAGCAGCCGCACGTGCTCAATTATCTCGGCTATTCCTGGGTCGACCAGGGCGTGAACCTGGACCAGGGCATGGATATGATCAAGCGCGCCGTGCAGCAGCGTCCGGACGACGGCTACATCGTCGACTCGCTGGGCTGGGCCTATTTCCGTATCGGCAATTATGAGGAAGCGGCCAAGCAGCTCGAGCGCGCGATCGAACTCAAGCCGGAAGACCCGACCATCAACGACCATCTCGGCGATGCCTATTGGCGCGTCGGGCGCGTGCTCGAGGCCAAGTTCCAGTGGGCGCATGCGCGCGACCTCAAGCCCGATCCGGAGGATCTGCCGAAGATCGAGGAAAAGATGAAATCCGGGCTGCCGGACGAGACGTCGTCTCAGGCCAAGGCCGGCAAGAAGGTCGGCGATGGCGGCTAAGGTCCTTGCGTGAGTGCAGTGTTGGTCGAAAAGGCCCCCGCCAAGATCAATCTGACATTGCGCGTGCTCGGCCGCCGCGCGGATGGCTATCATCGGCTTGAAAGCCTGGTGGCGTTCGCCGATCTCGACGACACGCTCAGCTTGCTGCCGGGCGGCGATGCCGCGCTCGAAATAACCGGACCATTCGCCGCCGCCTGCGGGCCGGTTGCCGGCAATCTGGTGCTGAAAGCGTTCGCCGCCCTGCGCGAGCGCGTCGCCGGGCTCAAAGCCGGGCGTTTTGTGCTTGAGAAGAACATTCCGGTTGCCGCCGGCCTCGGCGGCGGCTCGGCCGATGCGGCGGCGGCTTTGCGACTGCTCGCGCGCGCCAAGAGTCTCGCACCTGATGATCCGCGGCTTGCGGAAGTGGCGCCGGCGGTCGGCGCCGACGTGCCGGTCTGCCTCGAATCCCACGCGAGTATCATGCGCGGCGTCGGCGATGAGCTCTCGGCCGCGCTCGAGCTGCCGCCGCTTGCGGCGCTGCTGGTCAATCCGGGCGTGCCATTGGCCACCCGCGACGTGTTCGCCAAATTTGCCGGCAGCCCGAGCGGCAAGACATCGCTCGCCGGCGTGCCGCGAGAGCGCGGCGCATTGATCGAATGGCTCGGCGCGCAAGGCAACGATCTCACTCATTCCGCAATCGCCTGCGTGCCTGTGATCGCCGACGTGCTGCAAGCCTTAGGCTTCATGCCGGGCGCCCGGCTCGCCCGCATGTCGGGGTCGGGGCCGACCTGCTTTGCGCTATTCGTGTCGCCCGGCGAGGCCACCGCGGCGGCGCAACGGCTCAAGACCGAGCGCAAGGACTGGTGGGTCCGCGCCGTTACCATCGGCACCCCCAAAAGCAGCCCTTGAAAATGCCCGCTTTGCAGGGAACCGTTGTCAGCTTGGCGATTTACGCATAGGCAGCGCCGCGCAGCAGGAGATGGAAATGAAATTCATGTGGATCGTGGTTGCCGTCGCGGCCTTCGTCGGGGCTTTGGGCGTCATCGCAGCCGATCCGGCTCTCGCGCGCGCCAAGCACAAGGCGTACCGCCATTGCGCTCCCCAGCCGCACGAATATTCCTGGGGCGGCTGGTTGTTCAACCCGGCGCCGCAGCCGAACGGCTGCGCGCCGCCGGTTTATGCCTATGGCAGGTATGTCGGCCAGGATCCCGATCCCTATATTCGCCTCCAGTTGCAGCGCGACCCCGCGACGGGTTACTCGCCTTTTTAGACACTGGGCGCGCGATGCGCGGCGGCGTTAACCTTCGTCCCGATTTGTTGTTGGCGATCCAGAAATCTGCTACTGGCACGGCCAGGGTTGTGGTGCGTTCATGTGCTCCGGGCAGCATGACCGAACGACTGCTGATCACCGCCCGTGACGGCATTTATAAGGACTTTATGGCGCGCATGCGCCCGGCGCCGACGGATCGCATGCTCGACGTTGGCGTTTCCGATGTGATCAACGACGGCGCCAATGTCTTGGAGCGGGCCTTTCCGTATCCCCACAACATCACCGCTGCGGATTGAGCGACGGCCGCGATTTCCAGCAAGCCTATCCCGACGTGCGATACGTATGCATCGAGCCGAATGCGCCTCTGCCGTTCGACGACAACAGCTTTGAAATCGCGACGTCGAATGCGGTGCTCGAGCATGTCGGCAGTTTCGAACATCAGGCTCTCTTCGTGCGCGAACTTTGCCGGGTGGCACAACAGGTCTTCATCAGCGTTCCGAATCGGTTCTTCCCGATCGAGCATCACACCGCTTTGCCGGTCGCCCATTATGGGCGGCTTGTTCCGCACGGCCTGCCGGGTCGCCGGAAAGTCCAAATGGGCGCAGGAGGAAAACCTTATCCTGATGACGCGCAAGCGGCTGTGGCGGCTCGCGGCACAGATCGAAAAGAGCACGGCGGTGGGCTATACCGGGCTGCACCTCGGACCGTTCTCGTCCAACCTGTATCTTGCCTTCCATTAGATCGCCGAGTATGCGCTGATGCGCAAGCTCGCCGACTAGTGCGCGCGCGCGATGCAGAAGGCGACGGCTTCTTCCAGCGCCGATTTGATCGCGGATGGCGGCACCAGCGCCAGAGCATCGGTGGCGATGGCGCCGTAGTGGCGGGCGCGCCCGACCGTGTCCTCGATGGCGTGATGCTTGGCCATGAGCGTCATCGCGTTGTCGAGATCGCCGTCGCGGAGTTCGCCCTCGCCGAGCGTGCGGTTCCAGAACGCGCGCTCGCTTTCGGTGCCGCGGCGGAATGACAGCACCACCGGCAAGGTGATCTTGCCCTCGCGGAAATCGTCGCCGACGTTCTTGCCGAGCTTGGCGGACTTGCCGCCGTAGTCGAGAGCGTCGTCGATCAGCTGGAAGGCGATGCCGAGGTTCATGCCGAACGAACGGCAGGCGGCAAGCTCGGCCTTGTCCTTGACCGCCAACGCCGGGCCCACCTCGCAGGCGGCGGCGAACAGTTCCGCGGTCTTGGCGCGGATCACCGCCATGTATTCGTCCTCGTTGGTGGCGGTATTCTTGGCGGCGCCGAGCTGCATTACTTCGCCTTCCGCGATCACCGCGGCGGCTGAGGATAGGATATCCAGCGCGTGCAGATTGCCTACCTCGACCATCATCTTGAAGGCCTGGCCGAGCAGGAAATCGCCCACCAGCACGCTCGCTTCGTTGCCCCAGAGCATGCGGGCGGCGAGCTTGCCGCGGCGCATGTCGCTTTCGTCGACCACGTCGTCATGCAGCAGCGTCGCCGTATGCATGAATTCGACCGCGGCGGCGAACTTGATATGGCCGTCGCCGGAGTAGCCGGCGAGCTTGGCCATGGCCAGCGTGAGCATCGGCCGCAGCCGCTTGCCGCCCGAGGAGATCAGGTGGTTGGCGACTTCCGGGATCATGGCGACGTCCGATCCGGTCCGCGCCAGGATCGTCGTATTGACGCGCTCCATATCCGGTGCCACCAGATCGGCTAATCGCGTGAGCGAGGCGCCTTGCGGGCTTTCAAAGGGGACGACGACCACCAAAATGGTTACTCCGGGAATTGAAGGACTAAGCGAGCATAGAAACGCTGTGTTAACGGGGCAAGTGCGTTAGATTATCGGTCTACCGCAAATTGACGCGTGTGATGGGCAAGGGGGCTCCGATTGGCAAAACGAATTGCAACCTCGGCCGCGCCTAAGTCGGGCCGCTTCGACCAGTACACGATCGCCGTGCTGGTGCCTTGCTACAACGAGGAGGTGGCAATCGCGAATGTTGTAAAGGACTTCCACGCCGTGCTGCCCACCGCCACGATCTTCGTATTCGACAACAATTCGACGGACAATACCGCCGCAGCGGCGCACGCTGCCGGTGCCGAGGTTTACCAGGAAAAGCGCCAGGGCAAAGGCTACGTGGTGCGGCGCATGTTCACCGACGTGGAGGCCGACATCTACGTGCTGGTGGACGGCGATGCCACCTACGACGCGCCGAGTGTCGCCGCCATGATCGAGCGGCTGCTTGATGGCCGGCTCGACATGGTGGTGGGCAACAGGGTCGATCGCGAGCAAGCCGCCTATCGCGCCGGCCACCGCGCCGGCAACTGGCTGCTCACCAGTTTTGTGGCGTCCGTGTTCGGCCCCACCTTCAACGACATGCTGTCGGGCTATCGGGTGTTCTCGCGCCGGTTCGTGAAATCCTTTCCGGTGCTGTCCGGCGGCTTCGAGATCGAGACCGAGCTCACCATCCACGCACTGGAATTGGGGCTGGCGGTGGCGGAGATCGACACGCCCTATTACGCGCGGCCAAAAGGTTCGGCCTCCAAGCTCAATACCTGGCGCGACGGTTTCCGCATCCTGCGCACCATCGTCAAGCTGTATCGCGCTGAGCGCCCGCTGCCGTTTTTCACCGGCATCGGTCTGGCACTGATGATTGCGTCCATTGGATGCGCGATCCCGGTCGTAGTCACCTACCTGGAAACCGGTCTGGTGCCGCGGCTGCCGACCGCCGTGCTCGCAACCGGTTTGATTATTTTGGCATTTTTGTCCGTCGCCATCGGGCTGGTGCTCGACACGGTGACGCGCGGGCGCCGCGAGATGAAGCTGCTCGCCTATCTGGCGCACCGGGCGCCGGGTGAGGAACGCCGGCGACGCTAAAACCGTCATATTGCGATTTGCAGTAGGGGAAATGCTCGACCCGTTAAATTCCTCGCTGCGGCCGAGCGCAATCGTTCTGAGCGTCTAGCCATGTCGCGTATTTAAGCTTTGCTGACGCAAGTATTGCTTTCAATATCGCCCCTGTGCTGCATTATTATTTTTGGCTTACCGGCCATTGGCCGGGCGTTTGGGGGGCGGAGATTTTGCAGTTCATTCAATCAGACACGGCTGTACTATTGGGCGCCAATGCTGCAGCTGACGCAAACGTTGCCGGACAAGCGAGCCGCCGCGATCGGCACCGAAAATGAGCATCATTGTTCCAACCTAAAACGAGCGCGACAACTTGTCGGTTCTATTCGACCAGTTGCGCACAGCGCTGAAAAATATCGATTTGGAGTTGATCTTCGTTGACGACGACTCGTCCGACGGAACGGTCGATGTCGCGCGTTCGATCGGCGTTCGCGATGCTCGTATCAGATGCATTCGGCGGGTCGGCCGGCGCGGCCTCTCCAGCGCCTGCTTGGAAGGAATCCTGGCCGGCTGCATCGCTCACCGGCGGCAGCGCGGTCAGTGAAATGACATGGACGATGCCGAGGCCGTGCAGGGCGCGCAGCCAATAGCTCAGCAGCAGGATCGACAGATAACCGGTATGATCGAAATATTCCTGCGGCAACGGAACGTTGAGCAGGAACGCGTTGTAGACCACCCAGAAATCCATGTCGGCAATATGTCAGTATGGATACCAGAACCCCGCGACCAGGAGCGACGCCAGCATGCTGAGGCAGATGACTAGCAGTTCGCCGCCCCAATTGAACGGCACCAGCCGCTGGAATGGCTGCGAGGCATCCGGTCTGCGTATCGCCGCCAAAACACGATATATAATGGACATAGGTGTTTGAAATTCCATTGTCGGCAGAGATGCCAAACGACGTAGAATAGTGCCTTATAAAATCGATGTCTGCGAGGCAACAGGAACAAAGCGAATTGCGCGAACTCATTCGCACCAATGACATGGTTCTGGTCTCGGCAGTGGTGGCCCTGCTTGAGGGCGCCGGCATTCGTCCCATGGTGCTCGACCAGAACATGAGCGTGCTGGAAGGCTCGCTCGGTGTATTGCCACGGCGGATTCTGGTGGCCGAACGGCACGAGCTCACGTCGCGGCAGATCCTGCAAGACGCCGGGCTCAGCAAGGAGCTGCGTCCCGATGCGGACTGACGTCCTCGAAACCAGCGAAGATGCGGTGCTCGGCGGCAGGCTGCGCTTGCGCCAGCCGCTGCGCGGCCACCGCGTCGGCCATGATGCGATTTTACTGGCCGCCGCAACCGGTGGCCGCGCCGGCGAGCATGCGGTCGACCTCGGCGCCGGCGTCGGTGCCGCCGGCCTAGCGCTGGCGGCGCGGGTGGCGGGATTGAAGGTCACGCTGGTCGAGATCGATGCGGCACTGTGCGCGCTGGCCTCTGGCAATGCGCGGCTCAACAAATTGGACGATCGCGTCGATATGCTCACTCTCGATGTCGAGAATACGCAAGCACTCGCGGCGGCAGGCCTTACGCCTGGCTGCGCCGATCGCGTGCTGATGAATCCGCCGTTCCACGATGCGACCCGGCAGAACCTGTCACCCGATCCGCGTCGGCGCCTCGCGCATGCGGCGACGCCAGGCCTGTTGCGGCGCTGGATCGCGAGTGCCGCGCACCTGCTCAAGCCGCAAGGGGTGCTGACCTTGATCTGGCGCGCCGATGCGCTGGCCGAGGTGCAGAGCGCACTGACGGCTGAGATCGGCGGCATCGCCGTGCTGCCGGTTTATCCGCGCCTCGATGCGCCCGCGATTCGCGTGCTGGTGCGCGCGGTGAAATCGGGCGGCGGCGTGCCGGTGACTTATCCCGGCCTCATCCTGAACGACCAGAACGGCAAGCCAAACGCGGCTGCGGAGGCCGTCCTGCGTGGCGGGGGAACTCTGAGTATTACTGATACGTAAACGCTGGCTCTTTTGCCTAGGATTTGCGCCGCCCCGGCATGAATTCGCGCCAACGCCGGATGACGAGCTGGCGCCGCATGCGGTCCAGATTCTCGTCGTTGAGATGCGAAAGCCCAATAACGCTGCTGATTAGTAGGAACAGTATGGTGAGCTTGGGATCCATCAATCAGCCTCTTTCAATAGCCGTCAGCTTGCCGGCACGCACTGCAACGCAAAAAGCATTCCAAAGTTAAATAATAGGCAATGGAGAGCATTTCTTGGTCAGGAATGCACTTTTTGCTGCATTGCATCTAAGGGGAGGCCGCCCGCGGCCGGTCGCTGGCAGGCTTTGACTTGGGTTCCAATGATGCCTAACTGCCCGGAATGGCGCCCGCCGCGACCCAACCGATGCCCGACATCCTCAAGCGCACGCTCGAGCTTCTGCGCAAGCTGGTGCCGGCGCGCTTTCGCGCCGACATCCCGGTGGTGCCGGTGGTGCGGCTATCCGGCGTCATCGGTGTGGTCACGCCGCTGCGACCCGGGCTGATGCTGTCCTCGACCGCCCGCTCGCTGGAGCGTGCGTTCTCAATCCGCAACGCGCGCGCCGTGGCGCTGATCGTCAACTCGCCGGGCGGCTCGCCCGCACAGTCGCATCTGATCTTTCGCCGCACCCGGCAACTGGCCCAGGAAAAGAAACTGCCGGTTATCGCCTTCGTCGAGGATGTCGGCGCCTCCGGCGGCTACATGCTGGCCTGCGCCGGCGATGAGATTATTTGCGATCAATTTTCCATCATCGGCTCGATCGGCGTGGTCGGCGGCTCGTTCGGCTTTCCCAAGCTCATGGAAAAGCTCGGCGTGGAGCGCCGGATTTACACCGCCGGCGAGCGCAAGGTGATGCTCGATCCGTTCCTGCCGGAGAAACCGGAAGACCTAAAACGCATCAAGGCGATCCAGAAAGACATCCACGAGCAC
>DATISB010000019.1:0-7146 GCA_035469145.1 Pseudolabrys sp.
CCCGCGTATGCGATGATGTGAGAGACGTTGTTTTATTGTTGAACGATCTTTCCGGAGCGGTGGGCCGCTGTCAACGCCAAAAGCGACCGTTCTTCAAGCTTGGGCTAGTAATTGAACAACACCATGCGCTGTTCCGTCATATCGCGGATGGAATAACGCGGGCCCTCGCGGACGATGCCTGAGTCCTTTACGCCGCCATAGGTGAGCTGATCGGTGCGCCAGGTCGAGCTGCTGTTGATGATAACCCCGCCGGTGCACACCTCGTAGGTCTCGGACGCGGTGCGCCATTCGCCGCCGATCAGCATCGGAATCTCGGTCGGGCTCGCGTCATCGGCGCGTTTGAGGGCAGAAGACGAGGTCATGCGATGCCTCCTTGGTTCGAGCGGCCGATGAGAGACCTTAACACCCGTTATTTCGGAATGACAAATGGTCACTCACAATGTCGGAAGTGATTGACTCAAGCGTGGCCAGCTTTATGAGTGGCAATTGCCGCGCAGACGGCGGCGTCAGCCGGATCACAGACATGAGCGCGCATCAGTGAATCGAGAGCCAAACGTCCACGCGTCCATGTTTGGGTGCAACACATATTCCTATATGCGGTCGCACGGCGCCGAGGCCTGCCTGGCGCAGCTCGCGGACTTCGGATTCCAGGAATTCGAGCTGATGGTGCACCCGGGCCATCTGTGGCCGGCGGAATTGTCGGCCGAACAGCGCAGCGCGATCCGCCGAACGATGGACCAGCGCGGCCTGCAACTTACCGCGCTCAACATGCCGAACATCGACATCAACGTGGCCGGCGCAGCAGCAGAGATGCGCGCCTATTCGCTCAATCTGTTGACCGAAACCGTGCGGCTCGCCGGCGAGCTCGGCGCGCGCGGGGTCGTGATCGGTCCCGGCAAAGCCAACCCGCTTTTTCCCGCCGACGCCTCCGAGCTGATTGGACATTTCTTTCACGCGCTCGACCGGCTCGGCCCGGTGGCCGCGGCAGGCGGCACGGCGCTGTGGGTCGAGAACATGCCGTTCGCATTCCTGCCGGCGATCGGCAGCCTGCTCGCTGCGCTCAAGCAATACGGCAACGACAAAATACGCATCGTGTATGACATCGCCAACGCGCATTTCATCGGAGAGGATTTCGCCGCCGGCCTCCAGCAATGCCGCGAGCGGCTTGCGCTGGTGCATTTGTCGGATACCGGCCAACAGGCTTATCGTCACGATCCGGTCGGCCTTGGCTCGGTTCCCTTCGCACAAGTGCCGCGCGCGCTGGCGGCGGTGGACTATACCGCACGCACGATGCTGGAGATCATCTCGCGCGATCCAGACCGCGATATCATTGCCAGCGCCAACAAACTCGCGGTACTAGGTTTCGACAAAATCCAAACTGAGGTTCAAGAAACGTCATGAGCACAGCGTTACCCCCTTCCGCGGATGTGATCGTCGTCGGCGGCGGCAATGCCGCACTTTGCGCCGCCCTGGCTGCGGCCGAGCAAGGCGTTTCGGTGTTGGTGCTGGAGCGTGCGCCGGAAGACGAGGCCGGCGGCAACAGCCGGTTCACCGCCGGCGCGTTCCGCTGCGTCTATGACGGCGTCGAGGACTTGCGCGCGCTGATGCCAGATCTTTCCGACGAGGAGGTCGCGAAATCCGACTTCGGCACTTATACCGAGGAAAAGTTTTTCGACGACATGGGCCGCATTACCGAATACCGCACCGATCCCGACCTGTGCGAAATTCTGATCAAGCGCAGCAAGGCGACCATGCTGTGGTTGCGCGACAAGGGCGTGCGCTTCATACCAATCTGGGGACGGCAGGCCTACAAGATCGGCGGCATGTTCAAGTTTTGGGGCGGCCTCACGGTGGAGGCCGTGGGCGGCGGACCGGGCCTGGTGGATGCGCTGACCAAGATCGCGTGCAAGAACAATATCGCCATCGCCTACGGCGCCCGCGCCTTTGCGCTGATCGCCGACGACGACGGCGTCAAGGGCGTACGCGTCAAGCACCATGGCCACACCGTCGAAGTGCGGGCCAAGGGTGTGGTGCTCGCGGCCGGCGGCTTCCAGGCCAATGCCGAGATGCGCACGCGCTATCTCGGGCCCGGCTGGGAACTTGCCAAGATCCGCGGCACGCGCTTCAACACTGGCGACGGCATCAACATGGCGCTCGCAATCGGCGCGATGCCGACCGGCAACTGGTCGGGCGGCCACGCGGTCGCCTGGGACCGCAATGCGCCGGAGTTCGGCGATCTGACGGTGGGCGACAATTTCCAGAAGCACTCTTATCCGTGGGGCATCATGATCAACGCCAACGGCGAGCGTTTCCTCGACGAGGGCTCTGACTTCCGCAACTACACCTACGCCAAGAACGGTCGCGTGATCCTGATGCAGCCCAAGCAGTTCTGCTACCAGGTGTTCGACAATAAGATCATCCCGATGCTGCGCGACGAATACCGCATCAAGCGGGTCACCAAGATCCGCGCCAATACGCTGGAAGAACTGGTGCAGAAGATGGAAGACGTGAACCCCGAAAAGGCGCTGGCGACCATCAAGGAGTACAACAAGGCGGTGATGACCGAGGTGCCGTTCGACCCGAATGTGAAGGATGGGCGCGGCACCCGGGGGCTCGCGGTTCCGAAGTCGAATTGGGCCACCACCATCGATCAGCCGCCATTCGAGGCCTATGCCGTGACCTGCGGGCTCACTTTCACCTTCGGCGGCCTCAAGATCGACACCAGCGCGCGCGTCATGGACACCGACGGGGCAGCGATCCCGGGGCTGTACGCGACCGGTGAACTGGTCGGCGGGTTATTCTATTTCAACTATCCCGGCGGCACCGGCCTGATGAACGGCGCCGTGTTCGGCAAGATCGCCGGCACCACCGCCGGCCAACGCGCCAAGCAGTCTCCGTGACGGCTGAAGCCACCTTCGACATCATTGTCGTCGGTGGCGGCGGCAGCGGGCTGGCGGCCGCAATCGAGGCGCGCGCGCTTCAGCGCGATGTGGTGCTGCTCGAGAAAAACTTAGCACTTGGCGGCTCGACCGCCTGGTCAGTCGGCTCGGTGACCGCGAGCGGCACGCCGCACCAGGCGTGCAAGGGCATTGTCGACACGTCTGCGGAGCACTGGCGCGACATGGCCGGCTTCAACGGCGATCTCGATGCGCGCGACAATCCGGCGCTGCGCCGCGTGCTGGCCGACGCCATGCCGGAAACGTTCCGCTGGCTGCTCAAGCATGGCGTCCGCTTCTACGGCCCGATGCCGGAGCCGCCGCACAGCAAGCCGCGCATGCACAATGTGCTGCCCAACTCACTTTCTTTCATCACCAATCTCGCAAGGGCGGCGCGGCGCGCCGGCGTCACCATTCAATGCGGTGCGCGCGCGACCGCCCTGGTCGTGGAGCATGGCCGCGTTGTTGCGATCGACTGCGAGACGGTGGACGGAGCGCGCCGCTTTCGCGCGCGCGGCGGCATCGTGCTGGCGACCGGCGATTTCACCAGCGATCCGGAACTGAAGGCGCAATTCATGGGGCCTCAGGAGGCTAAGATCGATGGCGTCAACGTGACCGCGACCGGCGATGGACAGAAGCTGGCCCTGCGGCTCGGCGCGCGCATCGTCAACGGCGATCTCGCGCTCGGGCCGGAATTGCGCTTCGTGCCGCCGCAGCGGCGTAACATTCTGTTGAGCCTACCGCCGTGGCGTGTGCTGGCGAACCTGATGGCGTGGTCGCTCGAACACATGCCGAGCGCGCTGTTGCGCCCGTTCGTCATGAGCTTCGTGACCACGGCGCTGGCGCCGTCGCCCGATCTGTTCGCCGAGGGCGCGATCCTGATCAACAAGCTTGGGCAGCGCTTCACCGACGAGCTAGACAAACCGGCATACGCCTTGCCGGATCAGCCCGACAAGGTCGGCTATATCCTGCTCGACCGGCGCATGGCGGCGCTTTTTTCCGGCTGGCCGCATTTCATCTCGACCGCGCCCGGCGTCGCTTATGCCTATGTCGACGACTACCGGCGCAATCGCGCGGATATTTTCAACGCGGGCGCAACGCTCGACGGATTGGCAAGCAAGCTCTCAATGCCGGCGGCGGCGTTGGCCGAGACTATGCGCGCGCATAATGCAAGCGCCGGCAACCGGCCGCCGCTCGGCGACGGGCCCTATGTGGCGCTCGGGCCGTTGCGCGCGGTGTTCGTGCATGCGGAAGGCGGGCTCGCCGTCGACCACGAGCATCGTGTGCTTGATGCAAACGACAAGCCGATCGACGGGCTGTACGCGGCTGGTTCGACCGGGCAAGGCGGCCTGCTGCTCAAGGGCCACGGCCATCATCTCGGCTGGGCGTTCGCGTCCGGACGGCGCGCGGGGAGAAATGCGGCGAAGGAGATTGGTACGTCACCCTGAGGTGCGAGCGAAACGTGCCTCGAAGGGCGACGGCCCGGGCCGTTCATCATTCGAGGGCCGCTTTGCGGCCATCTCAGGATGACGGCTTGAGGGCGACTACTTCTCCACCTCATCGCTCACCGGCGAAGTCACAACAAGAAACACCAGATCGACCAGCCCGGTGTTCGAGATCGAATGATCGACGCCCGGCGGCAGGAAGATGTAATCGTGTTTGCGCACGACATGATCCTTGCCATCGATGTGCATCAGGCCCTCGCCCTCGATCACGTGATAGACCTGTTCCTGCACCTTGTGCTGGTGCACTTTCACATAGGCCATCGGCTGATACATCGAGATGCGATAGTCGATAGCTTGCGAGCCCGCGGTCTCCGGCATCACCAGCGGCTTCGACAGCGCGCCGCCGAAATGATCGGGGAACTGGCGCCACGGCACCTCAGCGATGTTGCGGATGAACCATTTGCGTGTCGTCGCCATGATGTTGTGCTCACAGGTGCGGCCTTTTGCGCGAAGAAGACAAATACCACAATATCAATTGACGTACAGCATTATGAGAAATAGCTTCGCGCGCCTGCCAAAACCAGGCGCCGCGTACCGTGAGGAGAACGTTTCCGATGTCGACTACCAATATGCTGAACGGGGCTCAGGTCATCGTCGACTATCTGATCCAGCAGAAAGCGCCTTACGCCTTCGGCCTGTGCGGTCACGGCAATATCCAGTTCATCGACGCGCTGTACGAACGCAAGAACGACATCAAGACTATCTCGGTGCATCATGAAAGCGTCGCCGGTTTCATGGCCGACGTTTACTACCGCGTCTCCGGTCAGCCGATCGCCACCTTCACCTCGTGCGGTCCCGGTTCGGCCAACCTGCCGATCTCGCTCGGCAACGCCTTTCTCGATTCCGTGCCGTTCATGGCGGTGACCGGCAACGTGCCGACCAGCCAGTTCAACCGCGGCGCCTTCCAGGAACTTTATCGCCACTATCAGGCCGATTTCCCGTCGACCGTGCGCTCCTACTGCAAGAAGGTGTTCCAGCCGACGCGCGGCGAGATGGTACCGCTCGCGGTTCGGCAAGCCTGGAAGACCATGGTGACCGGACGGCCGGGCCCGGTCGTGCTCGATGTGCCGTTCGACGTGTTCATGGAAGCGTCCGCCGAGGAAGCGCCGAACCCACAGGAATGGAGCGCCAATATCTCGAGCCGGTGCGGCGCGGATCCGGACGGCGTGGTCAAGGCGGTCGACATGCTGCTGGCCGCGGAACGCCCGGTGATGATCGTCGGCCAGGGCGCGCGCTGGGGCGGCGCCTGCAACGAGCTGCTGCGGCTGGCCGAGCGGTTGCAGATTCCAGTGGCGTCGTCCGCCAGCGGCCTCGGCGCCATCGACACCCATCATCCGCTCGCGCTCGGTCTGGTGGCACGCGGCGGACACTACCAGGCCAACCACGCTACCCGTCAGGCCGACGTGCTGCTGGCGCTCGGCGTGCGCTTCGACGACCGCACCTCGAGTTCCTGGATTCCGGGCTATTCCTTCACCATTCCGCCGACGCTGCTCATCCACGTCGACATCGATCCGGAAGAAATCGGACGCAACTATCCGGTGGCGCTCGGCTTGATGGCCGATGTCCGCACATTTCTTCGTCAGGTGCTGGCCGAACTCGATCGCCGCGCCGATTTGAACAAGCGCGCCGATGCGCGGCAGAAATGGCTACAGGCGATCGACGGTTACCGCAAGGAATGGGACAAGTTCGTCGCGCCCGGCTTCTCAGATGACACCACGCCGATCAACCCGCAGCGTGCCGCGCTGGAGATCGACAAGGCACTGCCCGAAGACGCCATCCTGGTCAGCGATATCGGCGTGCATCACAATTGGCTGTTGAGCTTTTGCAAGCCCAAGCGCCCGGATTCATTGATCGGCTCGATGGGCTTTGGGCCGATGGGCTTTGGCGTCGCCGGTGTGCTGGGCGCCAAATTCGCCGCGCCCGACCGTCCGTGCGTTTCGGTGTGCGGCGACGGCGCGTTCTTCATGCACGCCAACGTGCTGGGCACCGCGGTGGAGTACAACCTGCCCGTCGTCTGGGTGGTCTGGAATAATTATGCCTATGCGTCCATTCGCGGCCTGCAACGCGGCTACCTGAAAGGTCGCGAGCTGGCGACCGACTTCCACAATCCATTGACGGGCGAACGCTATAATCCGGACTTTGCCGCCATGGCGCGCTCGTGCGGTGTCGAGGGCGTGCGCGTCGATCGCGCCGGCGACCTGGCCGAGGCCATTCGCAAAGGCATTGCCGCGAACAAGCCCTATCTCATCGACGTCGATATTGCCGCGGATATCAATCCCGGCGGCGCCGGCGTCTGGGAGCTGCCCGGCCTCGGGCAAAGCAAGCCGGCGATCGGAACCAGGTATCAACCGGATTGATCGGCGGCATTCGGGTAGCGTGAAAAATATGAGATCGCAAATCGAGGTGCGGATCGTATGGGGCGATTGCGACGAACAGGGTATCGTCTTTTATCCGAAATATTTCTATTGGATGGACAGCGCCTTTCAGGGACTTCTCCGTGACGCCGGGCAGAGCGTGCGGGCGATGCGCGAAGCATTTGGCATTGTCGGCATCCCGATCGTCGAGGCCAATGCTCGGTTCCTCGCATCGGCGACCCACGAAGAGATTCTCAGAATCGAATCGGAGATCCGGCATTGGGGCGAAACGAGCCTGCGCGTTGAATACAAGGGATTCTGCGGAAACCGGCCGGTCTTCGAGGGGTTCGA
>DATISB010000020.1:0-5313 GCA_035469145.1 Pseudolabrys sp.
CGAGCATCTCCGCCCAGGTCCAAGTTTGCCAGATGCCGAGATCCTTTTGCCGCATCGCCGGCCGCGCGCCGTACAAATTAGCGTTGCGAACCAATAGCTTAGGAAATGTATCCGCCGGAGCGGCGGCAATCGTCGCCACAGCCTGTTCCTCCCATACGGCCGAGCTCGTACGTGGCGCGGCTTCTTAACCCCCCACCGCCTTTGCGGGCGTTATTGTTGCCACAATATGAAAACACCGATACAGGCTGGTCAAGCCTTGGGCAGGTCGGTATTTGGTCGCAAGGGGTGGCTAAATTATTCCGCCGCCTTGAGAAATGGCGCGGCGCCGGCGCCGAATTGCTCGCGCAAGGCGGCTTGCTCGGCCTTGGCGGCGGCAATGTGCCGCTGCTTGATGTGACCGAATCCGCGGATTTTTTCCGGCAGAGCAGCCAGTTCAACGGCGAGGTGATGGTTGTCCGACGTCAGACGTTCGCAGAACTCGCTCAGTAGATCGCAGTACTCTGAGATCAACCGCCGTTCTGTTCTGCGCTCGGCGGTATAGCCGAACGGATCGAGCGGAGTGCCACGCAGCACCTTGAATTTCGCCAGCACGCGGAACGCGCCGAGCAGCCACGGCCCGAACGACATCTTATTCGGCTCGCTGGTGACCTTGTCGCGCCGCGTCAGCAGCGGAGGCGCCAGATGGAATTCGAGATGGAGATTTTCGCCGTCGAAGGTTGATTTCACCCGCTCGACGAAAGACGTGTCGGTGTAAAGCCGCGCCACCTCGTATTCGTCCTTGTAGGCCATCAGCTTGAATAGATAGCGGGCCACGGCTTCCGACAGCGCGCATTGGCCCGGCGCCTTATTGGCTTCGGCGGTCTTCACCTTCTCGACCCAATCGAGATAGCGACGCGCGTAGCGCGCGCTCTGATAGGCTGTGAGGAACGCGACGCGCCTGTCCACCGTCTCGGCGAACGACTGCGAAAGCTTGAGCGAGTCGTTAACCAACGCGGGAGCCGGCTTGACCAGCGCTTCAAGTGCGGCGGGATCGACCGCCGCGCGGCGGCCATAACGGAAAGCGGCGACGTTCATCGCCACCGCCTCGCCGTTCATCTCTATCGCGCGCTCGATTGCTTCCGCCGACAACGGCAGCGCCCCGGTCTGATAGGCGTAGCCGAGCATGAACATATTGCCGCCGATGGAATTGCCGAGCAGCGCAGTGGCCAGCCGGCTGGCATCGACGAAATGGCTCTGTCCGGGACCGGCGGCGCCGGTGATCGCGCGCTTGAGCCGCTCGGTCGGTAGCGAATAGTCCGCATTGCGGGTGAAATCGCCGGGCAGGAATTCCGCCGTATTGACCACCACCCGCGTGTGGCCCGCCTTGATGGCGCCCAGCACCTTCTTGCTGCCGACTACGACGCTGTCGCCACCGAGCACCAGATCGGCGCCGCCGGCGGCGACGCGGATAGCATGGATATCGTCCGGCGTGTTGGCAATACGGATATGGCTGTAGACCGCGCCGCCCTTCTGCGCGAGACCGGCCATGTCGATGACGCCGGCGCCCTTGCCTTCCAGATGCGCGGCCATGCTCACGATGCCGCCAATGGTGACGATGCCGGTGCCGCCGATGCCGGTGACGATAATGCTGTAGGGATGGTTGGTAAGCGGAAGGCGCGGATCAGGCAGCGCCGGCCAGTTCTCCGGCTCAGCAACGCCTTTGCCCTTTTTGAGCTTGGCGCCGTGCACGGTGACAAAGGATGGGCAGAAGCCGTTGATGCAGGAATAATCCTTGTTGCAGCTCGACTGGTCGATGGTGCGCTTGCGGCCCCATTCGGTCATCAGCGGCTGCACCGACACGCAATTCGATTTGACGCCGCAGTCACCGCAGCCCTCGCAGATCAGGTCGTTGATCACCACGCGCTTGTTGGGATCGGGGAAGGTGCCGCGCTTGCGGCGGCGGCGTTTCTCGGCGGCGCAGGTCTGGTCGTAGATCAGCACGCTCACGCCGGGCACCATGGTGAGCTCGCGCTGCAGCGCGTCGAGTTCGTCGCGGTGATGCACGGTCAAGCCGCGCGGCCAATCGGTGTCCTTGGGGTATTTCCACGGCTCGTCGGTGACGACGATCACGTGGCTGGCGCCTTCGGCGGCCACCTGGCGGGCGATCTGATCGACCGTGAGGCCGCCGTCATTGGCTTGCCCGCCGGTCATCGCCACCGCGTCGTTGAACAGAATCTTGTAGGTCATCTTCACGCCGCTCGCGATCGCGGCGCGGATGGCCATATTGCCGGAGTGGTTGTAGGTGCCGTCGCCCAGATTCTGGAACACGTGCGGCCGCTTGGAAAACGGCGCTTCGCCGATCCAATTGGCGCCCTCGCCGCCCATCTGGGTGTAGCCGAGTGTCTGGCGGTCCATCCATTGCGCCATGTAATGACAGCCGATGCCGGCATAGGCGCGGCTGCCTTCCGGCACGCGCGTCGATGTATTGTGCGGACAGCCCGAGCAGAAATAGGGAATGCGCTGGGCGACATCGACGGTTTCGCTGAGCGCGCGCTGCGCCGCCTTCAGCCGCGCGACATTGGCTGTCAGCTCGTCGTTGGCACCGTAACGCAGCAAGCGCTCGCCGATGCAGACGGCGACGTCGTTCGGATCGAGCGCGCCCTTGACCGGGAATAGCCAGTTGCCCTGCTCATCCTTCTTGCCGATGCAAACAGGCTGATTGGCGGTACCGTAAAGTTCCTCGCGCACCTGCACTTCGATCAGCGAACGCTTCTCCTCGACCACGATAATGAGATCGAGCCCCTGCGCGAATTCCGCGAGCTCCTGGCGCCCGATTGGCCACACGCAGGCGATCTTGAACATGCGCAGGCCGAGGTCGTTGCATTTCACTTCGTCTAGCCCAAGTTCGTCGAGCGCCTGGCGCACGTCGAGATAGCCCTTGCCGGTAGTGATAATGCCGATCTTCGGATTGCGCCCGCCGGAGGTGACGATCTTGTTGAGCTTGTTGGCGCGCACGAAGGCGAGCATGGCATCGCGCTTGAAATCGTGCAGGCGCGCTTCCTGGCCGAGGATGGTATCGGTGAGGCGGATATTCAAACCACCCTCGGGCATGCGGAAATCGGTCGGCATCACGAGTTTCATGCGATCGAGGCTGCCGTCAACGACGCCGGTCGACTCCACCGTCTCGTGCATGCATTTGAGCGCGGTCCAGGCGCCGGTGAAGCGCGACATGGCCCAACCGTAGAGCGCGTAGTCGATAATTTCCTGCACGCCGCCCGGGTTGAGGATCGGCATCATCACGTCGACGAAATGGAATTCCGACTGATGCGCGGTGGTGGAGGATTCCGCGGTATGGTCGTCGCCCATCAGCGCCAGCACGCCGCCATTCTTGGCGGTGCCTGAGAGATTGGCGTGGCGGAACACATCGCCCGAACGGTCGACGCCCGGGCCCTTGCCGTACCACATGCCAAATACGCCATCGAACTTGCCCTCGCCGCGCAATTCGGCCTGCTGGGTGCCCCAGAGCGCGGTGGCAGCGAGTTCCTCATTGATGCCTGGCTGGAACTTGATGTCGGCCTGGCTAAGCTGGCGGCCGGCGCGCATGAATTGCTGATCGAGGCCGCCGAGCGGCGAGCCGCGGTAGCCGGTCAGGTACCCGGCGGTATTCAACCCGGCGCGGCGGTCGCGTTCTTTCTGCATCAGGCAGGCGCGGATCAGCGCCTGATAACCGGTTACCAGCACGCGGCTCTGGGCCAGATCGTATTTGTCGTCGAGGCTGACAGGGCGAAGCGTCATCGGTGACCTTGGACAAATGCCGAGAGGCCTGCGGAATGGTCGTCCCGGTTAACACTCATATAGGCTCACGAGACTGGACGCAAAGCCGCAAAAGCACAATAAAAGCTGACACCTCAAGGCCCTGTGGTCAATTTCGTTGTCGGGGTTCAGTCTAGAAGGAAATTTCGGGCTGGCTGCGTTTCGCGCATTTTGGCGCAATGCAGCAGCCAAATCGCCGCATCCCCGATTGACGCCGGTCAATGCGGTCGGACGCCGATTGGCTAGCGTTTCGGCCATGGCGCTCGCGAAACGCAAGCCCAAATTTGATTTCGCCCACCTGCGCGACGAGATGGTGGAGCACCATATCGTCGCGCGCGGCGTGCGATCGACCCGCGTTCTCCTGGCGATGCGCAAGGTCCGACGCGAGACCTTCCTGCCCGGGACCTTGCAGGAATTCGCCTACGAAGACTCGCCCATGCCGATCGCCGAGGGGCAGACGATTTCGCAGCCCTATATCGTCGCGCTGATGGCCGAGGCGCTGCTGCTCGAGGGCGGGGAAAAGGTTCTCGAAATCGGCACCGGCTCCGGCTACGCGGCCGCCGTCCTCGCCGAGATCGCGGGCGAGGTCTACACGGTCGAACGGATCGGGCAGCTTGCGGAAAAGGCGGCCGGCGCGCTCGCCGAACAAGGCTACGACAATGTGCACGTGCTGCACGGCGACGGCACGCGCGGCTGGCCAGATCATGCGCCCTACGACGCCATCGTGGTCGCGGCCGGCGGGCCGAAGATTCCGGAATCCCTGCTCGCGCAACTCAAGATCGGCGGACGGCTGGTGATCCCGATCGGCAGCAACGCGCGCGCCCAGGAACTGGTCCGCGTCACCCGCGTTTCCGAAAACGATTACCGGCGCGAAGACCTCGCCGACGTGTGCTTCGTCCCGTTGCTCGGCCAGGAAGGTTGGCAGCCCGAGACGCCGGTGCATGCGCCGCGGCGGGTGATTGTCTCGCGCGACCAAACATTGGTGCAATCAATTGCCGACGCCGCCGAACCGTTCGCCTCCATCGAAACCGCCGATCTGTCGCCGCTGCTCGATCGCATCGGCGAGGCGCGCATCGTGCTGCTCGGCGAAGCTACCCATGGCAGTTCGGAATTCTACCGGATGCGCGAGGCGATCTCGCGCGCGCTTATTCTGAAAAAGGGATTTTCCTTTATCGCCATCGAAGGCGACTGGCCCGATGCTGCGCGTATCGATCATTATGTCCGGCACCGGGAATATCCGCCGTCGGAATGGACGGCGTTTGCCCGCTTCCCGGTCTGGATGTGGCGCAATGTCGAAGTGCGCGCTTTTGTCGATTGGCTGCGCGAGCATAATGCGGCGGTAAAGCCTGAACAGCGGGTGGCCTTTCACGGCCTCGATCTCTACAGCCTGTACACGTCCATCCGCTCGGTTCTGGACTACCTCGACGAGGTCGATCCGGCGTCGGCGAAAATCGCGCGCGAACGCTACGGCTGCTTGACCCCGTGGCAGGCGGACCCGGCGACCTACGGCCACGCCGCGCT
>DATISB010000021.1:0-49785 GCA_035469145.1 Pseudolabrys sp.
ATTTCTTCAAGAAGATCGCGAAGATCGAGGCGACGCACGTGCCGTTCCAGGGCGGCGCGCCGGCAATCAATGCGACGCTCGGCAGCCAGATCGATCTGCTCGCCACCACGCTCGGTGGCGGCGCCGCCGCGCAGATCGCCGCCGGCAAGCTCAAGGGCCTGGGCGTCGCCAGCGACAAGCGCGTTGCAGTGACGCCCGGTGTCCCGACATTCGCCGAATCCGGCTTTCCTGGATTTTTTGCCGCATCCTGGGTCGGCTTCTTCGCACCGGCCAAGACCGACGCGCAGATCGTCGCCACGCTTAATGCGGCGATCAACGACACCATCAAGAGCGCTGACGTCCAGAAGAAGCTCGCCGACATCGGTTTCGATCCCATCATCGGTTCGCCCGCGCAGGCCGATGCCATGTTCAAAGCCGAGGTCGGCAAATGGGGCGAGATGGTCAAGGCGCTGAACCTGTCGATCAAGTAGGGCCTCGCCCGCGACACTGCCGGCGCTGGCGGAGCCGCGCGCGCCTACCGGCCTAGGATTCGCGCGGCGGCGAATCGCGTGGACCGTGCATGAGCGGCGGCTTCGACACATTCATCTACTACGTGACCGCGCCGATCCGGCTGTTCGGACGCTCGCGCTACGTTCGCTGGGGCGTCGCCGCCGTATGCATCGCCGGACTTTTTTTCGTGGCGACGCTGTGGGCACTCAACCGTTTTGTTCCCCCGTCCGAAAGCGGGCTGCCCGAAGCGCTCGCCACACGCGCCTCACACGTGATCGCGCCGGTTGCGGTTTCTCTGGCCGCGATCGGCCACACGCTCGACACCGCCACGCCGCGTGAATTCGCCGGCAAGAACGACAATCCGGTCACGCAGCTGCTTGGCCAGGCCGAGATCGGGCTGACGGTCTCGCGCGGCACGATGTATGCGACCGGTCAGCCCGGAACGCTGACGATCACGACGCCGCTCAACGGCGACATCCGCATCACCGGCCAGATCGGCAGCACCGCCGGCAAGGTGGTGGGTGGCATCGGCGGAGCGATCGGCGGACTCATTGGCGGCGGCGCCGTCGGCAAGCAGATCGACAACCTGGCTATGAAAACGCTCGATCAGCGCACCGATTTCCACAGCAATGTGCTCGTGACGTCGCGGCCGCAGCTCACGTCTGCCTGGCGGATCGAGCCGAACCTCACTGGCCGCCTCGATTTCGGCGTACGAGGACCAATATTGCACGCGTCAGGGTGAACCTCGGCAACGAGATCAAGTCGGTGCTCGATCCCGTCGTCAGCAACCAGCTTGCCGCATTGCAATCGCGCATGCGCAACGATCCGGCGATCGAGCGCGCCGCGCGCGAGCAGTGGGTCAAGATGTGCCGGTCGATTCCGCTCGGCGGCTGCAAGACGGGGTTGCCCCCGCTCTGGCTGGAAATGCGGCTCGAAAATCCAACGAACGAGATCGTTGATCACGCCTACGTAAAGCGTGCTCCGCGGTTTATTAGCTAGCAGATAGACCCAGTAGTCCGCCATTGGCGGGCGCCAACATGGATTGCCGGGCCAAGCCCGGCAATGACCGTTGAGAGGATGCGATCACGCCACAACCGGATGCAGGGTGAGCGAGACCTGCCCCGCATTGACACCCCTGTCCGCGCGCATACATTAAATGGTGTTCCGAGGGGTGCCCCTGATTTGGGCTGAGAAAAACCCTTTGAACCTGATCCGGGTCATGCCGGCGAAGGGACAGGACAATCGATGTATCCATCGCAGACAATCGCAAGGCTGGTCGGGCCGGTGATGGCGGCCGTCGGCATCGGCATGCTGGTGAACCAGGCGACGTATCGCGAGGCGGCGCAGTTCGTCGGCGGCCTTCCCTTTATCTATTTTTCCGGAATTCTGGCCTTGGTCACCGGCCTCTATATTCTCAATGTCCACAACGTGTGGGCGCCTGACTGGCGCAGCGCCGTCACGGCCGTCGGCTGGTTGCTGACTTGCGTTGGCGCTTTCCGCATCGTCGCACCGCAGTTCTCCAGCTTTGTCGCCAGCGCAATCATCGCGAACGGCGGATTTTTTATCGGTGCGGGCATTGTCCTGCTTGGGATCGGCGGGTTCATCACTTTCAAAAGCTACGTAGCCTGAGAGGGCAACTATGCAGAATTCAGTTTTTCTGACGAAATTGATCGGACCGGTGATGGCGCTGATAGGCGTGAGCCTGCTCGTCAACGAGCTTGCCTTCCGCAAGATGGCGCAGGAATTCCTGCGCAGCCCGTCGCTCATTTTCTTCTCCGGAATGATCCTGATGCCGGCCGGGCTTGCGGTCGTGCTCACTCACAATGTCTGGGCGCTGGACTGGCGCATTATCGTCACACTTCTCGGCTGGATTGCCGTGATCAGCGGCGCCGTCCGTATCTTCGCGCCGGATCGCGCCATAAAGATCGGCAAGAAGGCGATCGCCCGCAAGGAATACACAACCGCGGCGGCCGCGATATGGCTCGTGATCGGCGCGGTCCTCTGCTACTTCGGATTTCGCTCGGGAGTAATGTCATGAACAAACCCGTCACCGCCGCAGATCTTGTCACCCCGAAAGTCACGACGGGCCCTCTCCCCGCCTCGCGCAAGGTGTATTCGTGGCCCGAGGCCGCGCCGGATCTGCGCGTGCCGATCCGCGAGATTTCGCTCGATGCGTCGTCGGGCGAGCCGCCGCTGCCGGTCTATGACACGACGGGTCCCTACACCGACCCCGACGTCAACATCGACGTGGAGCAGGGGCTGCCGCGCAACCGCATCGCGTGGGTGAAGGAACGCGGCGGGGTCGAGGAATATGAGGGCCGGCCGATCCAGCCGGTCGACAACGGCAATGTCACCGGTAAGCACCTGGCGCGCAATTTCCCCAATACGCCGAAGCCCTGGCGAGCCTTGGATAGCAAGCCGGTCACGCAATATGAGTTCGCCAAGGCCGGCGTCATCACCAAGGAAATGATCTACGTCGCCGAGCGCGAAAATCTCGGCCGCAAGAAACAGCTTGAGCGCGCGCTGGCCGCGCTCGCCGACGGCGAGCAGTTCGGCGGCGCGGTGCCCGCCTTCATCACGCCGGAATTCGTCCGCAGCGAGATCGCGCGCGGCCGCGCGATTATCCCGTCCAACATCAACCACGCCGAACTCGAGCCGATGATCATCGGCCGCAACTTCCTGGTGAAGATCAACGCCAATATCGGCAACAGCGCGGTCACTTCTTCCGTGGAGGAAGAAGTCGAGAAGATGGTGTGGGCGATCCGCTGGGGCGCCGACACGGTGATGGACCTGTCCACCGGCCGCAACATCCACAACACGCGCGAATGGATCCTGCGCAATTCGCCGGTGCCGATCGGCACCGTGCCGATCTATCAGGCGCTGGAGAAGGTCGACGGCGATCCGGTCAAGCTCGACTGGGATGTCTACCGCGACACACTGATCGAGCAATGCGAACAGGGCGTCGATTATTTCACCATCCACGCCGGCGTGCGCCTCGCCTACGTGCCGCTCACCGCCAATCGCGTCACGGGCATCGTCTCGCGCGGCGGCTCGATCATGGCGAAGTGGTGCCTGTCGCGCCACAAGGAATCGTTCCTGTACGAGCGCTTCGACGAGATCTGCGACATCATGCGCAAATACGACGTCGCGTTTTCATTGGGCGATGGTCTGCGTCCCGGCTCGATCGCCGACGCCAACGACCGCGCGCAATTCGCCGAACTGGAGACGCTGGGCGAGCTCACGCAGATCGCCTGGAAGAAAGGCTGCCAAGTAATGATCGAAGGCCCCGGCCACGTGCCGATGCACAAGATCAAGATCAACATGGATAAGCAGTTGAAAGAATGCGGCGAGGCGCCGTTCTACACGCTCGGACCGCTCACCACCGACATCGCGCCCGGCTACGACCACATCACCAGCGGCATCGGCGCCGCCATGATCGGCTGGTTCGGTTGCGCCATGCTCTGCTACGTGACGCCGAAGGAACATCTCGGTCTGCCCGACCGCGACGACGTCAAGGACGGCGTCATCACATACAAGATCGCGGCGCACGCGGCTGACCTCGCCAAGGGCCATCCGGCGGCGCAACTGCGCGACAACGCGCTGTCACGCGCCCGCTTCGACTTCCGCTGGCAGGACCAGTTCAACCTCGGGCTCGATCCCGAGACCGCGCGTGACTATCACGACGAGACGCTGCCCAAGGAGGCGCACAAGGTGGCGCATTTCTGCTCGATGTGCGGGCCGAAATTCTGCTCGATGAAGATCACGCAGGACGTGCGCGATTATGCGGCGGGGTTGAACGATCCCGGTACGCTGACGGCCGAACACGGCATGAAGCTGATGAGCGAGAAGTTCAAGACGATGGGCGAACAGGTTTATGTCGATGCGGAGAAGGTGAGGGAGAGTAATAGGGTGTTGTAGCCGACGCTTTCTTTGCGTGCAGTATCGGATTTCGTCGTCACAACGCAAAAAAAGCGGGCTAGCCACCGGCTAACCAGCCTTTGTCGATGAGTTACTACGACTGGCTTACTTCAACGAAATCGCCAATCCGCTCAGATCGGCATTGACCATCAATCCGGTCTGCCGGCCGCTCAGCTCCAGGATGGCGCCTTTTTCGTTGGTCAGCACGATCCCGCGCGCACCGCGGCCGACCGCGACGCCGGCGCCGCCCGCCGCATAAACGCCCGCGACGTCCGACGGTCCGCGGATGTTTCTCACCGTGCCGTACAAACTGGTCTGCGACGCGCCGAACACGAGGCCGGCGCTCAATCCGCCGATCGACAGCGCGTAGTGCTGGCCGTGGAATGTCAGGATACCGCTGCCGCCCGAGGCGCCGACGAACCAGCCGCCCTTGTATACCGAAATCCGGATGGTGCCGCTGTCGGCATAGGCCGCCGACGAAAGGCTCGCGCCCATGAGGGCGATCAGCGCGATGAAAGCCGTACGAAATCCGAATGAACGCATGATGTTGTGCTTCTTAAGGCCCTTTGGGCGTTTGGTTGGCAGCTTAAATTTTCCGGCAATTGCTGGAAACGGTTTTGCGCAGAGCGACAATACAATACGCCAAAGCCACCGGAGTTCCATGCGCTCCACACCGCTCCCTGAATTGCTCGCCCGCAAGGGTTTTGCCGGCGGCGTCGTTGCGCGCGCGGGCCCAGCGGCGATAGGCTTCGTTTTCTATATTATAAATGGGGCCAACAATGCGCCGGACCCTCGTTTCATTCGCCGCCGCCGCTCTGCTCGTGGCCGGCCTGCTTGCTGCCAGCCCCGCCGAGGCCGCTTTCCGGGTGATCCAGTGGGACGTCACTCATATATGCCAGATTTGGGACTTTGGCCTGGGCCGTCCCTTTCCCGCCAACTATCGCCTGATGACGGGACCGCTGCCGAGCTTCGGCGTCGCCTTGCGCGCGAAAGATCGCCTGTGGCACCGGGGCCGTTGCTCGATCTGATGTTAAGCATAGACTGAGGCGTTGAGCTTGATCGGCCCTTATTGTGCGCTGGCCCGTTGGCGCGCCCTCACCGCTTAAACAAACCCATAATCTCCGCCTTCGCCAGCGTGGCAAAATGTAGGTTGAAGCCGACCACCGCGGCCGAGGTGTCGGCCGCCACCGGCAGCTTGTCGGAGGAGACCGCGAACACCGTGAACAGATAGCGGTGCGGGTGGTCGCCCTCGGGTGGGCACGGGCCGCCATAGCCGGGCGCGCCGAAATCGGTGCGCGTTTGCAGGCTGCCTGTGGGCAGCTTACCGCCGGCGTTGCCGGCGCCGACGGCCAGCTCGCTCACATTGGCTGGAATGTTCACCACCAGCCAGTGCCAGAAGCCCGAGCCGGTCGGCGCGTCGGGATCGAAGCAGGTGAGCGCGAAGCTCTTAGTGCCGGCCGGCGCGCCCGACCACTGGAGATGCGGCGACCGGTTGCCGCCGGCGCAGCCAAAGCCGAAATCGGCCGACAGAATGAAATCCTTGCCGAGATAGTCGCCATCCTTGAAACTGTTGCTGCTCACCGTGAACGCCATGGTACGTCTCCATCGTTGCTCGCCGCCGAGCAAAGCCTAGCGGCCGCGGTAGCAAGTGCAACGCGAGAGTCCGAGCGGACGCCCGCAGCTAGACGGTCGGCCGCTTGAAGACGGCGAGCGACGTCGGCGGCAAGGGTGGCGGTATCCCGGGAAACGGGATGATGGTCACAAGCTCCCAACCGTCGGCGCCGGCCGCGGCCAGCGCCTGTTCCAACGAACTCAACACTTCCGATTCAAACGTCCTGACGGTATAGGCCCATTTCATCGTAAGCCCCTTGAATCTGGTCCTCTATACTATAATTGCGACCAGTTCCTTCACAACCGGGACTTCGCCCATCAATCGACGCCGCGGTCTATATCTGCCTGTTCGTCGCCGTCGTCATGGGCTTCATGACCGGGCTACTGCGCAGCCTGGCGACGATTTTCGGCTATGTGGCGGCGATGGGCCTGGCGGTGGCGCTGGCGCCGTGGCTGGCGCCGCTCATTGCCGCGCAACTCAAATTGCCGCCGGCGCAGACCTGGCTGGTGTTCGGCGGCATCTTTCTTGGCGCCGGCATGCTGATCAGCGCGCTGCTGCGCTCTGCCGTGAGCGAAATGGTCGGCCCCACTATCAGCATTCCGGATCGCGTGGCCGGCGCCCTGCTCGGTGCTGTTCGCGTCGGCCTGCTGGCCGTGCTGATCGTCGTCGTGTTCGACCGCATCATTCCGCCCGGCCGCGAGCCGGCGTCCTGAAGGGATCGCAATGGCGGCCGGTACTGTCGCAGCCCGCCCAGCAGGACTTGCGCTCGCTGCCGCCCGACGTCGAGGCCTATATTGATCGCCTGAAAAAAGAGAGGGGCCTCTGAGGGTTCACAGCAGGGTCCGCTATAGCCTGCGCAACTATCTGCCGCCATGATACGTTAACGGCTTGCAACGTCAGCCAGCGCAGGAACGGTGCCCCATGACGGAAATCACCTACGAGATCGTCGAGCACGACGGCGGCTGGGCCTACAAGGTCGACGGCGCTTTCTCCGAACCGTTCCCGACCCACGCCGCAGCGCTGAAAGCCGCGCAGGCCGCTGCCGCCGAGCAACAGGTCCCCGGCGAGACTCTGAAGATCGAGTTCGAGGACGACAAGGGCAAGTGGCACACCGAGACCGCGCGCGGCGGCGACCGCCCGCACATCACGATCAAGGACAAGGGTTGAGGCGCAAGGGGTCGCATGGAGCAGGCGGACACCAGGACGCCGCCAATGCTGCGCGCCGCCTTCTTTTTGCGCTAGTCGGTCGCGGGCAGTTTTTTCTTCGCCGCCTTCTTCTTCACCGGCGGTGGCGCAGCCGCCGCAGCAGCGGCTTCCTCGGCGTCGCGCGCCAGCCGCAGCGCGCGCAGCCGCGTGGTCTTGGCGCGGTTGGCGGCGGCGTTGTTCTCGTAGTCGAGCATCGCGCGCTTGCCATCCTCGGCCTGCCGAAGCTTCCTGAACTGGCTGTTGGCGGCGTTCTTGTTGGTATTGTCTGCCACTGCAATCTCCATGGCTGGAATGTTTCGGACACAAATACAGGCCACGCGCGCCATAGTGGCGCGGGGCCTATTTGCCGGCGACGGCTCGCAGCGCGGCGTTTATGCGCTCTTGCCAGCCCGGGCCGGCCTCTTGGAAGTGATCTAAGACGTCGCGGTCGATACGCAAGGACACGAGCTCCTTGGCGCCAGGCAGCGACGGCGCTTTCGGTGCGGATTCCGCGGGCTTGGTGGTCGCCGCCTTGAAGGCCATTTCGGCCGCTTGCCGCGAATCGCTGGGATGTCTAGCCATCGTCGATGTTCTAGCACGCCTGGGCGCGATTTGTCCGGCCGGAATGGCCCTGGGACGCCCAACCCGTCCTACGAAGCGCGAAATCCTACATCTTCGTCGCGCGCCGCCAATGGATCCGGAAATGATTACCCTGCTTGTCGGGCAGCGAGGTCAGCGTCAGGTCGTCGCCGGAAAGCGTGATGTGCCGCACCTGGGTGTCGCCGACCCGGTTCGGATTGACCGCGGTGAAGATGGTGTGGCGCACCTGGTCGCCCGTCACCTCGAAGCGGCCGGCATAGGCGACCACGGCCATGTAGCCGTCCGGCGAGTACATGATCTGTGAGGCGCGCGCCACGTCGGGCGTCACGTTGCCGTCGGCGCGCACGATCTCGCGCCCGCGTTCGCGCCAGACGCCCACCAAGTCTTCGTGTTTCATGGCTGTTTCGCTTCCTGCTAGGCGCCACGTTAGTGGGCCGCCTGCCCTGCCGCAAAAGCCGACAACCCAGTTGCACGCAGAGCGTGCATTTACAGAATACCGGTTGTGTGGGGGGCATGGCGTCGGTTCTGGTTTTGCGTGCAGGTTTGCTGGGGTCTATGGCTGGCGCGGCCTTGCTGCTCGCCGCCTGGGCCCCACCTAATACTTTCGTTGCCAACAACAACACAGTGTCCGCCGGCGAATGGCGCATCGCGCGCAAGATCGACCGCGTAACCAGCGCGCCGATATCGACTTCCGGCCTGGTCACGCGCCACGTCTTCACCGCAAGTCCGCAATATGTGCTTTATGCGCCGCCGGCGCGGATGCAACTCGCATGTTTTAAGGAGCGCGCGGCCGTCATCATCAGCTTCGGTTTCAAGATCGGTTTCACTCGCAACAGGAGCTCGGCTACCGCTTCGATGAAAATCCCGGCCACGAGCCCACGGTGCGGATCGTCGAGGATTACAAAACCGCAGTGATCGAAGACCGGATAAAGTGGCGCGCTTCGTCAATTTGATGGCGATATCCAACGTACTTTATGTGCGCATTCGATCGCTCAACGCCCCGCGCATCAGCGCGGAATCAAGATCGCCGGAGCGCCGCCGGCGATCGCCGCCGCCTATGCCGGTTGTCTGCTGATGGCCGACGCGCACGCGAGCGCGTTGCCGCCCGCCCGTCGCGATAACAAGGAAGACGAGGAAGACCGACGCGCCTATTTCGCCCGCTTATAGTAATTGGACGCGCTACCGCGTCCGCCGGCGACATTGTGGTTGGTGTTGACGAATTCCTCGGTGGTGAGCTTGTCGATGGTTCGCTCCTGCGCCTCGCCCTGCCAGTTCGGATAGGTGGCCGACACGATCTTGTAGGTGATCGTCTTCTTTTCCTCGTTGATGCTGTAGCCGCCGAACACCGCGAGGCTGCGCCGCATGATGGCGGCGTATTCTTCCGCCGTGCCGGTCAAGCGGTTGTTGCTGGCGATCATCGGCACATCGCTGGCGACATGGATCTGGGCGAAGTGGCCATCGGCGGTGAAGATCAAGACGCCCTTCGGCGTCTCACCGAACGGAAACGATTTCTTGCCGTCGGGCGCGACCACCTCGGCCACGACGAAATTCCAGGTCCCGACGATCTGATCGCGCAGACTCTTCTGCTGCGCCTCGGCCTGGCTGCCCGCCAGCGCGACCGCGAGCACGGCCATGATGCGAATATAATTCACGCTTCTCCCCCTGCTTGCTGTAGCGATGCGATCAGCGCGTTCAGGAGAATTTCGGATCGCGATCGAGCAGCTCGATCGAAATGCCCTGCGGCCCGCGCAGGAAGCAGATCTTGATGCCCGGCCGCGGCGAATGCGGCTCCTTGGTGAACGCGACGCCCTTCTTCTTGAGGTCGGCGGCGATATCATCGATGCCGGAAACCGCCAGCCCGAAATGGTCGAGCCCCTGATAGGGCGTGGTGGGCGCGGCATTGACGCCATCGCCGGGCGTAACCTGGGCAAGGAAGATGTTGGCGCCGCCGAGCTTGATGTCGATGCGCGGCTTGCCCATTTGCGTGCTGCGGAGCACCTGCGCGCCGAACATGCGCTCGAACCATTGCGCGGTCGCTTCCGGATCGGGTGTGCGCAGATGGATGTGATCCCAGGTAAAGGTCGCCATGGCGTTTCTCCCATTGTGACGCTTTTCCGCAATTTAGCGCATAGGCGGCGCCATGGCGCAACGGGGGCGTCCCGCTGCGGTACCGTCGCAAGCCCCGGTTGAACCAGATCAACGCCCGATTTGTTAGGGGCGCTCATTCTGTCGTGTCGTCCAAAGGAGGATGTCATATGGTGGAATTATTATGGTCCAGGACCTTGGATGCCGTTCGGACCGATATTCTTCATCGTCATGATCATCGCCTGCGGGTTCATGATGATGTACATGATGCGCGGCCACCGCCGCGGCCGAAGCAACTCGCTTGAAATCCTGAAGGAGCGCTTCGCGCGCGGCGAGATCGACAAGGCTGAATACGAAGAACGCCGCCACACGCTGGAGGCCTAAGCCATGAGCAGCCAGCCCTCCGGCGGGGAGGTCTACACCTGCCCGATGCACAAGGAGGTGCGCCAGGCCGGCCCCTCGCAAGTGTCCGCATTGCGACATGGCCTTGCTGCCGGAAGGCACGAGCTTCGCCATGGTCCGGCACATGATGTCGAACCCGCTGCCCCTGGTGTTGATGGGCGCGATTATGGTTGTGCTGATGATAGCCGCGATGATGGCGCGGTGATCGCTGCGCCGCGCGCGGGGATGCTCATCTGCAAGGCGACGATAAACAGCGGCAGGAGCGCCAGCGCCGCGGCCACCAACGGCAGCACCAGCAGCAAGCCGCAGGCGATCTACAGCGCGCGCTCCGCGCGGTCGGTTTCGACCGGTTGTTGCCAAAGCCAGGCCACCACCATCGCACCGAACACCAAGTCGTAGTCCTGCAGGTAAGGCATCGCCAGACAGGTGCCGAGCAGCAGCACGGCATTCTTCACCGCGGCGGGCGTCTGCTTGAACCACACCACGGCAACAGCAAGACAGGCGAGCGCGCCGAAGACGCCCTGCACCCAATAGGCGGTCGCGGCCAGTGCGCCGAGCGAGCGCGCCGCGATGAACACCGAGACCATGCGCGGCGAGATGTCGTCTTCCAGAATGACGTGCCGCAAGGCCGTGAGGTTGCGCAGGTAATGCGCCCACAGTTCGGGCCCGAACACCATCCAGCTCAAACTCAGCATCAGCCCGGCGGTCACCGCCGCGGCCGCGATGGCGCACCCCTGCCGCCCGGCGAGGAGCGCGACCGGCAGCAGCAAAGCGAGATGCGGCTTGTAGATCATCATCCCAAGCAGGCCGCCGCGGGTCTGCCTTGAATGGCTGGACGCGGCGCGGACGAAGGGCGGCGAAAGCTGCCCGGATCAGGGAGGGTAATCCGTCCCGTCCGCGCCCGGAAGTTACGGCCCCGGGGATAGAAAAGCCGCGATGAAGCGCCGAGCGGCGCTCACCCGTCGCCACGGGTACCCGCGCCGCAAGGCGTGGATTGAATAGGATGCGCCGCTCGGCGCTCCGTCACCTCGCATTTTGCGGGGGGCAAGACGAAGGCCCCGCACTAGCGGGGAAGGGTTACGGCGTACCCGACGCCGCCAAGAATACGGGCGGCGAAGCTTGCGCGCTTGCCAACCCCGGCCAACCGCATGACCCATTTATGACAGCCGGCGCCGCCGCCATGTTGTGCACAACTGCGCGAAGCCTGCGCGCATTTTGCTTCATGTGCCGCGCATTTTTGCTTACATGAGATGCGTCGGAATTTCAGGCTGAGTAGCAATGGCGCGCAAGACTATTCAGGCGGCGGGAGGCATCGTGGTGCGCGGCGGCGCGCGCCCGCGCATCGCTGTGGTCCAGCGCAGCAAGGACGAGCGCTGGGTGTTGCCGCGCGGCAAGCTCGAGCACGGCGAGAATCCTGCCACCGGCGCCCGCCGCGAAGTGGTGGAAGAGACCGGCCATCGCGTGAAGATGCACGAATTTCTTGGCGCCATCACCTATCGCGCGCGAGGCCGGCCGAAGATCGTGCAGTTCTGGCGCATGCAGGCTTACGAGCGGCCGAGCCGCGACATCATGAAGGACATCGTGGCGGTCGAGTGGCTGCCGCTCGCCGCGGCGGTGCGGCGGCTGAGCTATCCGCTGGAAAAGCTGTTCCTGCGCCATGTCGGACGCCGCATGCTCAAGCGGCGGCGGCGCAAGCCGGTACGGCGCAAGCCGGTACGGCGCAAGACTGCAAGGCACAAGAGTGCAAGGTACAAGACGGCACGCCGCCAGAAAACCAAATCACGCCGGCGCGCGCGGTAGCGGCGATCGAGGATCGCGGCCAGCAAAAGTGTGTACCGGTTTTGCGCCTAGCCGCGCGACAACAGAAATATCCGCGCCGCAATCCTGCCGCAACCGTTGCCAAAATTTAATGCGCGCGGCGGGGCCCAAGGTCATTTCCAAACGAACCATTCACCGCGCATTCACGTGAAAAATGGAAACTTACGGCCAAGACGAACGTCATCGTTGCGAACCCCTGTCGCAGCAAATGCACCGATCGGTCGTTCAACCGGTACGGCCGAGCGAATCGATCAAAGGAGTGCGCCATGAACAAGCTGACCAAGACCCTGACAGCTCTCGCGGCTGCCGCGACCATTGCCGTCGCGGCCGTGGCCGCCCCGCAACCGGCCGAGGCGCGCGACGGACGTATCGCCGCCGGCATCATCGGCGGCCTGGCCGCCGGCGCCTTGATCGGTGCGGCCGTCAATGGCCCCTATTACGGCTATGGACCCGGTTACGGCTACGGGCCCGGCTATTACCCCAGACCGGCCTATTACGGCGGCCCGGGCTGCTACTTGAGCCCCCGGCGATTCTGGGACGGCTGGAGCTGGCGCCTGCGCCGCGTGTGGGTCTGCGACTAGGCGACTCGGCAAAACCGCATAAATAAAATTGAATCGAAATGCCCGGGATCGGAAAAGATTCCGGGCCTTTTCGGAGGGGGATGAACCTAAGCGATCAAATTTCCGACATATTGAGCCTGCCTCTTTAAGAGGAGCCGGGACAGGCTTTAAGATTATTGCAAGGCGGTCGGCCCCGGCCGGCCCCGACCCTGGAGGGAATAATCTATGAAGAAGACCATCTTCGCATTAGCGGCCGTCGCGACCATCGCCGTCGGCACCGTGGCCGCCCCGCAACCCGCGCAAGCTCAGCGTTGCTACGGCTGCGCCGTCGGCCTCGGCGTGCTCGGGGGCGTAATCGTCGGCAGCGCCATCGCCAATTCCTGGGGTCCGCGCTACGCCCCGGCGCCTGGCTACGTCGCGTACGATGGTTATGGCGAGCCTTATCCGGTGGCTTGCCCGGGCGGTTACTGGGCGCGCCGGCCGGTCGCATACGACGCCTACGGCAATCCGATGCGCTGGAGCCGTCCGCGCTTCTTCTGCCCGTAAGTTTTGCGTCGCGCGAAATCGCATTCGCCGCGGCTGCCAATGTGGCCGCGGCGTTGCTAATTTTGCGTCGGCTTAGTAGCGCCGCTCACTGCCGCATGTGATCGAGCACCGCCGCGGTCGGCCAGCAATCGACCTTCAGCCCGTTTTTCTTCTGGTAGGCGCCGAGCGCCGCGCGCGTAAGCATGCCGGCCTTGCCGTCGATCTTATCCTTGTAGAGCGCGAGCGCGGTCAGCCGCTTCTGCATCAGCTCGACCTCGGTGGTCTTGAGCTGCGCGTTCTTGCTCCACGGTATCTGGAACGGCCGGCCGCCGGCGATGCGGTCGCTCAGGTGGCCGACGAACAGCACATAGAGATCGGAATAATTGTAGTCCTTCAGCACGTAATAATTCTTCGGCGTCAGGAAGGCCGGCCCGTAGGTGCCTTCCGGCAGCAGCAGCGAGGCCTCGGCCGTGAGCTCCATAGCAGTCAGCTTGCGCCCATAAGAGGGCATAAAGCCGCGCTTGAGCCAATCGGCGACCGGCATGGTGACGCCCGGTTCGGCGATGGTGCAATCGACATTTGATGGCGCGCGCACCTCGATCGCCCATGGCTTGCCGGCCTGCCAGTCCTTGCCGGCGAGTTGCTTCGCCGCTGACGCCAACGCGTCCGGCACCGAATGCCAGATGTCGGCGCGGCCGTCGCCGTCGAAATCGACCGCGTATTTGTAGAACTCCGACGGCAGGAATTGCGTGAGCCCCATGGCACCGCCCCAGGACGAGCGCAGGTCGGCTCGCGGTACGCCGTCCTGCAGCATTTTCAGCACATGCAGGAATTCATTGCGGAAGAAATCCTTGCGCTTGCCGGTATAAGCCTGCGTTGCCAGCACTCGCAGCGCGTCGTGCGGCTGCTTTTCGCCACCGTAATCGGTTTCGCGGCCCCAGATCGCCAGTACCACATTGCCGGGCACGCCGAACTCTTTCTCGATGCGCGCCAGCGTGTCGCGATATTGCGTGGCAAGTTTTTTGCCCTGGGCGGCGAGACGCTCGAAAGTCGGCTCGCGCAGATATTGCGCTGGCGTCTGCACGAATTCCGGCTGTTGCGGCGCCGTTTCCGGCCGGCCCGGCAGCGCGAGGTCAGGCAACGAATAGTCCGGCTCAAGCCCGCGTGTGGCGGCATCGAAGGTGGCACGCGAGACGCCAAGTTCACGCGCCTGCGGCCACATCGTTTGCAGCCATTGCTGGAACGCGGTGTCGGCGGCGTACGCGCCTGGCGCCACAAGCAGCAAGGTTGCAAATAAAAGGAAAGTGGCGCTGCGCAATTTTTGGCTCAGCCTCCGCGCGATACTGATGTCCACTGTACACCTTATAGACGATTCTTTGCGGCTAAACCTTGCCCAGACCATCGGCAATCATGCGCCGCGTGTGTTCCGGCAGCGCGCCGATACGCGCCACCAGCACGAAGCGCGGCTCGGTGGCCTTGAGGCGAATCCGCAGCAGCGACGCGTAGGCCGCCGAAAAATAAAACGCCACCACGTCGTCCGCGCTCGGAAACTCCATCAGCACCGCGCGATCGGGAACGAACGATCCGCAAAGCGGCGTGACCGCTCCTCCGCGTGCGATGTAGCGGCAGCCGTAGTCCTTACTGACATCGGGCACGCGCGCGGCATAGGGCTTGAAGGCGTCCGCGTCGCGCATGCGGTGCGCACCGATCGCGAAGGCCTGGCCGGCGCCCGATGGCGCTATCCCTTCGACCAGGAACGCAGTGACAGCGGGCTTCGATTTGAGCGCAGCCAGATCGGCGGCGTCATCGACTTGCGCGATCAGCGGCGCGCCGAAGCTCCAGGGCTGCTCGAACGAGACCATCTCGCCATCGGCGATCGTACGGCAGCCTGGCGGCAGGTCGACGGATCGCAAGCCGCTAGCGACGAGATAGCGCATTTACCGCGAGAACTTCTTATATTTCAGCCTATGCGGGATGATGCTGTCCTGGCCCAGTCGGCGCATTTTGTCAGCCTCGTAGTCCTGGAAATTGCCCTCGAACCATTCCACGTGGCTGTCGCCCTCGAAGGCGAGCATGTGGGTAGCGATGCGGTCGAGAAACCAGCGATCGTGGCTGATGATGACGGCGCAGCCAGCAAAATCCTCCAGCGCTTCTTCCAGCGCGCGCAGGGTATCGACGTCGAGATCGTTGGTTGGCTCGTCGAGCAACAGCAGGTTGGCGCCTGAGCGCAGCATCTTGGCGAGATGCACGCGGTTGCGCTCGCCGCCGGAGAGCGTGCCGACCTTCTTCTGCTGGTCGGCGCCCTTAAAGTTGAACGAGGCACAATAGGCGCGCGAATTCACTTCCTTCTTGCCGAGCAGGATCAAGTCGTTGCCGTTGGAGATTTCCTCCCATACCGTCTTTTTACCGTCGAGCGAATCGCGCGACTGATCGACATAGCCGAGATGCACCGACTCGCCGATCTTGATGGTGCCGGCGTCGGGTTTTTCCTGGCCGGTGATCATGCGGAACAGCGTGGTCTTGCCGGCACCGTTCGGGCCGATCACGCCGACAATGCCGCCGGGCGGCAATTTGAACGTGAGATCATCGATCAGCAGGTTGTCGCCATAGCCTTTCTTGAGATGGTCGAAGTCGACCACGTGCTGGCCGAGCCGCTCGGCCACCGGAATAGTGATCTGCGCCACCGTATTCTGCTTAGCGTTGGCGATCTTGAGCAACTCTTCGTAGCGCTCATAGCGCGCCTTGGATTTGGCCTGCCGCGCCTTGGGCGAGGACGAAATCCATTCGCTTTCGCGATCGAGCGTGCGCCGGCGCGCCTCGTCTTCGCGGCCCTCCTGCTCCATCCGCTTCTGCTTCTGATGGAGCCACGAGGTGTAATTGCCCTCGTAGGGAATGCCGCGGCCGTGATCGAGCTCGAGGATCCAACTGGTGACGTTGTCGAGGAAGTAGCGGTCGTGGGTGACGATCAGGATAGCCCCGGGATAATTGCGCAGATGGCCTTCCAGCCAGTTCACGCTCTCGGCGTCGAGATGGTTGGTCGGCTCATCGAGCAGCAGCAGGTCGGGCTGGTCGAGCAGCAGCTTGCACAGCGCGACGCGGCGGCGCTCGCCGCCGGAGAGCTTGGTGACCTCGGCGTCATCGGCCGGGCAGCGCAGGGCGTCCATTGCCAGATCGACCTGGCTGTCAAGATCCCACAGGTTCTGGCTATCGATATTATCCTGCAGTTTGGCCATCTCGTCGGCGGTCTCGTCGGAATAGTTGGCGGCGATCTCGTTGTAGCGGTCGAGGATCGCCTTCTTGACAGCGACGCCCTCCATCACGTTCTCGCGCACGGTCTTTTTTGGGTCGAGCTGCGGCTCCTGCTCCAGGTAGCCAACGCGGGCGCCCTCCGCGACCCAGCCTTCGCCGCTGTACTCGGTATCGATGCCGGCCATGATGCGCAGCAGCGTGGACTTGCCAGAGCCGTTGACGCCGAGCACGCCGATCTTGGCGTCCGGGTAGAACGACAGATGGATGTTATCCAGCACCTTCTTGGAAGGCGGGTAGGTCTTGGTCAGACCCTGCATGTGATAGATGAATTGCCGACCGTTCATTGAGCTTTAAAACCTTAGCTGGCCCGACCGGAATCCACGCGCAACCCACGCAACCGGACCTTTTGTCGGGAAATTCGACGCTGATGTAACGGCCGGAACCCTAAAGAGCAAGCAGGCGGTTCCGGCGGTAAATTTTTGGAAACGATGTTTGCAAGTTCCGCCCCCATAAGACCTCCTGCCAACCCGATTTTTAACCGTCGGCGCGCCATGATCCCCGGGCATGAATCTGGCCGCTTTGAGGAGCGACCAAGGGATGTGCGGGCAAAAGGTCCGCGTATGGTGGGGAGTTAAGTCATGGGTCGCGCGATTTCAGCCCTTTCCGGTACGGCGGTAGCCTGGCTGCCCCGCCCGTTCGCCCTGCTCAAGCCGACACTCATGGCCTTCTGGCATGAAATGACTCGCGACATCGTCAGCCCCTACCGGCCCGAGCGGCATTACATGCGCGGCCCCGGCCCGAAATGGCGCGCCAAGCACGGCCTGCCGTAGGCCTGACACCCCCCTATCTTTTCAGTTGACCGGCTCTAAATTGGCGCCGCTCGGGACATTCCGAGCGCGCATGATCCCGAAAAGTGGGTACCGGTTTTCGTAAAAGATCATGCGCAAGCAAAAGAAAATATGGAGCTGTGCGTATGGTCAGGGCAGCCATCCTCGATGACTATCAGAACGTCGCCTTGAAAGTCGCCGACTGGTCCACGGTCAACAAGGACGTCGAGGTCAAGGTTTTCAACGCACCGCTGGGCGATGACAATGACGTCATCAAGGCTCTGCAGGGCTTTGCCATCGTCAACATGATGCGCGAGCGGACCCCGTTCTCCCGCAAGGTGATCGAGGGCCTGCCGGATATGAAACTGCTCATCACGACCGGCGCCCGCAATAACTCCATCGACATGGAGGCGGCGGCTGAGCGCGGCGTCACCGTCTGCGGCACCGGCGGTTTCGGCAGCCCGACCACCGGCATCGCCATAGGTCTGATGCTGGAGCTCACCCGCCGCATCGGCTTCGAAAACGCGCGTCTGAAGGCCGGCGCACCCTGGCAGGTGACCATGGGCCAGGACCTGGAAGGCCTGACTCTCGGCGTGCTTGGGCTGGGCAAGCTTGGCCATCGCGTCGCCGGTGTCGCCAAGGCCTTCGGCATGAAAGTCATCGCATGGAGCCAAAACCTGACGCCCGAAAAGGCGAAGGAAGCGGGCGTGGACTACGTCTCCAAGGAAGACCTGTTCAGCAAGGCCGACATCATTACCATCCACGTCGTGCTGAGCGACCGCTCGCGCGGTCTGGTCGGGGCGAAAGAACTCGGCCGGATGAAGAAGACCGGCTATATCATCAATACGTCGCGCGGGCCTATCGTCGATGAGAAGGCGCTGCTCGCGGCGCTGAGCGCCAAGTCGATCGCGGGCGCTGGCCTCGACGTGTTCAATATCGAGCCGCTGCCGCTCAATCACCTGTTCCGCAAGATGGACAATGTCGTGATCACGCCGCATCTCGGCTATGTCAGCGAACAGAACTACCGACAATATTTTCTTGGCGTCGTTGAAGACATCCGCGCCTGGCTGGACGGCAAGCCGGTTCGGGTCATTCCGCCGAAATAGGCTTTAGAGCCCCAGCAGCTTCGCCGCATTGTTGTAGGCGATATCCGCGCGCAAGGATTCCTCGAGCGGCACCGTGTCCATGAATTGACCGGCCCCTTCCGAGTCAAAAGGATAGTCGGACGAGAACATGACGCGGTCGCGCCCTAGAGCATCGAGCGAGCAGCGCAATGGTGGGTGGTCGTACATACCCGACATCGTCACCCAGATGTTTTCCTTAAGGTATTGCGAGGGCGGCTTCGGCAAATCCCAACCATAGGGTTTCGAGCGGCTGTCGAAACGCCAGAGCTGGAATGGCAGCGTCTCTCCGAGATGACCGAGCAGCAGTTTGGCTTTCGGGTAGCGATGGAAAACGCCGCCGCAGATGATGCGCAGTGCGTGAGAGCCGGTTTCGACGCCCCAGCCCCACATCGGGCGCACCAACACATTGTAACCGGCGAGCACCGGCAACTGCGCCACCGGATCGGCCGGGTGCAGATAGATCGCCGCGCCCAGGGCCGCCGCGCGTTCCCAGAACGGATCATAAGAACGGTCGTCGAGATATTTCCCGTTGGTGTGGCCGTCGATCATGGCGCCGCAGAATTTGAGCTCGCGCACGCAGCGTTCCAACTCGTCGGCGGCGGCTTTCGGGTCCTGCATGGCAAGATGGGCAAAGCCGGAATAACGGTCGGGGCGCTTTTGTACCTCGCGTGCCAGGAAATCGTTTGATTCACGCGCCCGACGCACCGCCGTGGCGGTATCCCGCTCCACCTGCACCCCAGGACCGGCGATCGCCAGTACCGCACGAGCGATGTCGGTCTTGTCCATCATCCGCAGTCGTTGCTCGCCGAAATCGCTGAGGCTGGCGTAGAGCTGCGCGGTCTTTTGCGGAGCCACGTCTACCATCGTCGGCCGCCAATAGGGCTCGGTGGCGGGATCGAGAAAATGCTCTTCGAGCGCGATCTTCTTGACCATGGCGTCTCCTCAGCATTCTGCGGCAGCGCAATGGCGCCAGCCGATTTTTTCATTTTTACCTGTACCGCATATTGGGCTAACGTGTACCATCATGCAAGGCGGACCGAACGCCGCGTAGTGTCGAGTTGTTGTCGATGAACCGTCACGTCACCAACGACAAGAGCCAAGTGCAAGTGATCGCGCGCGCGGCCACCATCCTGCGCGCACTGGAAGAGGAAAACGCGGGGCTCAGCCTCGGCCAGATCGCGCAGCGCGTGAATCTGGCGCGCTCCACTGTGCAGCGCATCGTCTCGGCACTCGAAACCGAAAAACTGGTGATCGCGGCGACGCCCAATGGCCGCGTACGTCTCGGGCCCACCATTCTGCGGCTGGCGGCTTCCGTGCGCAGCGATTTCATCGCGACGGCGCGGCCGTTCCTGGAGCGATTGAGCGAGGAATTGCACGAGACCGTCGATCTCTCGACCGTGAAGAAAGACCATCTGGTGTTCATTGACCAGGTGATCGGCCCGCAGCGCCTGCGCACGGTGTCGGCGGTGGGCGAAACCTTTCCGCTCTACTGCACCGCAAACGGCAAGGCCTATCTGGCGCAGCTCAGCGATGCGGGCGTGGAGGCGCTGATCGGCCGCGCTTACGCGCCGCGCACGCCGAACACGCTCACGCGCCTCGACGCGCTGCTCGCTGATCTGAAATCCGCGCGCCGCAATGGCGTGGCCCTCGACCGCGAGGAGCACACGCTCGGCATCGGCGCCGTCGGCGTCGCCATGCACGATCTGCTCGGCAACGCGGTCGCCATCTCTGTCCCGGTGCCGACCCAGCGCTTCCAGAATCGGCAGGCGCTGATCGCCGAACGGCTGCTCGCCACCAAGCGCACCATAGAGACGCATATGAATTCCGCCGCCGCCTGAGCTAATTTGCGGCAAAAGATTGGACAACCAGAAGCAAGGGAGGATGCCGTGGCCAAAAGAATTCGCGGCGTGATGTTCGAAGAAAACCTCAAGAACAGCATGGGGCTGGAGTTCTACAACCTGTCCCATCGTTTTGGCTATCAGTCGCCGAACTGGCCGTATTTCGAGGACGTCAAGATCGAGCGCATCCACTACATGGCAAAGTCGGGCGTGCTGTCGCAGCGCATCACCACCTCGATGCACAACACCACGCATATCGACGCGCCCGCGCACGTGATCCAGGGCACGCCGTTCATCGACGAAGTGCCGCTGCCGCATTTCTTCGGCTCCGGCATCGTGGTGTCAATCCCCAAGAATAAGTGGGAGCCGATCACCGGCGATGATCTGGAAAAAGCCTGCGGCAAGATCGTGCGGCCGCGCGACGTAGTGATCGTCAATACCGGCTGGCACAAATTCTACGAGGACAGCGAGGACTATTTCTGCCGTGCGCCCGGCTTCGTGCCGTCGGCCGGCGAGTGGTTCGTCAAGAAGAAGGTCAAGGTGATCGGCCACGATACGCAGGCCAACGATCATCCGCTAGCCACGGCGATAGGCCCTCAGCGCAACGGACCTTTGCACCCTCATTTGGCCGAGGAATACAAGGAATGGTCAGGCGGCCGCGACTGGAAGGATGACTTCCCGGAATGGGAGCCGGTGCACCGCATCCTGTTCAAGAACGGCATCATGGGCATCGAGAATGTCGGCGGCGACATCGACAAGGTCACCGGCAGGCGCTGCACCTTCGCGTATTTCCCATGGAACTGGGACCGCGGTGACGGCTGCATCGTGCGCCTGGTGGCTATCGTCGATCCGGAAGGCAAATATAAAATCGAGCGCGGGAGAAAATTCTAATGCACGTCAAACGTTTTGCAGACGCCAAGGCTTACGATGCCCCCAATCATCGCGCCTGCACGTCGCTGCGGCTGTTCGGCGCCGAGGCCGGCGGCACCAAAGGCCTGATTTGCGGCGTGTCGCATTTCCTGCCTGGCGGCGGCGCCGGGCCGGACGCTTCGCCACCCGAGAAAGTCTATTTCGTGCTGCGCGGAGAACTCACTGTCATCGTCAACGGCAAGGAGACCGTGCTGAAGGCGAACGATTCCTGCGTGATCGAGCCGAATGAGACGCGCGAGATCATCAACCGCGGCAATGAGGTCTGTTCTATCGTCGTCGCGGTGGCGATGCCGCCGAAATGATGAGTGTCGTCCCCGCGAAAGCGGGGACCCAGTACGCACAGTGATTACTGGATGCCCCGCTTTCGAGGGGCACGACAACGGAGGGAAACATTATGTCCAACGACTTCTTGAAAAACCCGCTCTCCCTGTTCGACGTCAAGGGCAAGACCGCCATTATCACCGGCGCTTCGGGTGCCTTCGGCGCGCTGGCGGCCCAGACGCTCTCCGGCGCCGGCGCCAATGTCGTGCTGACGGCGAGCAAACAGGACGTGCTGAAAAAGGTCGCGGCCGCATGCGAGAAGCTCGGGGCCAAGGCCGAGATCGTACCGCTGCGGCCGAGTACGGAGGAAAACTGCGAGAAAATCGTCAAAGCAGCAGTCGACAAGTTCGGCCGCGTCGACATTCTCGTTGTCGCCTCGGGCCTCAACAAGGTGGCCAAGATCGGAGATCTGAAGCCGCAGGATTTTCTCGACGTGATGGACGCCAACGTCACCCAGTCGTGGCTGATGGCGCGCGCGACCGGCAAGCAGATGCTCAAGCAAGGCGGCGGCGGCAAGGTGATCCTCACCTCCTCGGCGCGCGGCTTGCTCGGCCATCCGGCCGGCTACACTGCCTATTGTGCCTCCAAGTCGGCGATCGACGGCATCACCAAGGCCTTGGGGTGCGAATGGGGCGAAAGCGGCATCACCGTCAACGCACTGGGGCCCACGGTGTTTCGCTCGCCGCTCACCGCCTGGATGTACGAGGACACCGAGCGGGCGCAGACCGTGCGTAAGGGTTTCCTCGCGCGCGTACCGAAGGGCCGCCTGGGCGAGCCGGAAGATTTGGCCGGTCCTCTGCTGTTCCTCGCCTCGAAAGCGTCGGACTTCTACACCGGCCACATCCTCTACGCCGACGGCGGATATACGGCGGGATAAACGATGGCGAAAGCGCGCATCGCGGTGATCGGCGCCGGCCTGATGGGCCACGGCATCGCGCAGGTGTTCGCGCTCGCCGGCCATGACGTGACCATTTACGACTCGGTGATGGCGAGCCTCGACAGCACCAAGACGCGCATCCTCAACAATTTAAAAGATCTCGGCGACGATCAGAATGCGGTCGAGCGCGTGACACCGGTCGCCAATCTGGCCACTGCCGTGCGGGGGGCTGACTATGTGGTCGAGGCGGTGCTTGAGGATCTACCGCTCAAGCAGAAATTATTTGCCGAGATCGAGAAACACGTGCGGCCAGATACGATTCTCGCCAGCAACACGTCGGTCATCCCAATCACCAAGATCATGAAAGGCCTCAAGCGACGCGAGCGCGCGCTCGGCACCCACTGGTGGAACCCGCCGTTCCTGGTGCCGCTGGTCGAGGTGATCGAGACGCAATGGACGTCGCCGCAGACGGTGGATTTCACCATGAAGCTGCACGCCGCCGCCGGCAAAAAGCCGGCCCATGTGAAGAAGGACGTGCCGGGCTTTATCGGCAACCGGCTGCAACATGCGCTCTGGCGCGAGGCGATCGCGCTGGTGGAACAAGGCATCTGCGACGCCGAGACTGTCGACAACGTGATCAAGGCGGCGTTCGGCCGCAGGCTGGCGGTGCTGGGGCCATTGGAAAATGCCGACATGGTCGGCACTGATTTGACACTGGCAATCCACAAGTTCGTGCTGCGCGACATCGACAGCCGGCCGGGACCTTCGCCCTATCTGAAAAAACTGGTGAAGGACGGCAAGCTCGGCTTCAAGAGCGGCGAAGGCTTCCGCAAGTGGAGCCCTGCGCAGCAGCAGGCATTACGCATGAAAGTGTTGCAGCATCTTAAAAACGCGCGCGCCCAAGACCGCTAAAGTCGTTTGAGGTTCGCGCTTAGGAGGAGACGATGACCGACATCAAGACGATCTCTCGCCGCACTCTCGTCAAGACCGGCATCGGCGCGCTCGCCGCTCCCGCCGTGCTGCGCGTGCGGCCGGCGCAAGCGCAGCCGCAGGTAATCAAGATCGGCCATGTCAGCCCGAAGACCGGCCCACTCGCCGGCTTCGGCGAGGCCGACGGCTACATTCTCGAGCAGGTGCGCGGCATCCTGAGCAAAGGGCTGAGCAACGGCGGCAAGACCTACAAGGTCGAGATCATCTCCAAGGATAGCCAGTCGAACGCCAGCCGCGCCTCTGAGGTCGCCTCCGAATTGATCCTCGGCGACAAGGTCAACCTCATCGTCGCCTCGGCCACGCCCGACACCACCAATCCGGTTTCCGACCAGGCCGAAGTCAACGAGGTGCCCTGCATCACCACCAACTGCCCGTGGCAGCCGTATTTCTTTGGCCGCAAGGGCGACCCGAAGAAGGGCTTCACCTGGACCTATCATTTCTTCTGGGGTCTGGAAGACGTAATCGGCGCGTTCCTGGCACTGTGGGACGAATTGCCGACCAACAAGGTGGTCGGCGGGCTGTTCCCCAACGACGCCGACGGCAACGCCTGGGGCGATGCCAACATCGGGTTCCCGCCGGCGCTTGCCAAGGGCGGATTCAAGCTCGTCGATCCCGGCCGCTATCAACTCATGAACAACGATTTCACCTCACAGATTTCGGCGTTCAAGGCGGCCGGCGCGCAAATCGTCACCGGCAACATGATCCCGCCCGACTTCGCAACATTCTGGTCGCAGGCGGCGCAGCAGGGCTTCAAACCGAGAATCGTCACCATCGGCAAGGCTCTGCTGTTCCCATCCGTCATCGACTCGCTGGGCGAACGCGGCAACGGGCTCACCAGCGAAATCTGGTGGACGCCGCATCATCCGTTCAAATCCGGCCTCACCGGCCAGAGCGCGCAACAACTCACCGACGGCTACACCAAGGCAACCAACCGGCCATGGACGCAGCCGATCGGCTTCCAGCATGCGCTGTTTGAAGTGGCGATCGACGTGCTCAAGCGTGCCAAGAACTTGGCCGATCCGAAATCGATCCTGGAGTCGATCGTCGCCACCAACTACCAGTCGATGGTCGGGCCGATCCACTGGACTGGCGCTCCGGTGAAGAACGTCACCAAAACCGCGCTGGTCGCTGGGCAATGGCAACGCAAGGCCGGAAAATCCGACTTGGTGATCACCACCAACAAAACCGCGCCGAACATCCCGGTCGGAGGCAAGTTGCAGCCGATCGGCTGACGCATCGACACCATGGCCCCGATCCTCGCGCTGGAAAATATCTCAAAGCGGTTCGGGGCCGTGGTGGTGGCCGATAGCGTCGACCTGGCGCTTGCCGAGGGCGAAGCGCTTGGCATCATCGGACCGAACGGCGCCGGCAAGACCACGCTGTTCGGCATCGCCACCGGCACGGTCGCGCCCGACGCCGGCCGCGTTACCCTCGCCGGCGATGACATCACCCGCCTGCCGCCTGAGCGGCGCTGCCGCAAGGGCATTGCGCGCTCATTTCAGGTGCCACAGCCGTTTTCCGGCATGACCGTGTTCGAGAACGTGGTGGTAGCGGCGGCTTTCGCGGGCGGCGTCCGCGAAGTGTCGGTCTACGATGCTTGCGCCGACCTGCTTGGTCGCTGCGGGCTCGCCGACAAGGCGAATACACGCGCCGGTGGCCTCACGTTGCTCGACAGAAAACGCCTCGAACTCGCGCGCGCGTTGGCGACTAAGCCGCGCGTGCTGCTGCTCGATGAGGTTGCCGGCGGTTTGACCGAGCACGAATGCGCTGCGCTGGTGACACTGATCAAGCAGGTGCGCACCGGCGGCGTGTCGATCGTGTGGATCGAGCATGTGGTGCATGCGCTGCTTGCCGCGGTGGACCGGCTGCTGGTGCTGCACGGCGGCAAGTTCATCGCCGATGGCGACCCGCGCACCGTGATCCGCAGCCCGCAGGTGGCGGAGATTTACATAGGGATCGCCGCGGATGCCTGACCCCTTGCTCGAGGTGCGCGCCATCGACGCCTATTATGGCGACTTCCAGGCGCTGTACGGCGTCTCGCTGCGCGTCAATGCCGGCGAGGTGGTGTCGGTGATCGGCGCCAACGGCGCCGGCAAAAGCACTCTGCTGAAAAGCATCGCCGGGCTGATGCGTCCGAAAGCCGGCGGTATTGTCTTCGGCGGCGAGCCATTCGGCGCCGCGCCCGCATTCGCAGTGGTCAAACGCGGCATCGCGTTGGTGCCGGAAGGACGGAGACTATTTCCCTCGCTGACGGTCGAAGAAAATCTCTTGATCGGCGGTCAATCGTGTCGCCCCGGCCCATGGACGCTCGATCGCGTCTACGACTTGTTCCCAGTGCTGGCCGAGCGGCGCCACCTGCCCGCGCCCGCGCTGTCCGGCGGGCAACAGCAGATGGCAGCCATCGCCCGCGCGTTGATGTCGAACCCGCGCTTGCTACTGTGCGACGAGATCAGCATGGGACTGGCGCCGATCGTGGTGCGCGACATTTATGCGCGACTGCCGGCGATCGTGACGGAAGGCCTATCGCTGATCGTGGTCGAGCAGGACATCGCGCAGGCGCTCAAAGCCGCGCGCCAAGTCTATTGCCTGCAGGAAGGCCGCATCGCGCTACAGGGCGCGGCACGCGAACTCACGCGCGAAAGTATTTCGGCCGCGTATTTCGGAGTGTGACGGCGATGCAATGGCTCAACGTCATCCTGCAAGGCGTGCTGATCGGCGGTCTTTACGCCATGTTCGCCGCCGGCCTGTCGCTGATCTTCGGCGTGATGCGGCTGGTCAACATCGCACATGGCGATCTGATCGTGCTGGCGGCTTACGTCGCGCTGATGGTGACGCAGGCGATCGGCGTCGATCCGCTCACCTCGTTGCTGCTGGTGACGCCTATCATGGCGGTCATCGGCTACGCACTGCAACGCGGGCTACTCAACTACACCTTGGGCGACGACCTGCTGCCGCCGCTGCTAGTGACTTTCGGCCTCTCCATTATCATCCAGAACGGGCTGCTGGAATTGTTCACCGCCGACAGCCGCAAACTGCAGGCGGGCGCGATCGAGATTCAAACCTTCCAGGTGATGCAAGGCATCTGGATCGGCGTACTGCCGCTCATCCAGTTCGCCGTCGCGGTGGCGGTGATCGCTGGCCTGCAAATACTATTCTACAAGACCGCGCTCGGCCGCGCCTTCCGCGCCACCTCCGACGATCAGGCGGTGGCGCAATTGATGGGCCTCGACACCCGCCACGTGTTCGCCATGGCGATGGCGCTGTCGTTGGCCATCATCGCCATCGCCGGCGTGTTTCTGGCGGTGCGCACTAATTTCGATCCGGCCATTGGCCCGGCGCGGCTGATCTTCGGCTTCGAGGCGGTCATCATCGGCGGGCTCGGCAATATGTGGGGCACGCTGGTGGGCGGCATCATTCTCGGCGTGTCGCAGGCGATCGGGGCGCAGATCGATCCGGGCTGGCAATTGCTGGCCGGCCATATCGTTTTCCTCGCCATCCTGGGGTTACGCCCGAAAGGCCTTTTTCCGAAGGTGTCGGGATGAGCCGCGTCGAGCACGCCACGCGTTCGAGCCGCATCGGCGTCGCGTTGATCGGTGCGGCGTTTGTCGTGCTGGCGCTGGCGCCGTTCTGGGGCGAGCGGCAGACGCTGCGGTTGCTGGCCGAGGTGTTCACTTTCGTGGCGCTGGCCAGCCTGTGGAACCTGCTCGCCGGTTACGCCGGCCTGGTGTCGGTCGGCCAGCAGGCCTTTGTCGGCCTCGGAGGCTATCTCTTGTTCGCGCTTGTCATACTTCTTGACGTGCATCCGATCGCGGCCATTTTGATCGCGGGACCGATCGGCGCGTTGGTCGCCGTTCCGGTGGCGGCGCTGATCTTCCGGCTGCGCGGCGCTTATTTCGCCATCGGCACCTGGGTGGTGGCGGAAGTATTCCGCCTGCTCGCCTCGCAAATCTCGGTGCTTGGCGGTGGCTCCGGCATCAGCCTGCCGGCCGCGGTGGTAGTCGCCATTGCGCCGAGCCGGCAAATGCGCGAATTCGAGATTTATTGGCTGGCGCTCATACTGACCGCCATGGTGCTGGGCGCGATCGTGGCGCTCCTGCGCTCGCGCCACGGCCTCGCGCTCACCGCCATCCGCGACAACGAGGTGGCGGCGCAGAGCAACGGCATCGACGTCACCCGCATCAAATTCATTGTCTATGTGCTCACCGGTTTCGGCACCGCGATGATCGGCGCGCTCATCTTTTTGATGAAACTCCGCATCTCGCCGGACACCGCCTTCAGCGTTAACGACTGGACCGCCTTCGTGATTTTCATCACCGTCATCGGCGGTATCGGTCGCATCGAGGGGCCGATCATCGGCACCATCGTGTTCTTCATGCTACGCCAGGCGCTGGCCGATCTCGGCAGCCTGTACTTGCTCATGATGGGCGCGGTCGCCATCGTCGTCATGCTGTGGGCGCCGAAAGGACTTTGGGGCCTGATTGCGGAACGCTTCGGCTGGCAGGCTTTGCCGCTGCAGCGGTATTTGGTGCTGGAGCCGAAAATTGAACAACCGGGAGGAAAACCATGAGCACGATTATCGACATTTACTGCCACATCTTTCCGGACCGCTACTTCCAGGAAATGACCCGCGTGGCGCCGAAGCTGGAGAATATCGGCAAGCGATTGCGCGGCGTCACCAAGCTGTTCGATCTCGACACCCGTTTCAAGGAAATGGACGAGTTCGGCGATTACCGCCAGATCATCTCGCTACCCAATCCGGCGATCGAGGATATCACCAAGCCGGATATCGGCCTGCAACTTGCGCGCATCGCCAACGACTCGATGGCCGAGCTTTGCCGCAAACACCCGAAGCGCTTTCCAGCCTTCGCCGCCGCGCTATGCATGACCGACGTCGCAGGCTCGGTCGCGGAAACGCGCCGTGCCGTGAAAGACCTCGGCGCCCGCGGCGTGCTGCTCTACACCAATATCGCCGGCGAGCCGCTCGACCTGCCGAAGTTCGAGCCGATCTTTGCCACCATGGCCGAACTCGACCTGCCGATCTGGCTGCATCCCGTCGGCACGGCGGCGATGCCGGATTATCCGTCCGAGAGCAAGTCGCGCTTCGAGATGTGGTGGTGCTTCCACTGGCCCTATGAAACTTCGGTAGCCATGGTGCGCATGGTATTCAACGGGCTGCTCGATCGCTACCCCAAGCTGAAGATCATTACCCACCATCTCGGCGGCATGATTCCGTATTACGACGGCCGCGTCGGGCCGGGTCTGAAGGTGCTCGGCCAGCGCACCTCCGACGAGGACTATTCGAAAATCCTGCCGTCGCTGAAACGGCCGCACATGGACTATCTGCACGACTTCTACGGCGACACCGCCATGTTCGGCGGCGGGGTGGCGGCAACACGTTGTGGTTTCGAGTTTTTTGGCGCGGATAAGGTCGTTTTCGCGACCGATACACCGCTCGGGCCGATCGCGACCACTATTAAGACCGTAAAGGGGTTAGGACTTGCGGCGGCCGACGAACGCAAATTGTTCTGCGGCAATGCTGAGAGATTGCTCAAGATGAGCTTCTAACAACGGCTTGCTCGCTCAAAACTTGCGATGTTATTCGACGATCGTCGGCTTCTTCTTGATCTTCTTGGTCTCGCTCGAACCGACGCCATGCACCGGCGTCCAGCTTGGCGGATCGCTGGCCGGAAAGCTCTCATCGGAATTAATCACGACCTGATCCTCGTCGTGCTCGATCCGCTGGCGCTCGTCTTCCGCGTGCTGTTTCGGTTTTTCCGACATGGGAAACTCCAAATTCGGTTTTGCTCGCAATGACAACCGCCGCTGCCGCAAACGGTTCCACGGGTGAACGGCAGAGGCAGTAAAGATTACTCCGCCGCCACCTTGTGGGCGGCGTCCAATTTCGCTTTCACCACCACCTTGATGGCGTCGTCGATGCGATCCTTGGCGTAGCGGATCGCGGTCGGGAGATCGGCGAGCGAAAAAGTGTGAGTGTGAATCTTGGTGGCGTCGAAACGTTTCTGGCGCATGAAAGCCTCAGCGCGATGGACCGCGCTCTTGCCCTCGCCGCGGATGCCGTAGAGGTAGATGTTGTTGCTCACGATATACGCGACATCCACTAACACCGACTCGTGCGCGAAGGCGGCGAGGCAGACCTTGCCGCCGCGGTTGACCATATGCACGGCGTCGTTGACGGCTTTGCCCGCGGCAGAGCATTCCACCACGTAGTCGACGCCCTTGCCGCCGTTGAGCTTCTTCACCGCAGCCACGACGTCCGGCTCCTTGCGGATATTGACCACGGCGTCGGCGCCGAGCTCGAGGGCGATCTTGAGTCGGTTGTCGCGCATTTCTGTGAGGATCACTGGCTGGGCGCCCAGCGCTTTCGCCACCGCGACCGCCATCAGGCCGATCGGACCCGCGCCACTGACGACGACGCTTTCGCCGGCGACCAGGCCGCCGAGTTCGCTGAGCGCATACATCGCAGTACCGGCCGTGACGACGAGCGCGCCCTCCTCGTCCGACATGTCGTCCTGGATCGCGACCAGCGTATTGATGTTGTTCACCTGGTATTCGCAGAAGCCGCCGTCGGTGGTGAAACCGTTGGCGCGGTGGCCCTTGTCAACGTCACCGTAGTTAAGGCCGTAGTTGTGGCACGAGGTGTACATGCCCTCGCGGCAGCGCTTGCACTGGCCGCAGCCGGCATGAATCTCGACCGCAACGCGTTGGCCGACCTTATATTCATCGACGCCGGGTCCCAGCGCCACCACCGTGCCCATATATTCGTGGCCTGGCGTGAAGTTCTTGTTGAACGGCATGCCGCCTTGGATCATGGCCGGCGGGCCCTGATAGATGACTTCCAGATCGGTCGCGCAGATCGCCGCCGCGTCGATCCGCACCAGCACCTCAGCCCGCTTCGGCACCGGCACCGGCTTGTCCTTGAGCGTGAGCTCACCCGGACCGCCCAACACCCAGGCTTTCATGGTATCCGGAATTGTAAATTCCGTGCTGGTCTTCACGCCGGCCGGTGCGTACATGAATCCTCCAAACTCTATTTCGCTCAATGTTGCGTATTGTCTCTCCGAGACCGTTGAGAAAAATCAATTCTGGCTTTGTTCTGCGGCGCGTTGCGGCCAGCATTGAGTCAAGGACATTTTCAGTATGACGAACGTTGGTTTCGCGTTATGAAAATGTAAAACAGTTGTCCACACAGGTTAGCAGTCACTACGGCATTTATCGGCCGGGTTTGACCAGCCCCAGCTCGATCTCCATGGCGCCGCAGAGCATCTGGCCCAGGGTGATGTGCATTTCCTGGATCCGCGCCGTGGTGTCGGACGGCACCACCAGCAGATGATCGGCAAGCCCGGCCAGATCGCCGCCGCCTTTACCGCCCAGCACCGCGGTCATCAGCTTCATCGCCCTAGCCTGCCGCAGCGCCGCAATAATGTTGAGACTCTTGCCCGAAGTCGAAATCGCGATGGCGACATCGCCCGGCCGCCCCAGCGCCTCAATCTGGCGCGCGAAGATCTTATCGAAACCGAGATCGTTGCCGGCGGCGGTGAGCGCGGAGGTATCGGTGGTCAAAGCGATCGCGGCAATGGCGGTGCGATTAGTCTTGTAGCGGACGGTCAACTCGGTCGCGAGATGCTGGGCGTCGGCGGCGCTGCCGCCATTGCCGAAGAACATCAGCTTGCCGCCGCCGCGGATCGATTTGACGCAAGCGCCGACCAGACCGGCGAAGGCGCCCGCGAGCGCCACCTCAGTGCGGTGCGCGGTGTCATGATGTTCGGCAAATTCCGCTTTAAAGAATGCTGCTAAATCCAATACTGCCCCCTCACGTGCTTGGCGAGACCCAGCATGTTGATGGCGCCGTGGACGCTAGTCTTGGTCATCTGCACTGGATCGTGTTGGTAATGTATGGGCGAAGCCGGACAGGCAAGATTGTAGATTTGGTCGATCTCAAGATAGATAGGGAAGGTTACATCGTGCCGGATGAGCGCGAAGTGTTTGTTATCGAGCAAATGCTCGATGTTCGTGCGTGCGCCGGTAAAAAAGTTGTCCAGGCAAACGACGTTGACGCCCTCCGCTAGCAGGCTTTCGCACAAGTGCGACCCGAGAAATCCGGAACCGCCCGTAACAAGGATACGTCGTTGGAGATGCATGCTTCCTGCCTAGAATGACTAACCGCTGCGGGCCGTGCATGGCGTCGCAGTCTATGTTATCCCGCCCGCGACAAGATCAACACTTTAGCGCTTTCCCTGCAATGCCGATTTCATCGATGCAATATCCCGGTGAGCCACAGTCGCAGGCTCGCTTTCTCACCACGCTGCTGCTGTTGTGGCTCGCTGGCACTGCACTGCGGCTCACCATCCTGGCGGTTCCGCCGGTCATCCCGCTGATCCACGATGGCCTCAAGCTCAACGCCACCCAGATCGGCATTCTCACCGGCCTGCCTTCGATGCTGTTTGCGTTCGCCGCCGTGCCCGGCTCGCTCTTGATCGCGCGCCTCGGCACGCGGACGGCACTGGTGGTCGGGCTCGGCGTCACCGCGATCGGCGGCGCGTTGCGCGGCGCGATCCCCGATGTGGCGTGGCTCTACGCCATGACCATCGCCATGGGCGCCGGCGTAGCCGTCATGCAGGTGACCATGGCGCCTGCGGTGCGTGCCTGGTTTCCGGAACGCATCGGCTTTGCCACCGCCGTTTACACCAATGGCCTGCTGATCGGCGAAATCCTCCCCGTTGCGTTGATGCTTCCGATGGTGCTGCCGCTAGTCGGTGGAAGCTGGCAATGGGGCTTTGTGGTCTGGAGCGTGCCGGTCGCCGTCATAGCCGCCCTGGTGTTGGCGCTGGCGCCGGTATCGGCCAATGGGCTGGCATCCGCCAAGCGCCGGCGCTGGTGGCCGGACTGGAACAGTCCGCTGATCTGGCGGCTCGGCATCATGCTCGGCACGATCAATGCCACCTATTTCGCGACCAACGCCTTTCTGCCCGATTACCTCAGGAGCAACGGGCAGAGTGAGTGGATCAGCGCGGCGCTGTCCGGACTGAATGCCGGCCAGGTGCCGGCGTCGTTCCTGTTGCTCGCCGTCGCCGGCCGCCTCGAGCGCAAGGCATGGCCTTACGTCGCTTGCGGGCTGCTCTGCGTGATTTCGACCGGCGGCATCGTGTTCGGTTCTGGCGCCTGGATCGTGACGGCGGCTACGGTGCAGGGCTTTGCTGCCTCAGCGATCCTCATTCTGATCCTGGCGCTGCCGCCCTTGCTGAGCGCGCCGGATGACGTGCATCGCGTCACCGCCGCCATATTCACCATCAGCTATAGCTGCGCGGTGATCGTGCCGGTGATCAGCGGCCTGGCCTGGGATCTGAGCGGCATCGCCAGCTTTGCATTTGCGCCGATCGCGATCTGCGGCATCATTCTGGTCATCCTGGCGCCGGCGATCAATCACGTCAGACCTGCCAGTGTATGATCTCGAAAAGTGGGAACCTGTTTTCGGAAGAGATCATGCGCAACTTAAGGAGTTGACCATGCGCCCGATTCCGGTGGGAGCGAAGGGGATCTACATGCTGCGGGTGACGCCCGCACATCTCGCCAATCAGTTCAAGGACGTAAGCCTGCCGCAGGTGTTCGCCACGCCGATGATGGTGACCGCCATGGAGAACGCCGCGCTCAACGCGGTGCGCGACTACCTAGATGCGGGTGAGAGCGCGGTCGGCACCGGCGTCAATGTCCGCCATCTGGCAGCGACGCCAGTTGGCCATCAGGTGACCGCCGTGGCCGAGGTGACCAAGGTCGACGGCCGCCACATCGAATTCAAGGTGAGCGCGCGCGACGAAACCGAAGAGATCGGCAACGGCACCCACGAGCGCATGGTGGTCGACATGGGCCGGCTCGACCAGCGGCTGAAGGCCAAGAAGCGGCCTTGATCACAGGCCCTCGCAAGGCCCTTGAATCCGGATTTCAGCCGCAGTATGCATCAATACATACATCGAATATATCTATACTGATATCTTAAACATGATAACCGGCACGCAAATGCGGGCAGCCAGGGCGCTGCTTGGCCTCGACCAGCGCGAATTGGCGCAAAAGTCGGGCTTGTCGCTGCCGACCATCCAGCGCATGGAATCAAGCGACGGCGTGGTGCGCGGCAATGTCGACTCGCTGATGAAACTGGTCGACGCGCTCGCCGCCGGCGGCATCGAATTGATCGGCGAAGGCGCGGTGAGCGGCGGCGGCGGCCGCGGAGTGCGGCTCAAATGATGATCGTTTACGCGCTCTACGGCGTGGCGGCGCTGGTGGTCTTGGCCCCCATCGCGATCGCGTTCGGCCCGTCGCCGCGCGCCACCAGCGTGGTCTATGGCACAAGCCTGATGATCACGTTGACGCTGGGCGTGATCGCGTTGCTTTGCTTGTTTGGATATTCCGACCCATCCACCGTGACCTTGCCGCTCGGCCTGCCCTGGCTGGGCGCGCATTTCCGCATCGACGCGCTGGCGGCATTCTTCCTGGTGGTAGTCAATCTCGGCGGCGCATCGGCGAGCCTGTTCGCGCTCGGCTATGGCCGCCACGAGGATTCCCCGCAACGCGTGCTGCCATTCTATCCCGCTTATCTCGCTGCCATGAATCTCGTGGTCATGGCGGACGACGCCTTCAGCTTCCTGGTGTCGTGGGAATTCATGTCGCTCACGTCCTGGGCGCTGGTGATCTCACATCATCAGGTCGCTGAAAACCTGCGCGCCGGGTACGTCTATCTGCTGATGGCGAGCTTCGGCACGCTCGCGCTGCTGCTTTCTTTTGGCCTGCTCGTCGGCGACGACGGCAATTATGCTTTCGATGCCATTCGCGCGTCGCATCCATCTGCGGCGCTTGCCGCTCTGGTGCTCGTGCTCGCGATCGTCGGTGCCGGCTCGAAGGCCGGCGTGGTGCCGCTGCATGCCTGGCTGCCGCTCGCGCATCCTGCCGCGCCCAGCCACGTTTCCGCGCTGATGAGCGGCGTGATGACCAAGGTCGCGGTCTACGGCCTGGTGCGTATCGTGTTTGATCTGTTGGGGCCGCCGGACTGGTGGTGGAGCATGGCCGTGCTCGCCGTCGGCGGCATCACCGCGGTGATGGGCGTGCTCTACGCGCTGATGCAGCACGATCTCAAACGCCTGCTCGCCTATCACACGGTGGAGAATATCGGGATCATCTATATCGGGCTCGGCCTGGCGCTGGCGTTCAAGGCGGGGGGCATGCCTTTAGCCGCGGCGCTGGCACTCACCGCCGGACTGTTCCATGTGTTCAATCATTCCGTCTTTAAGAGCCTGTTGTTCTTTGGCGCCGGCGCCGTCCTCAACGCCACCGGCGAACGCGACATGGAGCATCTCGGCGGGCTGATCCACCGCATGCCGCAGACCGCCTTCGTGTTCCTGGTCGGCTGCGTGGCGATCTCGGCGCTGCCGCCGCTCAATGGTTTCGTATCCGAATGGCTGACCTTCCAGGCCATTCTGCTCAGCCCGCAATTACCGGCCTGGGGCCTGAAATTCCTGGTGCCCGCGGTCGGCGCGCTGCTGGCGCTGTCGGCGGCGCTGGCCGCGGCCTGTTTCGTAAAAGCCTTCGGCGTGAGCTTTCTCGGCCGCGCCCGCACGCCCGCCGCGGCGAATGCGCAGGAGACCGACAGCAATTCGCTCGCCGCCATGTACTTCTTGGCCGCGCTCTGCCTCGTTGCCGGAATTCTCCCCGGCTTCTTCATCGACGCGCTGGCGCCAGTGACCAAAAGCCTGGTCGGCGTCAGCATGCCGCATCAGATCGGCGTGGAATGGCTTTCGATCGTGCCGATCGCCGAAAGCCGCAGCTCCTATAACGGGCTGCTGGTGTTCATCTTTGTCGTGCTGTCCGGCTCGATCGCGGCCTTTGCCATTCACCGGCTGGCCTCCGACAAGCTGCGGCGCGCGCCGGCCTGGGATTGCGGCTATCCGGACCCGAGTACGTCAACGCAATACACCGCATCGAGCTTTGCCCAGCCGATCCGCCGCGTTTATGGCGCGACCGTGTTCCGCGCGCGCGAGATCGGCGAGATGCCGCCGCCCGGCTCGATGGCGCCCGCACGCCTGACGGTCGACTTGCACGACCTGATCTGGGACGCAGCCTATGCGCCGATCGCCGGCTTCATTGGATACGCGGCCGACCGGCTCAACGTGCTGCAATTCCTCACCATCCGCAACTATCTCTCCCTGGTGTTCGCGGCACTGGTAATTCTTCTGCTGGTGCTTGCGATATGGCCTTGATCCGCGATTTCGCCTTGCAAGGCGCGCAGATGCTGCTGGTGCTGCTGCTCAGCCCGCTGCTCACCGGGTTTGTGCGCAAGGTGAAGGCGCGCCTGCTACGCCGGCAAGGCCCGCCGCTGTTGCAGCCCTATCGCGATCTGATCCGGCTGATGCGCAAGGACGTGGTGCTGGCGGAGAGCGCGTCCTGGCTGTTCCGTGTCATTCCCTACATCATCGTCGCCGGCACCTGGGTGGCGGCATCGCTGGTGCCGACCTTCGGCAGCGGCCTGCTGTTTTCATGGTCGGCCGACCTGATCGCCATCATCGCGTTGCTTGGCAGCGCGCGCTTCTTCCTGGCACTCGCCGGCCTCGATGTCGGCACCAGCTTCGGCGGCATCGGTTCGAGCCGCGAAGTGATGATCGCCTCGCTGGCGGAACCCGCGATGCTGATGATCGTATTCACGCTGGCGTTGGTCGCCGGCTCCACGCAGCTCTCGACCATGGCCGCCTACATGGGGTCGGGCGAAGAGGGCTTGCGGGTTTCGCTCGGCCTTGCGCTGCTCGCGCTAATCATCGTGGCAGTTGCCGAAAACGCGCGTATCCCGGTCGACAATCCGGCTACCCATCTCGAACTCACCATGGTGCACGAGGCGATGGTGCTGGAATATTCCGGCCGTCATCTTGCGCTGATCGATTTGACGTCCGAACTCAAGCTCTTGCTTTATGTCTCGGTGATCGGCTGCCTATTCGCGCCCTGGGGTATCGCCGGACCCGATGCGAGCCCACGCGCCATCGCGATTGGTCTTGCGGTCTATGTAGCGAAGCTCGCGATCGGCGGTTTTCTGTTGGCCGTGTTCGAGACGGCCATCGCCAAAATGCGCGTGTTCCGGGTGCCGGCCTTCCTGGGCGCGGCACTGATGCTCGGACTGCTCGCCACCTTGCTGCTGTTCGTTTCGCGGAGCCTCTAGACCATGCGCGGTATCACCTTCGACATCGCCCATATGCTGGCCGGCTCGCTGGTGCTGGTGAGCTTCATGCAGCTCTACCAGGACCGGCTCTACGCGCTGCTCAATACATTCGCACTGCATGCCTTTATCCTGGCGGCGTCAGTCGCCTGGCAGGCCTTCATCCAGGATGCGCCGCATCTCTATCTCACCGCAATGATCGCACTGGTGTTCAAGGCCATCATCATCCCGGTAGCGCTGCACCGGATCATCGTGAAGCTCGGCATCCACCGCGAGATCGAGACCGTGGTCGGCGTCGGCCCCGCCATGCTGCTCGGCATGGGGCTGGTCGCGCTCTCCATGGTGGTGATGCTGCGGGTGACCGCGGAGGCCGATCCACTTGCCCGCGAGGACCTTGCGTTTGCGCTGTCGGTGGTGCTGCTCGGCCTGCTGATGATGGTAACGCGGCGCAACGCGGTGAGCCAGGTGATCGGCTTTATGTCGCTGGAAAACGGCTTGGTACTGGCAGCGACTGGCGCCAAGGGCATGCCGCTGGTGGTCGAGATCAGCATCGCCTTCTCGGTGCTGATCGCCTTCATCGTGATCGGCATCTTCCTGTTCCGCATTCGCGAGCGCTTCGACACTGTCGACGTGCAGGCGCTCGATCGTTTCCGCGGAGAGCGCCGATGATCGACGCGCTCACCGGCGTTCTGCTGATTCCGGCCGTGGCGGCGGCCCTGCTTGCGGCACTGCCCGGCTATCGATTGACGTCACGTCTGAATGTCTTAGCCGCGCTGCTGACATTTCTGACTTCGGTGTCTCTGTTCTTTTTCGAACCGAGGTCAGGCAATTATCTCTTGGTGGACGACCTCAACAAGGTCTTCATCGTGCTGACCACCTTCGTTGCCTTTACCACCAGCGTATTCAGTGCGAGCTACATCGAGCACGAGATCGAGATCGGCCGACTGAAGTTAACTTACGTGCGCTTCTATCACTCAATGTACCAGGTGATGATGTTCGGCATGAACCTTGCGTTGGTGGCCAACAATATCGGCCTGATGTGGGTGGCGATCGAGATGGCCACGCTCACCACCGTGCTGATGGTCGGCATCTACCGCACACACGAGGCGCTGGAAGCGGCCTGGAAATATTTCATTCTCGGCAGCGTCGGCATCGCGCTGGCGCTATTCGGCACCATTCTCGTTTACATGGCGGCGCGGCCGGTGATCGGCGAAGGTCTCAACGCCATGGTGTGGACCGTGCTGGTGACGCAAGCGGCCAATTTCGATCCTGCCCTGCTTAACGTCGCCTTTGTGTTTCTGCTGCTCGGCTACGGCACCAAAGTGGGCCTGGCGCCGCTGCATGCCTGGCTGCCCGACGCGCACGCGGAAGGCCCGACGCCGATCTCGGCGGTGCTGTCCGGCCTGTTGCTCAACGTCGCGCTTTATGCGCTGCTGCGCTTCAAGATGCTGCTGGCGCTTAATCCGGCGGCGATCGCGCCCGGCCCACTGATGGTGACCATGGGGCTGGTCTCCTGCGTGTTCGCCGCTTTCATGCTGTACCGGCGGCGCGACATCAAACGCATGTTCGCCTATTCGTCGATCGAACACATGGGTATCATCGTGTTCGCCTTCGGCATGGGCGGTCCGCTCGCCAATTTCGCCGGCCTGCTGCACATGACCATGCATTCGCTGACCAAATCGGCGATCTTCTTCGCGGTCGGCCACATTGCACAGGTCAAGGGCACGCAAAAGATCGCCGACATGGGCGGGCTGACGGTGAGCAATCCTGTCCTCGGCTGGGGCCTGGTGCTCGGCGTAGTCGCCATCGCCGGCCTGCCGCCGCTCGGCATTTTCATGAGCGAGTTTCTAGTGGTGAGTTCGACCTTCGCGCGCGAGCCATGGCTTGTCATTATCCTCGTGTTCGGAATTCTTGTCGCGCTCGGCGGATTGTTCCTGCGGCTCAACACCATTGTTTTCGGCGAGCCGCGCGGGCCAACCGCGCCGGCACAGGCATCCTATGTGCCGATGTTCGCCCATCTCGCCATCGTGTTCATGGCGGGCATCTACATGCCGCCGGCGCTAGTCACCGGCTTCCAGAACGTCGCCAGGCTGTTGGGATAGTGTCATGGGCTTGCTCGACACCATCATGCATCACGAAACGGTCAAGCAGCACCGGCCGTGGCCGCGCGCCCTAGTCGCCGACGACGGCTGGCGGCAGGCGATCGATCAACTCGCCGCAGGAAAATGCACGCTACTGGGTTTGTGGGGCGATGCTCCCGACGTCCACATGGCGCTGTTGGGCAAAGGTTTCGATGACATCGCCGTGCTCAGCTACGCCTGCAAGGACAGACAATACCCAAGCGTCGCCGCGCGCCACCCGCCGGCCATCCGGCTGGAACGCACTATTCGCGATCTGTTCGGGTTGGAAGCGACCGGCGCGCCGGACCCGCGCGGCTGGCTCGATCTCGGGTTCTGGGACGTGCGCCATCCGCTCGGGAAAAAGCAACCCGCGCAGAAGGCCGCGCCTTATGCCTTTCTGCCGGCGGAGGGCGAAGGCCTGCACCAGATTCCGGTCGGTCCCGTGCATGCCGGCATTATCGAGCCGGGCCATTTCCGCTTCACCGCCAATGGCGAGCATGTCGTGCGCCTGGAGCAACGGCTCGGCTATGTGCACAAAGGCATCGAGTCATTGATGGCCGGCGCGACTTTCAGCGCCGCGGCGAAACTGGCCGGCCGCACCTCGGGTGACAGCACGGTCGCCTATGCCTTTGCGTTTGCGCAGGCGGCCGAAGCCGCGCTGCAAGTGAAGGCGCCGCCGCGTGCGGTCTACTTGCGTGCGCTGATGGCAGAGATCGAACGGCTGGCCAACCATTTCGGCGACATCGGCGCCATCTGCAACGACGCCTCATTTTCGCTGATGCACGCGCAATGCGGTATCTTGCGCGAGCGCACATTGCGCGCGGCGGAAGCCTGCTTCGGTCACCGGCTGATGATGGACGCGATCGTTCCCGGTGGCGTCGCGCGTGATATCGCGGCGGACGGCGCGGCGCACGCGCACACGCTGCTTACGGAAGTCCGCCGCGTGTTTCCACGCCTGGTCGAGCTCTATGACAACACCGCCTCGCTGCAAGACCGCACCGTGACCACCGGCATCGTGAAGCCTGACTACGTGCGCCAGTTCGGCGCCGGCGGCTTTGTCGGGCGCGCGTCGGGCCGCGGCTTCGACGCGCGCCGCACGCCGGGCTACGCCCCCTATATCGACCTCAAGTTCGACGTGCCGGTGCTCACCGCCGGCGACGTCAATGCGCGGGTCTGGATTCGCATCCGCGAGGTCGAACAGAGCCTGGCGCTGATCGAGCAGATTCTTAAACGCCTGCCGGCCGGGACAATTCAAGCCGCAGTCGAACCTAATGGCAAAATTTGTGAAGGCCTCGGCCTCACTGAGGCTTTCCGCGGCGATGTCCTGATTTGGCTGCGACTCGACGGCAAGGGACGCGTCGAGCGTTGCCACTTGCGCGATGCGTCCTGGTTCCAGTGGCCACTCTTGGAAACCGCGGTCGAAGGCAATATCGTCGCCGACTTTCCGCTCTGTAACAAATCTTTCAACTGTTCGTATTCGGGGCACGATCTATAATGCGCAAGGCACTGTTCGAAAGCTTCATCCACGGCCCGCTCACCGAGCCGGCGCCTAAGCCCGATGAGTCCGGCCTCGCCGAGCTGGCTATAGCTGTGAACCGCACTGCCCGTGCCAAGCTCGGGCGCTCGCTGTCGATCCGGCAGGTCGATGCCGGCACCTGCAACGGCTGCGAGCTGGAAATCCATGCGCTGAGCAACGCGTTCTACGATCTCGAACGCTTCGGCTTACATTTCGTCGCCTCGCCGCGTCATGCCGACGTGCTGATGGTGACCGGTCCGGTCACCAAGAACATGCGCGAGGCCTTGCTGCGCACCTACAACGCCACGCCCGATCCGAAATGGGTGATCGCAATCGGCGCCTGTGCCGTCGATGGCGGCCTGTTCGCCGCGAGCTATGCGGTCGTCGGCGGCGTCAAGGACGTGGTACCGGTCGATCTCTCGATTCTCGGCTGCCCCCCGAAACCGAAAGCCTTGCTGGCAGGACTGCTGGCGCTATTGCTGAAGGCGTCCTAACCACATAGGCGGCCGCCGCTGTTAGACCGCCACCTTAGTGAGGAAGCGTTCGACTTCGCTACGCAGATTGGCGGCAGCCCTTTCTACCGATTCCGACGCGGCAAGCACGGTCTGCGCCGACTCTTGGGTTTCGGTCGTGGCGCCGGCCACTTCGCTCAATACCGTGACGATCAGCTTGGTGCCGTCGGCGGCGCTCGTTACGTTTTGTAAAATCTCGCTGGTCGCTGCGCTCTGTTGCTGCACCGATGCCGCGACGGCGGACGTATACTCATCGATCTCCTGCATAGGGCGATCCGCCCGATCGCTTCCACGGCCTTATCGGTCGGGTTCTGCACTTCCATGCTCTGGCTGGAAATATCCTAGGTCGCCTTCGCGGTCTGCACGGCAAGCGACTTCACCTCGGCAGCAACCACCGCGAAGCCGCGCCCTGCTTCGCCGGCGCGCCGCCTCGATGGTGGCATTAAGCGCCAGCAGATTGGTTTGTCCGGCGATATTGCGGATGAGCTTGGTGACGTCGCCGATCTTCCGCGCCCCCTGCGCCAGCGCGCCAATATCCTGATTTGTTACCTGTGCTTCATCGACCGCGACCCGCACTACTTCGGTGGTCTGGTTGAGCCGGCGGCCGATCTCCGCGATGGAACTCGACAATTCGTCGGCGGCAATCGCCGCAGTCTCGACGTTGGTTGAGGCGTCTGCACCGCACTTTCGGCGCGGTGCGACGTATGGCCGGACGCGTTGAACAGGCTCGCTGCCGTCACACGAAAATCTTCTGCGAACGGTGGCCGACAGCGCGGGTGAAATGCGGCAGGCCGAGCAGCAACGCGCGACCATGCAGCATCAGGAAGAGCGTCGCGCCGTCATTGAAAACGCGATCTCGGCGTTCCGCGAGCGTGCCGCGCTCGATGATGTCCTCGTGCGTGCCGATCCAACCGCCGCCCTTCATGGGATGATTTGTGACCAGCAAAAGATGGCGACCCGTTTCGCCAGCACCTCAGACAGCGCGGCTCCCGTTTTTACGTCGGCCGGCGTCAGCTCATACATTTTATAATATTGCGCGTTGCAGACGACCAACCGCTCCGCGGCGTCGAACATGCACAGCCCTTGTGCCATGCTGTCGATGGCGGTGCGTATCTGCTCGATTTCCCTGCTTTGACGTCGGGTGAGTATGGCGCCGGTCAGACTCATCGCAAACTGGGCAACGACAGCGGCGAGGACAGCCGTGAGTGCCGCCTCGGAAATGGTGGGGATGACTGCAGCGGCCCAGACGGGAGCAAAGACAATCAGCGCGCCGAAAACGAGCGCAAAAGAGGCAAGTCCGACCAGCAGGACCAGCGACGAGGCGCCTTTGAAACTGAGCGAGAAGAACATTCTGAACATAATTACATTGTCCATATCGGCCGACCGAATTATTCCCTGCCCGACTTTTTTTGCAGTTAATTGATGGTAAAGAAATCGTTAACAAGGCGGCTGAACGCGGAGGAGAAATTCGTGAAGCTTATGCTGTTCCAGACTGCGCCAGGCGCCGAGATATCGCCTGGCGTGCTCACCAGGCGCGGCATTATCGACATCTCGGCGGCAGTGAAAAAAGGCTACACCCCCCAGATGACCATGCAGGGCATAATTGACGATTTCGAGCGCCTGCGTCCGGCGCTGGATAAGCTGGCCGGTGAAGGCCATACCGTGCCGCTTGATCGAGTGCGCCTGCGGCCGCCGTTGCCGCGCCCCGGAAAGATTCTCGCCTGCATCGCCAATTATTGGGAGCACGCCCAGCGCGAGCCGCGCCCGCTCAACATGTTCATGAAAAATCCCGATGCGGTGGTCGGGCCGGGCGACACCATCATGCTGCCGGAGTTCACCGTACCGTGGATATTCATGCACGAAGCCGAGCTCGCCCTGGTGATCAAGGGGCCGGCCAAGATGGTGAAGGCGAAGGACTGGAAGCGCGCTGTGTTCGGCTATACCGCGATGATCGATGTGTCGGCGCGCGAGCAAGGCCGCAAAACCTGGCCGGCCAGCCCGCTCACCAGCTGGCTCGGCAAGTCGTTCGATACCTTCGCACCAATCGGTCCTTGTATTGCCACGGCGGACGAGATCGAGGATCCCAACGATCTGATCGTACGGTTCTGGAATGACGGCCAGCTCCGCCACAACTACAATACCGACGACATGGAACATCGCGTGCCAGAACTCATAGAATTCGCCACCACGGTGATGACCATGAACTCCGGCGATCTCATCGCCTGCGGCACAAATCATGAGGGTTTGGGCGCGTTGCAGGATGGAGAATCGGTGGAAATCGAAATCCAAAACATCGGCAAGATGGGTTTGAATGTCTCCGATCCTCTGAAGAGAAAATGGGAACGCGGCGTCTATATGGGCGCGGATTCCACCAATCCCGATGCGGTGAAGCGTCACCGGCCGCAGGGCGGCCCGCTCCCGCCATAAATGGATAAACTCTTATGGATTCAGCAAAAAATGAAATCCGCGACAACATGCAGATCGATTGGGACGCGCCCATCCGAATGGACGACGGCCTTGTTCTGCGCGCAGACGTGTATCGCCCTGTCGGCAAAGGGAAATTTCCGGTCATTCTGAGCTACGGCCCCTACGCCAAGGGGCTGTCGTTCCAGGAGGGTTACAAGAGCCAATGGGCGAGGTTGACCAAGGCTGCGCCAGAGGTACTGCAGAACTCGAGCAATTCGTACCAGAACTGGGAGTTAGTCGATCCAGAGAAATGGGTCCCCGACGGATTTGCTCTGGTCCGCGTCGATTCGCGCGGCGCCGGGCGATCGCCGGGCGATCTCGACGTGTGGTCAGCGCGCGAGGCGCAGGACATTTACGAATGCGTCGAATGGGCAGGCACGCAGGCCTGGAGCAACGGCAAGGTCGGTATCAACGGTATCTCGTACTACGCGATGAACCAGTGGAACGTGGGTGCAATGAAACCGCCGCACCTCGCCGCGCTGTGTATCTGGGAAGGCTCGTCCGACTATTACCGCGAGCTATGCCGCCACGGCGGAATCCTTTGCGATTTTCTGAACAGCTGGCATCCGCGCCAAGTGGCGAGCGTGCAGCATGGTGTGGGCTCGCGCGGCGCCAAGAGCGCGGTGACCGGCGAGCCGGTCGCCGGACCCGAGACACTGCCCAAAGAGGAACTTGCCAAGCATCGCGCCGATACGCCGGGTGAGCCGAAGCGCCGCCGGCTGAACGACGATTACTACGCCGCGCGCACCGCCGATTTCGCCCAGATCGAGGCGCCCTTGCTGTCGGCCGCCAATTGGGGCGGCGTGGGCCTGCACACACGCGGAAATTTCGAAGGCTGGCTGCGCGCCGGCTCCAAGCAGAAATGGCTGGAGGTGCACGGCGACACCCACTTCACGCATTTCTATAGCAAATACGGCGAGAACCTGCAGAAGCGTTTCTTCGGTCATTTCCTGAAAGGCGAGGACACTGGCTGGAGCAAGCAGCCGCGCGTCTCGCTCAACATCCGCCATCCGAACGAAAAGTTTGTGCTGCGTGATGAAATTGAGTGGCCACTGGCGCGCACGAAATGGACAAAATATTTCCTGCAGCCCGATGGGAAAGGTCTTGGCCCCGACGCCCCCACGACCGAGACGACAATGAGCTATGCGACTACGGGTGACGGCCTCACCTTCCGCACGCCGCCGCTGGCTTATAGCCTCGAAATCACCGGCCCGGTCGCGGCCAAACTTTGGGTATCGTCGGAAACCACCGATGCCGACTTGTTCCTGGTGCTGCGTCTGATCGATCCGTCCGGCAAGGACGTCACCTTCATCGGCTCCAACGACCCGCGCACGCCGGTCGCCCTGGGCTGGTTACGCGCCTCGCATCGCAAGCTCGACCCGGCGCTGTCGCGGCCCTACCGGCCCTGGCACACGCACGACGAGGAATGGCCGCTTAAGCCCGGCGAGCCGGTCGAGCTCGACATCGAAATCTGGCCGACCTGTATCGTAGTGCCGACAGGCTATCGGTTCGCGCTCACCATCCGCGGCAAGGACTATGAAGTGGACGGAACCGATGCGGCGCTGCCCAATGCCCCTTACCCGATGAAGGGCGTCGGCCCCTTCCTGCATATCGACCCGGACGACCGGAACCCCAAGATTTTTGCCTGCCGCAATGCGCTGCACTTTGCCGCCGACAAGACACCATACCTCTTGTTGCCGGTTATTCCCGAGGGGTAAGCTTCCTTCCAAAAACCCTATACAGGGAGGAGCCGATCATGAGGCGCATTGCTACCGTTGCACTGGCCGTTCTTGGCCTGTTTGTCTTCGCGGCGCCGGTCGCGGCGCAAAAATATCCGGACCGCACCATCACCATCATCGTGCCCTACCCGGCCGGCGGACCCACCGACCAGCTCGCGCGGGTGGTCGCCAATGCATTGTCGAAGAAGTTCGGACAGAACGTCATCGTTGAGAATGTTAGCGGTGGCGGAACGATCATCGCCACCAACCGCGTCGCCAAGGCGGCACCGGACGGCTACACGCTTCTGCTGCACAATCTGCAAATCTCCGCAAACCCCTCGCTTTATAAAAACATTCCGTTTGACACGGAAAAAGACCTGACACCTGTGATGTTCATCAATCGCAACCCGCTGGTGTTGATCGGACGCAAGTCGCTCGAAGCCAATACGCTCACCGAACTCCTTGCGTTGATGAAGAAGCAACGTCTAAAGACGGCGATTCCGGGATATGGCGCCACCGGACATCTCACCACCGTGCTCTTGGAAGAGCAAGCAGGCGTCAAAGTTGACCTAATTCCTTACCGTGGCGGAGCACCGATCATGACCGATCTCCTGGGCGACCATATCGACCTGTTCATCGGCACGCCGCAGCAGTTCTTGCAGCATGTTGCCACCGGCCAATTGAAGGCTTTCGGGATCACCGATAAGGAAAAGTCGCCGCAGTACCCAACCGCTGACAGCTTTGTAAAGCTGCTCGGACCTAAGCTTCAAATTCACTATTGGCAGGCGTTGTTCGCGCCGGCCGGAACGCCCGACGCGGTGATCACGGCGCTGAATTCGGCGCTGGAAGAAGTCGTTGTTAACGATCCAGCGATCGTCAAGATCTGGACCGACACGGGTGTCGAGGCCTTTCCGAAAAACGAACGTTCGCCGGCCGCCGGGCGCGAGATTATGAAGAGCGAAATCGCGCGTTGGGGCCAGGTGGTGCGCGACAACAATATTCACGTGGAGCAGTGACGGGGCCCTGCTACAGCCGGCGCGTTACCGCGCCGGCTGCAATACCTGTTCGAGCCAGTCCCACATATAGGCCGAGCAGATGCTCTGATTGTCGATCTGGCAGTGGTGGTAGCCGCCCTCGTCGCGGGTGAATATTTTCATGGTCTTTTGCTTCGAGCCGACAGCGTCGAAGCATTTCTGCGCCTCCGACAAGGGTATCTGCTCGTCGCCTTCGCCGTGCAGCATCAGGAACGGGCAGGTGATTTTCTGCACCACGCCATCGAGCTTGAACGACGCCAGGCGCTTGATCGCGTCGTTTTGCGATGTTGCGTTCAAGACCCACGCGATGTGCTGCGAGGCGACCGAAAGCGACGGCGTGTCCGCCTGCGCCAGGCGCTCGAACCGGTCGCGCCAGATTTTCTGGTAGTCCCATTGCGCGCCCCAGGCGAGACAGCACGCAAAGCGCTGCTCGAACGCCGCTGCGCGCGGCGCGTAGTAGCCGCCTAAGCTGATTGCCATGATGCCGATACGCTTGGGATCGATCTCGGGGCGCGCGGCCAGATAGTCAAAGGCCGGCGTCGCGTAGTGTTCGGTATCGTGCCGCAGATAGAGCCCGCGGAACCTTATGCTTTCGCCGTTGCCCGGGCCATCCACGATCAGGCAGGCGATGCCGCGCGCGACCAGATCGGCCACGCCCTTGAAATATTGAATCTCCTTGGTGATATCGAGGCCGTCGAAGAACACCATGGCCGGCACCTTGCCGGTGCGGTTGGCCGGTTCGGCATGCACATAGATCGCCGGCAGGCTGGTGCCGTCATATGGAATCTCTACGTGCTCGATGCGCGGCCGCTTGATGTACTTGGCCGCGTCGCGAAAGCAGTCCACGCCGCGTCTATAGGCATCGTTGCCGTCCTTGCTTTTCGGCTGCAGAAAGCGCTCGCCGATATGGTAATAGGCGCTGGCGCGCTGGAGATATTGCACGCCGCTCACCGCGTGGCCGGCAGCGATGCGTTCACGGCCGCGGTCCTCGACGGCGCGCGCCTCGCGCGACCATTCGCGGAACCAGGCGTCATCGTCGCCGACGACTTTCTTGAGTCGCAGCCCGACCCGATTGACCTCGCCGATTTCCGCGCCGCCCCAGGGCGCCATGTTCAGCCCGATCAGCAGCCCGTGCGACCAGCGATAATTTTCCGGGAAATAAGTGAAAGACAATTCTTCCGGCGCGGCGGCCATACGCGTACTTCCTCAGGAACGAGAGCAGATTAGTTTTTATCAGGCCGGAACTTGGTTTCCGGTTTGAGACCTTTGCGCCTCTGTTTTGCGCTGATCAGGCCGTTCTCGAGATAGCGGCCGAGCGCCGCCCGCTTGGCGGCCTCGTCCCATTGCGGCAGCCAGTCGCCGAGCGAATAGCCGAACCATGGCGGCTGCGGGCGCAACGGTTCGAAGCCAAGCTCGTTCCAGATCGCCTTGGCGCGCTCCATGTATTCCTGCTTTGGCAAGGCCAGTGGCGGCATATCGCCCTTCATGGTCGCGTCCATCAACAGCGTCGAATCCTCTTCCTGATCGTGTTCGCGCTTGGGTCCATGGCCTTGGCCGCGGTGCGGCACGATTTGCACGTCCTCGACCGGGTTCATGCGATAGGCCATCGCCCAGAGCAGCGCATCGGTGTTGTCGGCGGAGATGTCCTCGTTGACCGCGATGCAGATCTTGCCGCAATCGGCCTTGAAGAAGGCGGCGCCGCGCAGCGCGCGCCAGACTTCCGTGCGCGACATACCCTTCTCGACCGTGACGATGATGACGCGCAACAGGCCGGTCAGCGGCTCGTGCAAGTCGACGCGCTTGACGCCGCGCAGGCCCAGCACGTTGCGCAGATGCGCCAGAAACAGCGGCTCGTAGGCGACGCGCTTGATCACGCTCGATTCGCTCGGCGCCACCTGGCTGATATAGGATGGAATGATCGGCTGCTTGCGATGGGTGATCGCGGTCACCTGCATCGGCATGTTGAATTCCTCGAGCGCCACATGACCGTGCGACTCGCCGAACGGCGCTTCCGGCTCCAGATATTCGGTGTCAATCAGCCCCTCGATCACGAGCTCGGATTCGGCCGGCACCAGCAGGTCGACGGTGCGCGCGCGCACCACATTGATCGGCTCGCCGGCGAGGCCGCCGGCAACGGTAAATTCGTCGACGTCGATGGGGAGCTTCTGCGGACCCATGAACGCCACGTAAGGCGGGCAGCCGAGCACGATGGCGCAGGGCATCGGTTCGCCGCGTTTCTGGTATTTGAGGTAATGCTGGTAGCCGCCGGCGCCACCGACGAGCGTCGCCATCCGCACCACCAGCCGGTCCGGCGCCTTCAACGCGGCGCGGTAGGTGCCCATGTTCTGAATGCCGGTCTCCGGGTCGCGCGTGATGACGTTGGTGGCGGTCAGCGTCGGCGCGCTATCGAAGCCCGGCGTCGACACCGGGATCGGCAGCATATCGAGGCCGTGGCCTTCGCCCTGCAACGCTTTGCCCTCGATCACGACCTCGTGGCAAACCGCCGCGTTGATCAGACGCGGCGCAATCGGATTGGCGATAGCTTGATCCCACTTGGCCTGGATATCCTCGACCTTCGCATCCATACCGATGCTGTAGATTTCCGGATTGGCGGCGATGGCGCCGACCACGACGGGAATGTCGTATTTGCGTCCGAGCCCGTCGGTGATGTTGGTGAACAGGAAGGCCTTGCGATTGTCCTCGTCGAGGCCGCCGACGAACTGCCAGCGCACTAGCGGGTGCAATTCCGAATCCTTGTCGATCGGCCGATCGATGGTGCGGACGAGACCGCGTTTCTGCAAAACCTGCAGATGCTCGTGAAGATCGCGATAGCGTCGCGTGACTTGCGTCATGTTGTTGTTCCCGCGGACCTCGTATGACTATGCCGGCTTGCGTTTGAGCAGAAAAGCTTGGAGAGCTTCCTGCACCACCTCGCCGCGTTGATTGAGTACCTTCAGTTCGCGTTTCATCACACCGCGCTCAGGGTTCGACGTTTCGCGCTTCTCCAGCACCTTGATGCGGGCATGAATGGTGTCGCCGGGCTTCACCGGTTTGGTAAACTTCAAGCTATCGAAGCCGAGAAAGGCGATCAGCGTGTCGTCGTAGAGGTGAAGCTGGAATAACAGGCCTGCCGCGATGCCATAGACCAGCGGCCCATGGGCGATGCGACCGCCGAATGGCGTCTGCTTAGCGTACTCCTCATTTGTATGCAGCGGATTGTAGTCGCCCGATAATCCCGCGTACATGACGATATCGGTTTCGGTGACGGTGCGCGCCGGACTTTCGAATTCCGCACCGATCTCCCATTCTTCCCAGTAAAGCCCTCGCATCGCGGGTTTCCTTCGTCGCAAATGAACTAGTTGATGACGCCGTCCTCGCGCAGGGCCGCGATCTCTTTTGCTGAAAGACTCAGCAGCGTTTGCAAAACGGCTTCGGTGTGTTCGCCCAGCATCGGCGCCGGCCACGAAATCGTGCCGGACACGCCTGACATTTTGATCGGATTGCCGGGCAACCGCACTTTCCCGACCTGCGGATGATCGTATTCGACGATCATCTCGCGCTCCTTGACTGGCGGTTCGGCAAAGGCGACGTCGACATTGTTCACCGGCGCCGCCGGCACGTCGGCGGCGCGTAACCGCGCAAGCCAGTCGGTAGCCGTCCGGGCGCGAAAGATCTGCTCGAGCAGCGGCACCAGCACCTCACGGTTCTTCACCCGGCTCGTATTGTCGGCAAAGCGCGGATCGCCGGCGAGACCGGGATGCTCGAGCACGCTGCACAGCTTTTGCCAGAAGATTTCCTGCCGAGTGGCGACGACGACGTATCCGTCGGACGTTGCGAAAGCCTGCCAGGGAACGGAATAATC
>DATISB010000022.1:0-42890 GCA_035469145.1 Pseudolabrys sp.
ATACATCCCTCCCAACTGATGCAGTGCCCGCCACTCCTTCGGCTGGGCCTGCACAACGCGCAAGAGCCGCCGTTCGGCGTCGTCGACCAACCCTTGCCGTTCCAGTTCGAGGGCGAACAGGAGTTCGGACGCGACTTTGTCCTTGGTATTGTCGGCTTTGAGCTTTGGCATGCGTGGCACGGATGGCAATCGCGAATCACAGGTTGAAGGATAGCCAAATAACGGACCGACCGACCGACCACCGCCCTTGCGACCTTGGTCCGGGGAGCAGCTGAAGCCGCGCGCTTGACGCAAAGAGACGGTCAGGCCGCCGATGATTGCGCCGGCGTCTCGCTGAGTTTCAACTCGCTGAGCAACGCGTCGCTGCGGTGGATCGCCAAGACGTTAAGGCCGGCGTCGATAACCTGGTAACCGCGTTCGTGCATCCAGGAGCGCAGATGATCGCGGCCGCTTTTGATCGATTCGACCAGGAGAACCGGATGGCTTGTCTCGATCGTTTTGCGGGCGCCTTCGAGGGCTTCCAATTCCATTCCTTCGACGTCGATTTTGATGAGGTCCACACGCGCAAGGGCGAGTAGGTCGAGTGGAATCTTTTGAACGGGAACGGATTTCTCGTCCGAATAATCGATCGCCTGGCCGATGAACTCGTTATTGTCGCGTTTTCTCAGCTCAAGACTGCCGAAACTTGACGCCGTCAAATAGTCTGGCGTCGGGATGTTCATGATGCCGGCCTCCGATGCGACGGCGCCATGCATGGCAACGGCGTTGAAACAGTTGTTGATGGTGATATTTCCCGCCAGCGCGTAATAAATGCGCTCTTGCGCCTCGATCGCGACGACGGATCCCCAGCCGGTCATTGCAGTCGCCCACTCGACCGTGTGGACCCCGATGTTGGCACCGCAATCGATCGCCACCACTCCGTCGCCGTAAAATCTGTGGCGCAATTCCAGGAGTTGCACCGCCAGCTCGACTTCCTGCGGGTCGAAGGCCGCCGCGTCGAGAAGCTGGAAGCCGACGCCAATGCTTTGGTTGGGGCCGACCGTGCAGTGGTCAAATCGGTTGACGATCATTGTCCCATGATTTGACGAAGCAAGAACGAACGCCAGTTTGCGCCTGACATTACGCATCGAGCAGCTCCCACACGATTCGAATCACATGATTTGCAAGTATATTGTGCTTTCAAGTGCCGTTGTGGATTAATGGCGACGCAGGCTGGCGGGCCCGCCTCTAAAAAAAACAACGCCGAGGATTGCCCCGTTGGCCCCGGCGTCGCATGATCGGCGCCCGACCTCGACTGCAACCACAAAAACAAATCCTCAAGGGAAATACCGACATGAAGCTCGTCCGCTACGGCGCGCCCGGCCGCGAGAAGCCCGGCATCATCGACGCCGACGGCAAGATCCGCGACCTCTCCCGCATCGTGAAGGACATCGACGGCGAGATGCTGGCGTCGGGCGGCCTCGCCAAGATCAGAAAGGCCAATCTCAAGCGGCTCAAAGCCGTCGCCGGCAAGCCGCGGCTCGGCCCCTGCATCGGGCGCGTGCGTAACTTCATCGCCATCGGGCTGAACTACAAGGACCACGCCGCCGAGGGCGGCAATCCGATCCCGGCCGAGCCGATGGTGTTCAACAAGGCGCCGAGCTCGATCTGCGGGCCGAACGACAACACCATGCTGCCGAAGGATTCCACCAAGCTCGATTACGAGTGCGAGCTCGCCATCGTGATCGGCAAGCGCGCGCGCTATCTGACGAAGGAAAAAGCCATGGACGTCGTCGCCGGCTATTGCCTGGCCAACGACGTGTCGGAGCGCGCGTTTCAGCTGGAGCATGGGCAAACCTTCGCCAAGGGCAAGGGCGCCGAGACCTTCGGCCCGCTCGGGCCCTGGTTCGTCACCAAGGACGAAATCAAGGACCCGCAGAACCTCGCCATATGGTCGAACGTCAACGGCGAGAAGCGCCAGAATGGCAACACCCGCAACATGATCTTCGATTGCCAGCATATCGTTTGGTATTGCTCGCAATTCTTCGTGCTCGAGCCGGGCGACGTGATCGCCACCGGCACGCCCGCGGGCGTCGGCATCGGCCGCAAAGTGGAGCCGAAATATTTGCGGGCTGGCGACGTGGTCGAACTCGGCGTCGACGGGCTGGGCACCCAGACGCAGAAGATCGTACCGTTCAAGGCGTGAGGTTTGCCTTGCCGCGCACTTGAACTTGGTCAAGCTCGCGGCGCTCGCGGCGAGAATATGATGCATGGAAAAATGACACGAGGAATCAGACCCGATGTCTGATCGTAAGCCTTTAGCGGCCGTTCCGCGGGGGCTAATCCATGTTCCGGTCACGCCTTTCACGCCGGAAAATACGGTCGACCTCGACACGTTCAGTCGTGTCATTGAATTCTTGCTTCGTCACAACGCATCGTCGCTTTGTATCAATCTGCACCTCGCAGAATCTCTCAATTTGACCATCGACGAGCGAAAGCTCCTGGCCAAAACTGCGGTTGAGGTTGCCGCCGGCCGCGTGCCGGTCATCGTCCATATCAGCATGCCGGGGACCGACCAAGCCGTGGACCTTGCTCGCCATGCTGAAGAAGCCGGCGCCGACTGTGTGATTGCCATCGCGCCATACTATTGGAAGCCGTCGCAGGAATGCCTTTACGAACATTTTTCCGCAATCATGTCGGCGACCGAACTGCCGTTCATTGCCTATAACTCGCCCACCATCATGGATGGCGTCGGCGTCGCGCCGTCGACGCTGGTCAAATTGATGCAGCGTTTTCCCAAGTTCATCGGGCTCAAAGAGGCCAGTCACAATTGGGAAAAATATCTTGAACTCGGACGTGCCGCCAAAACAGTTCGTCCGAATTTCGGTCTATTCGTCGGTACTGAATGGATGATTCCATGCCTCACACTTGGCGGAACCGCGTGCATGTCCGTCTTTGGCGGCATCGCTCCCCGCTTTGTAAAAGCCCTGTACGATGCGACGACGAGCGGCCGCCTGAACGACGCGCTTGATCTGCAATATAAGTTTTCCGAACTCTATCAGATCGCCAAGGTCGAGTACCCCGCGCCGACCAAGGCCATGTGGGACATCATGGGACGGCCGGTGGGTTCACCCAGGATGCCCAACCGCCCGCTGTCAACGGATGGCAAGAAAGCGATCAGGTCCGCGCTCGAAACGCTCGGACTCTTCGACAGCGAACCGCATGGATGGTAAAAAATATCCGACAAGAAATTCGAACTGTAAGAAAAATAGGGAGACGACAATGAGAAAAATACTACCAGCACTCGTGGCCGCGGTCGGCCTGTTGGCCCTCACAGCGGCATCATCGGTCGCCCAAGAATGGCCGCAGCGCGGAATGATCAGGTTGATCGTTCCCTACCCGGCCGGCGGCGGCACCGACGTAGTCGCCCGCATCGTCGGAAAATTTCTATCGGAGCGTTTGAATCAGACCATCATCGTCGAGAACCGCGGCGGCGCGAACGGTCAGGTCGGGCTTCAGGCGTTGAAGCAATCGCCTCCCGACGGTTACACGATAGCGATGACGTCCGACTCGCCGATGACGGTCAATCAATGGGTCTACAAGAATCTCCCCTATGACCCGATGAAGGATTTCATCCACGTGACATCGGTCATCCGGCTGCCGTCGTTGTTGGCCGTGCATCCTTCGCTTCCCGTGCACAATGTTGCCGAACTGATCGCGCTCGCGAAGTCGAAGCCGGGTGGCCTCAGTTATGCCTCTGCCGGCGTCGGCAATTTCAGCCATCTCGAGGCCGAACTATTCTCGCAGGCGGCCGGCGTCAAGATGGTGCACGTGCCTTACAAGGGCACCGGGCCTTCCGCGCTGGGGTTGATCGGCGGCGAAGTGCAGCTCGGATTTAACAATGTCTCGACCTTGTGGCCCTATGTCAAAGCGGGGAAATTGGTTGGGCTTGCAGTCATGGAGCCAAAGCGAATGCCGGAGCTGCCCGATGTGCCGGCGATTTCCGAGACCATCCCCGGTTTCGACATGGCGCCGTGGGTCGGCATCATTTTGCCCGCCGGGGTTCCCAAACCGATCGTGGACCACCTGACCAAGGAAATCCTCGCGGTGATGAGCGACCCCGTGGCGGTCAAACAGTTTACCGATCAGCAACTGGTCGTGATGACGCTGCCCGGAGAGCAGTTTACCGCCCTGATCAAAAAGGATTCTGATAAGTGGGAAAAGGTAGTGAAGACCGCAGAAATCAAGATGGAGTGAACAACGATTTTGATCGCCGCGCGAAGAACTAAAGAGCAATAAAAAAGCCCCGGGGCGCATCTCCGGGGCTTGTTGTTGTGAGCCGCTGGCGTTCTAGGCGGCCGCGCGGCTGACCACGCTCTTGGCCAGATCGCGGAACTCGGCGTGACTCAACATCTTCTTGCCCTTCAGCGAGTGCGCCTTAACCGCCGCCGTGATCTTGAGCGCGTCCTCTTCCGACACCTGCATGCCGACATGCTGCAGCCACATGTTGATCGAGTCGATGCCGCTGCCCTTGCCCATGACCACTTCGGCCGGCGGCTGGCCGACCGCGCTCCAGCGGATCGGAAAGAGTTCGGTGGCGTTCTTCTCGCCACAGTTCTTGAACCATGACGCGATGATGCCGGACTCGATTTGATAGAGGCCCGAGCCGACGATGGCCTTGTTGGTCGGCACAGCGACGCCGGTCAGGCGCTGCACCAGATTGGCCAGCGGGGTGAGCTTGGTGGTGTCGAGGCCGACGTCGACGCCGTACATGGTCTTGAGCGCCATCACGACCTCTTCCATCGGCGTGTTGCCGGAGCGCTCGCCGATGCCGAGCACGGTGGTGTGAATGACCTCGACGCCTAGCGACAGCGCCATGATGGTGTTGGCCACCCCCATGCCGAAGTCCTGATGGAAGTGTGCTTCCAGACGCTTCTTGATGCGCTTCTGCACCTCGGTGACGAAATACTTCATGGCATGCGGCGACAGCACGCCGAAGGTGTCGACCAGCGCGAGCGCGTCCATGTGGCCTTCCTTGCCGACACGCTCGATCAGGTCGAGCGCCCATTTCAGCTCGGCGCGCGAGAAGTCGATCGGGAAGAACACTACCTCGAGCCCGTTGTCGTGCGCGAATTTGGTGGCTTCGATCGAGGTCTCGATCGCCTTTTCCAGCGGCCAGCGATAGGCGAGTTCGAGCATGTGCTTGCTGGACGGGATTTCCATCACCACGCCTTTGACGCCGGTATCGACCGCGCGCTTGACGTCTTCCTTCATGCAGCGCGCGAACGAGAAGATCTGCGGACCAAGATTGCGCTTGACGATTTCCTTGATGGCGTCGTTGTCGGACGGCGAGACGATCGGCATGCCGGCCTCGATGCGATGCACGCCGGCTTCCGCCAGTCCCTCGGCGATGCGGATTTTCTCGTCCTTGCTCAGGATGACGCCGGTCTGCTGTTCGCCGTCGCGCAGCGTGACATCGTGGATCTTGATGTTCTTGGCGAACTTGAAGTCCTTGGTGACTTCAGGCGCGTAGTTCCATTCGCTGACGAACCAGTCGTTGGTTTTCCAGGGTGTATTTGCCATCCGTTTATTCCTCTCGCAGTGCCGTGGGGGTGTGAAATTGGAGCATTTTTCTGGGCCGGCCAAGCCGGGCGATTAGATTGAGAAGACCGTTTTTGCCGCCGGTATCATTGATATTTCGCAAGTCCGGCCCGAAATTCCTCATTTGGGAGCCCCTTTATAAGGGGTACGGGCGTCTCAGACTACCGGGTTAGTGAGATCGCCAATGTCCGAAATGGATATGCGAACCACATCCCCAGGCTGCAGATAGCGCGGAGGATCAAAGCCGATGCCGACGCCGGCCGGAGTGCCGGTGGCGAGCAAATCGCCCGGCTCGAGCGGCACGTAAGCCGTGACCGTTTCGATGAAGGCCGGCACGTCGAAAATCATTTCGCGCAGCTTGGCGGACTGCCGGCGTTCGTCGTTCACGAAGGTGACAAGCTCCTGGTCGCCCGGCACGCCGAACTCGTCGCGCGTCACCAGGTAAGGGCCCACCGGGCAGAAACCGTCCAGGCTCTTGCCGAGAAACCATTGCTTGTGGCGCTGCTGCACGGCGCGCGCGGTGAGGTCATTGACGATAGTGTAGCCGAAAACGTAATCGAGCGCGTCCTCGCGTTTGACGTTCTTAGCATGGCGGCCGATCACGACACCGAATTCGCCCTCATAGTCCACCGTGTGGGTCGGGTCCAAGGCCGCCGAGATTTTCTGACCCGGATCGGCGAGCGAGGAGGTGGACTTGGTGAAGATCACCGGATCTGCCGGCACCTCCTGCTTATCGCCGGACTGATCGACGCCGCTGCGGGCGAATTCCTGCGCGTGGTCGTGATAGTTCTTGCCGACGCAGATCACGTTCTTGCTGAGCGGACCGACCGGGGCGGCGAGCTTGACGCGGGCGAGCGCGACCAGCTCGCCGTAATCCGGCGGCGTGCCCGCACCGATCAGCTTGATGACATGGCGCAGGTCGCGCAGCGAAGCGCCGCCGACCGAAAACGGACGAAATTCGTCGCCCTCGACGGCGCCGAAAATCTTGCCCTGCGGGCTGTGCACGGCTGCGATACGCATGGGGGGACGATTACCTTTCCGTATGGGTGGATGACGTTCCGGTTGGCGGACAAGCCGCTAGCAAAGACCGCGGCGATCTTCAACCGGTATCCGAGCGTTACATTGACGGTCAGACCCCCCGCGCCCTTAACACTGCTTCGATCGAAATGCGCGACCACGGCGCGCTGCCTTCGCGGAACGCCGCGTAGGAGGCGTGCACTTGGCCGGAGATTACGCTGCGCGCGGCGATTTCGCCGACCACGTCGACCGCCTGCTTGCGCGCCGCGGCGACCAGGTCGTCCGGGAACGACGCCAACTTCACGCCGGGATCTTGGGTGAGCGAGACAAGCGCCTGCGCGTTGAGCCGCTCCATCTCGGCCAGCGCGAAATTCGCCTCCGCCGCGCAGGAATGCGCGACAATGGCCTTCAATTCGGCGGAGAGCGCGTTCCACACTTTCAGCGCGACGATGCATTCGCCGGTGCCGTTCGGCTTGTTGAAGCCGGGATAGTAGTAAAACGGCGCCACTCGATAGAGCCCGAGCGCGATGTCAGTGCCGGGCCCGACGAATTCGGCGCCGTCGATGACGCCCGATTGCAGGCTGGTGAGGATTTCGGCGGGCGGCGTGGTCTGCGGCGTGGCCCCGAGCCGGCGATAGACTTCGCCGCCCAGCCCGAGCGAGCGCAGCTTCAGGCCGCGCAGATCGGCGAGGCTCTTGAGTTCGCGGCGGAACCAGCCGCCCATGCAGACGCCGGTGTTGCCGCCCATGAACGGCTTCACGCCGAACGGAGCGTAGAGCTCGTCCCATAGCGACTGGCCGCCGCCGACCTCGATCCAGGCCACGTGCTCGGAGGGCGTCAGCCCGAACGGCACGGTGGTGAAGAAGGCCGCCGCCGGCATCTTGCCCTGCCAGTAGAACGAAGCGGTGTGGCCGATATCGGCGACGCCGTTGCCGACCGCTCCAAGCACCTCGAAGGCTGGCACCACTTCGCCCGCCGCATAGACGGTGATGTCGATCCGTCCGCCCGAGAGCGTGCGGATGCGTTCGGCGATGCGCTCCGCCGACATGCCCGGTCCGGGCAGCCGCTTCGGCCAGGACGTGACCATCCGCCATTTCACGGTTTGCGCGCGCGCGAACGCCGGCGCGGCAAGCGTGCCGGCGGCGGCGCCCGCGCCCAGGGTGAAGTTGCGTCGCGTGGTCATGTCAGTCTCCATTGCGCATGAAAATGATGCAGCGGCCCGCGCCCGTGGCCAATATTCAGCTTGTCCGCACCGGCGATGGCCGCGGTGACGTAAGCCTTGGCGTCTTGCGTCGCGACGATGAGATCGAGGCCCTTGGCGAGGCCGGCGGCGATGGCCGATGACAGCGTGCAGCCCGTGCCATGGGTATTCTTGGTGGCGATGCGCTTGGCCGACAGCCGAACCACCTCGCCCTGCCCAATCAGCAGATCGACGCTTTCATCGCCTTGGCCGTGACCGCCCTTGATCAGTACGTTGCGTGCGCCAAACGACAAAATTTCGCGCGCCTGCACTTCCATTTCCTTTTCGTTGCGCGCCAGCGACGCGTCGGTCAGCGCGGCGGCCTCCGGCAGATTGGGCGTCACCACCAGCGCGCGCGGGATCAGCAGCTGGCGCAGCACGTCGATCGCTTCGCGCGCCAGCAGAGAGTCGCCGGAGCTGGCGACCATCACCGGGTCAAGCACGATGTTTTTCGCGCGGTGACGCGCAAGGCCTTCCGCCACCGCCTCGGTCGTCGACGACCGGAACAGCATGCCGATCTTTACCGCGTCAATTGTGAGATCGGAGAACACCGCGTCGACCTGGGCGGCGATGAAGCCGGCCGGTACGTCATAGATCGCAGCCACCCCTTGCGTGTTCTGCGCGGTCAGCGCGGTGATGACGGACGCACCATAGACTCCGAGCGCGGCGAAGGTCTTCAAATCCGCCTGAATGCCGGCGCCGCCGCTCGAATCCGAGCCGGCGATAGTGACGGCAATCGCAGTCATGATCGCCCTCGCCGCTCGAGCGCGTCGTCCACCACCGCGCGCAGATCTTGCGCGGCTTTCGCCGGGTCGGGCGCCAGCGAAAGCGCCGAAATAACCGCCACGCCGTCTGCGCCGGCCGCAATTACCTCGGCGGCATTGCCCGCATTGATTCCGGAAATGGCGCAGATCGGAAATTGGGCTTTGCGCGCGCGCACGGTCTGTACGATGGCACGCAAACCGGAAATTCCAACCGGCGTCGACGTATTGTCCTTGGAGGTGGTGCCGTAGACGCCGCCGATCGCTACGTAATCGAGCAATTCGATCGGCGCGGCTTGCGCCTGCTGCACCGTGCTTAGACTCAGCCCAATGATGGCGGTGCGCCCGAGCAGCAGCCGCGCATCGGCGGGCGCCATGTCGTCCTGGCCGATATGCACGCCGTCGGCTTCGGCGGCGAGCGCGACATCGACGCGGTCGTTGATCAGTAGCGGCACTCCGGCCGGCTCCAGCACGCCGCGCAGCGCACGCGCTTCTTCCACCATGGCGCGTGTGGAGCCGTGCTTGTCGCGCAACTGCACCAGCGTGGCGCTGCCGGCGATTAGGCCGGCGAGATCGGCGAGCCGGCGTCCGCCGGCGACGAGGGGATCGACAAGCGCATAGAGGCGAAGATCGATGTCCATCAATTCACCTTTGCGCGTGCCATGAGGCTCGGCCCATCGAGATTATAGAGCGCGTCGATAATCGCGACCGCGAAGCTGCCGGGCCCATTCGCCTTGGCGGCCGCCAATTCGCCGGCGACGCCGATTATCGTCAGTGCGGCCGCGGTGGCGTGCCAGGCGTCCTGATCGATGGCAAGACAGGCCGCGACCAGCGCCGAGGCGGCGCAGCCCATGGCGGTGACCTTGGCCATCAGCGCATGGCCGTTGGCGATTGTCGCAAGCCGCTCGCCATCGCTGATCAGATCGGTCGCGCCCGACAAGCCAACGATGATCTTTTTGTCGCGCGCGTAGACCGCCAGCGTTTCGCGCGTCGGCTCGCTCCCCGACAAAGCGAAAAATTCGGCAGCGTTGAGCCGCACCGCTTTCGGTGCGCTTGCGATCAGCGCGCGGGCTAAAGCCGCGCGCGGGATGCTACGGTCGATGAACACCGGATCGAGTACCCAGGGCACGTTTCCCCGCGTCGCAGCTTCCACCGCCATCACCGTGGCCTCACGGCGCTCGCGATCCAAAGTGCCGAGATTGACCAAAAGTGCGTTCGCGCCGGTAACGAACGGACCAATCTCCTCGGTCGACAGCGTCATCGAGGGCACGCCGCCTGCCGCCAGCAGCACATTGGCGGTGAAATTTTGCGCCACCGCGTTGGTGATGCAGTGGACGCGCGGCGAGCGCGCACGCAAGCGATCGAGCAGCGCGGCCGCGATTTGCGGCACGTCATCGTGCGATATTGCGTCGGGATTGCGCATCTCATCTCCCTCCGCCGGCATGACCCGGATCAGGTTCGTTGGGTTGGCCCTGGACAAGCCTCTCAGTCCGGTAAATGCCGGACACCCCGCGAGATTGCTAATAACTAACTAGTCCGCGCGGCCGGGCAAGGCAAGCCCGTAAGACCCGAGCGCCTTGCAAGTGAGCCGCGTTTTTGCTGCATTGCTGGCAAATCGGAGGCGCGAGATGACCCCCTTCTTCGTCCAGATCAAATGCGAGCTCGGCAAATCCTATCAGGTGGCCAATGAGCTGGCCGAAGCCGAGATCGCTTCCGAAATCTACTCGACCGCCGGCGACTACGACCTGCTGGTAAAATTCTACGTCGATGCTGGCACCGATATCGGCCACTTCGTCAACGAGAAGGTGCAGTGCATGGCCGGCATCAAGGACACCCACACCATCATCACCTTCAAAGCGTTCAAGGGATAGGCCACGATCAGCCGCGGGTCTACGCCACGGAAAGTTGTGGCTTCGTACTGCCGGACGCTTGCTGCACGAGGCTTGCCAGGACGGTCGGGTCCGCCGCGATGCGGACGCTCATCGGCTCATTGCGGCCACGGATCGTGACCTCGGTTCGCGCCAGCGCGTCGGGATCGACGCCCGCGGAGTTGTAGGTCTCGTCGGAAATGACGACTTGGCAATTTAAATTCTTCGTCAGATCCTGCAGACGCGCGGCAACGTTGACGGCGTCGCCGATGGCCGTGAACACCCTGCGTTCGTGGAAACCGATATCGCCAATGATCACCTCGCCGCCGTGAATGCCGATGCCGAACAGGAGCGGCTCGCGCAGGTCGGCGGCGAACTGCTGATTCATGTGTTCAACGTTCGTGGCGACGAGTGCGGCTGCGCGCATCGCCTGCCGGCAGGCCGTAACGGGGTCGACGTCGAGCCCGAAAAGAGCCAACAGCCCATCGCCAATGAACTGATTTGGCTGACCGCCGGCGTCGATCACGGCCTGCGACGCTGCGTTGAGAAACCGGTTAATCAGGAAGACCACGTCGAACGGCAGTCGCGCCTCGGCGAACTTGGTGGAGCCCCGCATATCGACAAACATGCTGACGATATAACATTCCCTGCCGATGTTGACGCGCTGCCGGTTGCGCACGAAATCTGCGCCAATATTCGGCGGCAGCAGCGGAATAACCGCGATATCGGCGTGCGGCCGCAACTGACAGGCGAGCCGGACTGCCGGATCGCGGCTGGCGCCCACGCGCATGAGCACGAATGATTCGCGCCGCGAGGGTGGCGGCAGCTCACCGCGATCGCTGATGACGCGAATGCGGCAGGTCGAGCAGCGCGCCCGGCCGCCGCACACGCTGGCATGCGGCACATTGAAGCGTAGGCTCACTTCCAGAACGCTCAATCCCTTCGGCACGCGGACTTGCCGGTCCGGGTACGATACCGTGAACATGCCCCGGCGGCGCTCACGCAACGTACGCACGCCACGCGCGGCGAACACCAGCCCAATCGCAGCGACATATCCGATTGGAAAGTACAGGAGTGTGACGTCGTCAACCGCTTTACGGTGTGCAGGGGGCAAAGGTTGCAGATTTTGGGCGCGCCAATCCGGCTGCTTGGCGAGTTGAATGACTTCACGTGCGCCATGGTGCGCGCCGATCATTGCCAGCGGCGGCAACAATATCGCGACCGCCAGCAGGATTGGCGCAGCCCATTTGAAGAACGGCTTCATTCGAAGCCAGAAATAAAGTCCGATGCAGGCATGCGTCCACGCCACGGTAAGAAGCGCGAACTGCACAAAGATCATATACGGCCGAACGGACCAATACGCGAACAATGGTGATGCATAATTGACCGGATCGGCGTCAAACATAAGTCCGGCTATCCGCACAACCCCGAAATGGCTCGCAAGCCAGAGCGGGATGCTCAGGCCCAGCAAGAGCTGCGTGATCTCGGCGCCTGCGTAGCGAAAATGCCGGCGCTGATAGAGCGCCCAAAGTCCCAATGAAAAATGCGTGGCAGCGGCGGCGTACAGCGTGAAATTGACGATTGAAATTCGCCACCACCAGATGTGATACCTTAGCCACCACTCCATCGTCGCGTATGAAATATTGCCGAGCACGTGATTGAAAAAATGGGAGAAAATATAAGAGAACATGACGAGGCCGCACGCGATGCGCACTTGCCGAACGCCGATGCCGCGTAGCCACGCCGGTGATCCAAGCATTGCGTTCGCGCCGCTCGGGGGCATGCCGACGGTCGCAGGTGCCTGTGACGCCATGCCGGATTTGCTTTCACAATCTGGGGCGACGATCAGAAGTCGAAAATAACGGCGTCGCGGCGTTCCCCATTTACCCAAATGCCGCGGGCGATGCGCATGGTATGCGCGAACTGCCAGCCGTCGCAATGAGCTAAATCTCCGGCCGGCGCGGCCCTTCCCCCTCGCGCGCGCGCTTGAGGCCTAGCTGACGCTCGCGCCAGATCACGAACAGCCCTGCGCCGGCGACGATTGAGCCGCCGAGATAGACCAGCGTGCTCGGCAATTCGCCGAACACCCAGTAACCCAGCAGCAATGCCCACAGCATCGAGGTGTAGTCGAACGGCGCCACTACCGAGGCGGTGGCATGTCGGTAGCTTTCGGTCAGAAAAATATGCCCGATGCCGCCGAAGATGCCCATCGAGACCAGCATGAGGAGCTCGGAGCCGGTCGGCGTGTGCCAAGCAAACGGCAGCGTCACCGCGCCGGCCAGTGCGGTGACCAGCGAAAAATAAAATACGATCGACGACGTGGTCTCGCTCTGCGTGAGCCGCCGGGTCTGGATCACCGTGCCGGCGTTGCAGAAGGCAGAAAACAGAGCCAAGATCGAGCCAATCGTCGCCGCACTCGCCGCGCCGGCGACGGCGTAGTGTTTGACGTCGAAATGCGGGATCAGCATCACGATCACGCCGCCAAAGCCGACCAGCACCGCGGTCCAGCGATAGGCGCGCACGCGTTCTTTGAGAATGACGGCGGCCAGCGCTACCGTGATCAGCGGCGAGGCGAAGGAAATCGCGGTGGCGTCCGCAAGCGGCAGCCGCGAGAGAGCGGAGAAATTTGTAAACATGCCGCCGACGCTGAGCGCGCCACGACCGAGCTGGCCGAGCGGTCTACTGGTGTAAACCGCGCTCGCAAGCTCGCCGCGATAGGCATAAATCAACAATACCGGCGGGATCGCACAGGCGCTGCGGAAGAACACGAGCTGGCCGACCGGCACCACGTCGCCCAATTGGCGCACGAATGCCGACAGGGCGGCGAATAAAAGCGCAGAGATCAGCTTGAAGCCGATGGCTTTGAATAGATTCATCGGGACCGGCTTATAGCAGCCCGCGCAAATGTCGACTCGGCAAGCCCGACCTTGGACGCGCGTTATTCCGGCTTCTTCGGCGGCGGCTTGTGCCCTTCGACCGCCGGCAGCGACTTGATATAGACCGCGATCGCCATGCGATCCGCGGCGGTCAGTTGCGAGGTATTGCGCACCACCTCGATCATGTTGCCGCCAACCCGGTCGGCGTCCGCCGTCAGGCCGAACTCGAGCGTTTCCACGATATCGGCCTCCGACCAGCTCTTGAGCTTGAACTGGGTGATGTTGGGAACGCCACCCTGGCCGTCGGGGCTCGGCCCGCCGGTGAAGCGCAAGCTCGCGATCACGCCACCAAGTGCGTTGCGCGGCGAGTGACATTCCGCGCAGTGGCCGGGGCCGTTGACCAGGTAAGCGCCGCGGTTCCATTGCGTCGATCGCGACGGATCGGGCTCGAACGACTTGCCATCGAGAAACAGCAGCTTCCAGAGGCCGAGCGTGCGCCGGATATTGAACGGGAACGGCAGATCATGATCGCGCACGTTGCCCGCCACGCCCGGCAGCGTCTTGAGATAGGCGAACAGATCGCGCAGATCGTCGAAACGCATATGTTGGTATGAGGTGTATGGAAACGCGGGATAAAAGTGCTCGCCCTCGGGCGAGGTGCCCTTGGTGAGCGCGGTGATGAATTGCGCGTCGGTCCAAGCGCCGATGCCATCCTTCGGGTCGGATGAAATATTGGGAACGTAGAAAGTGCCAAACGGAGAATTCAACGCCAGCCCGCCGCCGAGTCTGGTCTTATCCGGCTGTTTCGGCACCGCGTGGCAGGACGCGCAGCCGCCGGCGTAGAACATCTCCTTGCCGTTGGCGAGATCGGGCGCGTGGGCCGCGAGCGCGCTCGCCGGCACCGTGGCGGGTGCGGTCAAAAACCAGAACGCCGCGAGCCCCAGCACGGCGGCAATAGCCGCCAGCAAAATCAGCCTGCGAATCATCGGCGTCCCCCGGCCACGCTGGCGCCTGTCATACAGGAATCAAAACGCCGTCGCGACGGGATCGCAGCGGCGTCGTGCATCGAAGTGGACAAGGCCTATTGCTTCGAAAGGCGATAGTCCTCGTGGCAGTTATCGCAGGCCTTGCCGACCACTGGGATCGCGGCCTTGAGCCCGTCGATAGATGATTTTGCCGTGTCATGTTTTTCCGCTACGGCTTTGGCGAAGGCCGCGGCTTTGGCGTCGAAATCCTTCTTGTTCAGCCATATCTTTGGCGATGCGCGGTTGTCGCCTCCGGTCTTGGAATTGTCCGGGAACAGGCTTGGCAGTTTCTGCGCGGTGTCAGCCCATTGCGCGAAGGCGGCATCGATCTCAGCCGCATCGAATGGCGCCTGCCCGCGCATCATGCGCACGACCGCGATGGCGTGTTTGTTATTCGCTTTCATCAGGTCCTCGCGCATGGTCACCGGATCTTGCTGGGCGATGACGGCGCCGACACTAAGTCCGATTGCCAGAGCGGCAAGGATTGTGCGAACGAACATCGATTTTCGCTTTCTGTCGTGCAAACAACTGTTCCCAGAAAAACCCTGTCGCCGCGGGGTTATTCCTCCACCTACTGAACTTGTCGAGCGTGAGCCCTGTATCTCTGGCCACGGTCACAAATTCGTGATCGATTAAGCCACTATGGCGATTGGATTTTCCGGGCCTTTTCGATCGCGTTCCAGACCCGCTGTGCCGTCGCCGGCATGTCGATGTGGCGGATTTTGTGAGCGCGCCAGAGCGCATCGAGGATCGCGTTGATCAGCGCGGGGCACGAACCGATGGCGCCGGCCTCGCCCGCGCCTTTGACGCCGAGCGGATTGTTCTTGCACGGCACGTTGCGCGTTTCGAACACGAAAAAAGGCGCGTCGCCGGCGCGCGGCATGGCGTAATCCATGAAGCTCGCGCTGAGCAATTGCCCGGACGCCGGATCGTACACGGTGTCTTCCATCAGCGCCTGCCCGATGCCCTGCATGGCACCTCCATGCACCTGGCCGGCCAGCAGCAGCGGATTGAGCGTGGCACCGAAATCGTCCACCACGACATAATTCAGGATCGCTGTGGCACCGGTGTCGGGATCGATCTCGACTTCAACGATGTGCGTGCCGTTCGGGAATGTCGGCTGTTCGGTGCCGAAATCCTTCGTGGCGCTAAGTCGTTCGTGCGTAGCCTGCGGATGTGCGGCAAGCTCGGCAAACGTAATGACGCGGTCGGTGCCGGCGACGCGCACCGCTCCATCGGCGATTTCCATATCGGTGGGCGCGGCTTCGAGCACGTCGGCGGCAAACTGCTTGAGTTTTTCGGTCAGCGTCTTGGCCGCACGGTCGACCGAAACGCCGCCGACCGGGATCGAGCTCGAGCCGCCGGTGCCGGCGCCGGATGCGATTGCGTCGGTATCGCCCTGCACCACGCGCACGCGCTCCGGCGGTAGATCGAGCCGCTCGGCGACGAGTTGCGCATAGGACGTGGCGTGGCCTTGGCCGGTCGACTGCGAACCGATCAGCACGGTGACGCCGCCGTCGCGATCCAGCCGCACGTTCGCCGTTTCCGGCCCATTGTTGCCGCAAGCCTCGACATAGGTCGCCATGCCGATGCCGCGCAACCGCCCGGCGCGCTTTGAGGCAACGGCGCGTTTGTTGAAACCATTCCAGTCGGCAATCTCCTGCGCACGCGCCATGGCGCCGGCGAAATCGCCCGAGTCGTAGATTTTTCCCGTCGGCGTCGTGTACGGCATTGCCTTCGGCTTGATCAAGTTCTTGCGGCGCAGCGCGTCGGGCGCGGTATCGAGATCGCGTGCCGCCGCATCGACCAGCCGTTCGATCAGATAAGAGGCTTCCGGCCGGCCCGCACCGCGATAGGCGTCGACCGGAACGGTGTTGGTATAGGCCGCGCGCAGCCGCACATGCGCGACCGGAATATCGTAGGCGCCGGTCGCCATCCCGGCACCGAGCCAGGGGATGTAAGGCGCATAGCAGGAGAGATACGCGCCCATGTCGGCGACGATATCGAGCGCGAGCGCCAGGAAGCGCCCTTTGTCGTCGAGCGCCAGCCGCGCGCTGGAGATATTGTCGCGGCCGTGGCTGTCGCCGAGGAAATGTTCGGAGCGATCACAAATCCATTTCACCGGCCGGCGCAACCGCTCGGCAGCGACCGCGGCCAGCGCATATTCGCGATAGGGAAACAGCTTGGTGCCGAAGCCGCCGCCGACGTCGGGCGTGATGACGCGCATGCGGTCGGGCGGGAACTTGAGCACAGCGCCGCAAATGATGTCGCGGATGATGTGGCTGCCCTGGCTGCCGAGCGTAAGAGTGTAGCGGTGGCCGTCGTATTCGGCGATGACGCCGCGGGTATCCATGTAATTCGTAACCAGCCGCTGATTGACGATGGTCAGTGCGACCGTACGCGCGGCCTGCGCGAACGCCGCCTTGGTGGCGCCCGCGTTGCCCAGCTCGGTCTCGAAGGCAAGGTTGCCCGGCCGGTCGGGCCACACTTGCGGCGCTCCGGCTGCGAGCGCGGCCATGGCGCCGATCACGTGCGGCAGCGGTTGCCAATCGACCGCGATCGCCTCGGCGGCGTCCTTCGCCGCGGCGAGGCTGTTGGCGACCACGAAGGCGATAGCATCGCCGACATGCCGCACCACACCCTTGGCCAAGATCGGATAGACCGGAATCTTGATGTCCACGCCAGGCAACACGCCGGGGGTCGGCAACGGCCCGAGCCCGGCCACGTCGGCGGCGGTCAGCACCAGCCGCACGCCCGGCATAGCGCGCACGCGGTCGAGATCGTGAATGGCGAAGCGGGCGTGCGCGTGCGGCGAGCGCAGCATCACCGCGTGCAGCGTGGCGGCGGGCGCAACATCGGCCACATAACGCCCTGCCCCGCGCAGCAGCGCGTCGTCTTCCTTGCGCGTGAGCGCTTGGCCAAATCCGAACTTCATTGTCATTGTTTGGCCGGCTGCGCTTGCTGACGGCGGCGCGCGGAGCGCTGCGCGATCCCGCGCGAAACCACATAGAACACTGGCGTGAAGATCAGGCCGAAGGCAGTGACGCCGATCATGCCGGAGAACACCGCGGTGCCGAGCGTCTGCCGCAATTCGGCGCCGGCGCCGACCGCAAAAGCCAAGGGTGACACGCCGAGGATGAAGGCAAACGAGGTCATCAGGATCGGCCGCAGCCGCAGATGCGCCGCCTCCACTGCCGCGGCGAAGCGGTCGCGTCCGGCATCCTCGAGCTGCTTGGCGAATTCCACAATCAGGATGGCGTTCTTGGCAGCGAGACCGATCAGCACGATGAAGCCGACTTGGGTCAGAATATTGTTGTCTTGCCCGCGCAATACGACGCCAACGATGGAGGCAATGAGGCACATCGGCACGATCATGATCACCGCCAGCGGCAGCGTTAGGCTCTCGAACTGCGCGGCCAGCACCAGGAACACGAACATCACCGCCAGCACGAAAGCGAAGATCGCGGTATTGCCGGTGCGCAATTGCTGAAACGCGAGCGTGGTCCACTCGTAGGAGAAACCTTCCGGCAGCGTTTGAGCAGCCAGTTGCTCCATGATCTTAATCGCCTCGCCCTGGCTCTTGCCGGGCGCCGCCGCGCCATCGAGCTCGGCCGCCGGGTAAAGATTGTAGCGCGGCACGCGATAGGGCCCGGTGACGGTTCGTACCGTCGTGAAGGCGCCGAGCGGGACGGTATCGCCGCCGCTATTGCGCACCCGGATCCTCAAGACGTCTTCGGTGTCATTGCGATAGTCGCTCTGCGCCTGCGCAACCACGCGGTAGGTGCGGCCGAACAGGTTGAAGTCGTTCACGTAAGCCGACCCGAGATAAATCTGCAGCGCGGCGAATACTTCCGGGATGTTGATCCCGAGCAGCTGCGCCTTCACTCGATCGATGTCGAGATAGAGTTGTGGGGTGGTGTTCTCGAACAGGGAAAAGACTTGCGTGAGCCCCGGTGTCTGTGCCGCCCTCCCCATCATCGCGTACACTACGTCCTGCAAGGCCTGCGAACCGCGCCCGGCGCGATCCTCGACCATCATTCGGAAGCCGCCGGCATTGCCGATACCTGCCACCGGCGGCGGCGCGGCAACAAAGATCAATCCGTCCTTGATCGCTTGCAGGCGCATGAAAAGTTGGCCCTGAATGGCGGCGGCGGATTGCTGCGGATCCTTTGCACGCTCCTCAAACGGAGCAAGCGTGACGAAGACTGCCCCCGCATTCGGTGCGTTGGTGAAGGTGGCGCCGGAAAAACCCACGATGTTCACCGCATGCGCGACACCTGGCACCTTGAGCGCGACCTGCACCGTGCGCCGGTTGACGTCGTCGGTGCGCGCTAGCGAAGCGGCGGGCGGCAGCTGGGTGATAATGATGAGATAGCCACGATCGAGCTGCGGGATGAAGCCGATCGGCGTCTTGCGGAATTCATTGAGGCCGAAAGCGATGACGCCGGCGTAGACCACCAGCATCAGTACGGCGAACCGGGCTGTGCGTGCCGATAGCCAGCCGTAGCCGCGCGTCAAGGCGCTAAAGTAACGATTGAACCTACGGAAAAATCCGTGGATCGGTTTGCTCCACCAGCGATCTTCTTCTGGTCGCCCATGCGGCTTGAGCAGCAACGTGCACAGTGCCGGCGACAACGTCAGAGACACGGTGAGCGAGATGATCGTCGCGCCGGCGATGGTGAGCGCGAACTGCCGGTAGAACTGTCCGGAAATTCCGGTAATGAAGGCCGACGGCACGAACACCGAGATCAGCACCAGCGCGATTGCGATCAACGCCGCGCCGACTTCGTCCATGCTCTTAATCGACGCTTCGCGCGGATTTAAGCCCGCTTCGATGTTGCGCTGCACGTTCTCGACCACGACGATGGCGTCGTCAACGACAATGCCGATGGCGAGCACCAAGCCGAACAACGACAAGTTGTTGAGCGTGAACCCGAAGATCGACATGAAGAAGAACGTGCCGATCAGCGACACCGGTATAGCGACGATCGGGATGATCGCGGCGCGCCAGGTCTGCAGGAACAGGATGACCACCAGCACGACCAGGATGATCGCTTCGGCGATGGTCGCTTCGACGGCATCGACTGATTGCTGGATGAACTGCGTCGGGTTGTAGACGATGGTGTATTTCAAGCCCGGCGGGAATCGCTTGGAGAGATCCTCCATGGTTTTCTCAATCGACTTTGCGGTCGAAAGCGCGTTCGAGCCGGGCCGCTGGAAAATGCCGAGCGCAATCGCCGGATCGAGATCGAGATAGGAGTTGGTCGTATAGTCCTGCGCCGCCAGTTCGACGGTCGCGATATCCTTCACCCGCACGATCGCATTGGCCGTCTGCTTGACGACGATTTTGCCGAACTCGTCCGGATCGGCGAGCCGACCTTGCGTCTGTACCGAGATCTGGAACGCGCCCGGCTTGTCCATCGGCGGCTGGTTCAGCACACCGGACGCGACCTGTACGTTCTGTCCCTGCAGCGCCGTCACCACGTCGCTCGCGGTCAGGCCGACCGACTGCAGCCGGTCGGGATCGAGCCAGATCCGCATCGCGTAATCGCGGCTGCCGAACACGATGAGCGAGCCGACCCCATCGATGCGCGTCACCGCGTCGGTAATTTCGAGCGTCGCATAATTGGAAATGAATAGCGTGTCGCGCGATTTGTCCGGCGAATAAAGATGCACGACCATCATCAGGTCGGGCGAACTCTTGGTCACCGTGACGCCGATATTGCGCACGTCGGCCGGCAAGCGCGGCTGGGCAATGGCGACGCGGTTCTGTACCTGAACCTGCGCGATATCGAGATTGGTGCCGATGTCGAAAGTGACCGAGATCGTGAACCGTCCATCCGCGGTCGAATTCGATGACAGATATATCATATTCTCGACACCATTGATCTGCTGCTCGATCGGCGTCACCACCGTCGAGGCGACGACGTCCGCGCTGGCGCCGGGATATTGGCCTGACACGGTGATGGTCGGCGGCGCGATCTCCGGATATTGCGCGACCGGCAGCCGCAAGAAAGCGACGCCGCCGAGGATAACGAATATGATCGAGACCACGGAGGCGAAGATCGGCCGATCGATAAAGAAATGCGAGATGCGCATCGGATTTGGCCAGGGTTATTTCGGCGTCTGCGGCGGGCTCGCGCCTTGCGCCGGCGCGGCGCCCGGCTTGCCCTCTTCCTGCGGCGTGACCTTCTGGCCCGGTCGCGCGCGCATCAACCCGTTCACGATCACGCGGTCGTCGGGGCCGAGACCGTCCTTGATTACCCGCAAGTTATCGGCGGTGGTCTGGCCGAGCGTCACATATTTGAAAACGACCGTATTATTGGCATTCACCGTGAGAATGTATTTTCGCGTCTGCTCGGTGCCGATGGCTGCGTCCGGCACCAGCAAGGCTTCATAAGGTGGCGACCCGGGCACGCGCACGCGGGCGAACATGCCGGGCGTGAAAATATTGTTGGGATTGTCGAACACCGCGCGGCCGCGGATGGTTCCGGTCGAACGGTCGATCACGTTGTCGACGAAATCCATGTCGCCGTGGTGATCGAATTCTTGCTCGTCGATGAGCTTGAGCGCCACCTGCACGCCGGCGCTGCGGCTGGCGACGTCGTTCCCGGTCTTTGACATCCGCTCGTAGCGCAGGAACGACGCCTCGTCGAAGGTGAACTCGAAATAGATCGGATCGGTCGACACGATGGTTGCGAGCAGCGTGGTGTTGCCCGCGCTGCCGCCGGTCACCAGATTGCCGGGCGAGACGCGGCGGTCGCCGATGCGGCCGTTGACCGGCGCGCGCAATTCGGTGAACTGGATATCGAGCTCGGCCTGACGCACCGCCGCTTCGTTGTTGCTGACGGAGGCTTGCGCATTGTGGTAGGCCTGCGCGCGCTGCTCGAAGGTCTGCTCGGTGATGGTCTTATCGCGCACCAGTTGCTGGCCGCGCGTGTAGTCCGCCTCGGTATAGGCGAGATTTGATTTGGCCTGCACCAGATTGGCGCGCGCCTGATCGAGCGTATTCTGGAACGGCCGCTTGTCGATGGTGAATAACAGATCGCCCTGCTTGATGATCTGCCCGTCCTTGAAATGCACGCCCTCGAGATAGCCGGAGACGCGCGCACGCACCTCCACCGAATTGACGGCGGTGAAGCGGCCGACATATTCGTCGAAATCGGAAACCGCGCGCTTGACCGGCGCGGCGACGGTGACCGCCGGCGGTGGCGGCGCAGTCGGCTTCTGCGCTTCGCCGCAACTTGCGACCAAAGTTGCAAGCGCGCACACCAAAACGATGTCGCGGCCACCACGCATCAACGAAAATGATGGAATTGTCCGTGCGGAATTCATGAAACCCTGCGGTATCGGCCAACCACGAATAGCCCGGACCGTCCCATAACGTCGGCGGTCAGCTATGTCCACCGGGCCCGATCGGTAATAGGACCGCGAAACAGAACTATGCGTCAACCGCGCCGCCGGGCGCGAAATGCGGCGAGCCAGCGCGAGCCGAACAGAGCCAATACGATGCCACCATAAACGCCGCCGCCGATTGCGGCCAGTAGCGCAAGGGTTGCGACATCGCGCAGCCAATCCCAGCCCGCAAACAGATGCGCGACCGGCGCCTGGCATAGCCACAAGGCGGCAGCCAGCGCGAGGCCGGCAACCGTCAGCTTGACCGTCGATTGCCGCAGCCGCTCGTCGATGTGGATATGGCCGGCCCGCGCCGCTAACCAGAGCACCAGGCCGAGATTGATCCAGGCGCCGATCGAGGTCGCCAGCGCGAGGCCCACCTGCGCGAGTGGGCCCATCAACAGGAACTTGAAGGCGATGTTGACGGTGGCGGCGACGAGCGCCGCCTTCACCGGCGTCGCGGTGTCGCCGCGGGCAAGAAACGTCGCGACCGTGCTGCGGATCAGCACGAAGGGCAGCAATCCGCAGGCATAGGCCGCGAGTGTTTGGCCGGCGGCGATGGCATCGGCCGTGGTGAAGGCGCCGCGCATGAACAGCGCCCGCATGATCAGCTCGGGGATGACGAAGAAGGCCGCGAGACAGGGAATCGACAGCAGCAGCGTGAATTCAATCGCGCGGTTCTGCGCGCTGTCGGCGCCGGTATCGTCGCCTGCGGCAAGGCGTCGCGACATTTCAGGTAATATGACGGTGCCCGCGGCGATGCCGATGACGCCGATCGGGAGCTGATCGATGCGGTCGGCGTAATAGAGCGCGGACAGCGCGCCGGCCGGCAGGAAGCTCGCGATGATTGTATCCGCGAACAGCGCGAGCTGCACGCCCATGGAGCCGACCGTGGCCGGCCCGAGCGCGCGGAAGAATTTTCGTACGTCGGCGTCGAGTTGCGGCCAGCGTAGCGCCGCCCAGGCGCCGGCGCGGGCCGCATCGCCGGCGACCAGCAGGAATTCGAGGACGCCGGCCACCAGCACGCCCCAGGCCGCGGCATGGCCGGCGGTCGGAAAGAATGCCGCCAGCGCGAGCGCCACCACGAGCGAGAGATTGAGCAGGATCGGCGCGGCGGCGGCGGCGGCGAAACGTTGCAGCGCGTTGAGGATGCCGCCGTAAAGCGTGACCAGCGTGATCAGCAGCAGATAGGGAAAAGTGATGCGCGTGAGATCGACCGCGAGCGCATAGCGCTCCGGATCGCGGACGAAGCCGGGCGCCAGCACATTGATCACCGCCGGCGTGAACAACAAGGCCACCGCCAGCAACATGATCTGGCTGGCCAGCAACAGGGTGAATACGCGCTCCGCGAACAGCCCGGCGCGCTCAGCCCCGCCCTGCTCGCGAATGCGGGCATAGGCCGGAACGAACGCGGCGTTGAAGGCGCCCTCAGCGAAGATGGCGCGGAAATGATTCGGCAGGCGCAGGGCGACAAAGAAGGCGTCGGCCACCGGCCCGGCACCGAGGATCGCTGCCAGCGCGATGTCGCGGGCGAATCCGGTGATGCGCGAAAGTAGCGTGAAACCACCGACCGTGAGCATGCGTTCAATCATCATCAATCCTGCCGGGGCATTGGCTAGGTCGCCGCTGATAAATGGGCTTGGACAACTAGCAACGATAGCGATAGCCAGATACGCCGAACTGCCTTAAGACGATTCCCGACCCGAACATAGCGCCCGGACGATCCTCGCACGTGCATGATCCCGAAAAGTGGTAACCGGTTTTCGAAAAAAGATCATACACAAGCAAAATGTTAGTTACGGTATTTGTTCAATCTGAGTGGATCGGACTTTAGAACCATGCCCTCGCCGATCATTCCCATCCTGCTGGCCGGGGGCGCCGGGACCCGCCTTTGGCCGGTCTCGCGCGACGCCCTGCCCAAGCAGTTCCTGCCCCTGGTCGGCAACCGCTCGACCTATCAGGAAACCCTGCTGCGCGTGCAGGACCAGATGTTCGGGCCCCCCATCGTCATCACCGGCCCGAATTTCCATTTCTTCGCCCACCGGCAGGCCGAGGACGTCGGCATCGAGGCGACGGTGGTGATCGAGCCGCTGCGGCGGGATTCGGGGCCCGCCATCGCGGCCGCCACGGCGGTGGCGCTCAAACGCGACCCGGACGCCGTGGTGCTGGCGCTCGCCGCTGACCACATCATCCTCGACGTGCCGCAATTCCGCGCCACCTGCCTGGCCGGCCGCGAGGCCGCCGAGGCCGGTCGTATCGTTACCTTCGGTATCAAGCCGACCGAACCGAAGACCAACTACGGCTACATCCTGCCGGGCGCAGCCATCGGCAAGAACGGCGTGCACGCCGTCAAGAGCTTCGTCGAGAAGCCGGACGCCGCCACCGCCGCCCGCTATGTCCGCGACGGCTATCTGTGGAACTCCGGCAATTTCCTGTTCCGCGCCGACGTGCTGCTGTCCGAATTGGCTAGGCTCGAGCCGGCGATGGCCGAAGCGATCGAGGCCGCGGTCGCCAAGGCCTCCACCGACCTCGGATTCCTGCGTCTGCAGCCGGAAGCTTTCGCGCGCGCGCCGCTCAAATCGATCGATTATGCGGTGATGGAAAAGACCGACCGCGCCGCGGTGGTGGCGGGCAACTTCCGCTGGTCGGACATCGGCAGCTGGGACGCGTTGTTCGACATCACGCCGCCTGACGCGGCGGGCAATGTTGTGCACGGGCCGGTGGTGACCATGGATGCAACGGGCTGCGTGGTGCATTCCGACGGCCGACTCACCGCCGTGGTCGGCGTCAACGACTTGGTGGTGGTGAGCACGTCCGATGCGGTGATGGTCATCCCGCGTGCCCGCTCGCAAGATGTACGCGAGCTGGTGGCGAAGCTGAAGGCGGCCAAACGCCCCGAGGCGACCGACCACAAGCGCGTGCACCGGCCATGGGGCTATTACGAGTCGATCGACATGGGCGAGCGCTTCCAGGTCAAGCGTATCGTCGTGATCCCCGGCGGCGTGCTGTCGCTGCAGAAGCACCGCCACCGCTCCGAGCACTGGGTGGTGGTGCGCGGCACCGCCGAAGTCACCATCGGAGAGCAAGTCCGTCCAGTGCATGAAAACGAATCGGTCTACATCCCGATTGGCAGCGTCCACCGCATGGCGAACAAGGGAAAAATTCCGCTCGAATTGATCGAGGTGCAGACCGGCAGCTATCTCGGCGAGGACGACATCGAGCGCATCGAGGACATTTACAAGCGCAGTTGAAGTCGACGCTTGACTATTTATCGACTAATTCAAGCAGCCGTGACAACCGGCTTGGTCGCAGCATTGTTGAATTGTTCGAATGCGTCCAGTGCGTGATTGGCGTGCATAACCGACGGGCCCGCACCCATGTAAACGGCCATGCCGAGCATCTCTATTACTTCATCGCGAGATGCACCTTGCTCCAACGCTGCCTTGACATGAAAGCCAATGCAGTCGTCGCACCGTGTCGAAGTGTCACTTGTCCAAGCCTGACGCAGGCCTTCCGTTTTCATGACTTGGTGTGGACCGCCGAGCCGGATGTCACCGGCGAAATGCCGCGTGCTAGTCCCTCTTGATTGACGTGCACAAGCAAATCCATCCCGATCCGTGCCGCCATCTGATCTCGGAACGAAATCATCTCGCGGAATTTCCAGGTTGTATCGACGTGCAGCAGCGGGAATGGCGGCTTGCCCGGATGAAACGCCTTTTGCGCGACGTGCAGCAACGCGCTCGAATCCTTGCCCATCGAATAGAGCATCACGGGATTGCGGAATTCGCTGACGACCTCGCGCATAATATAGCTCGCCTAGGCCTCGAGCTGACAAATATTCTGGAGACGCCAATCCATCCGAGCCCTTTGCCCGGTAGTGCTACTTCATTTCGAACGTTTTCGGGAGCAACTGATATTTTAATTTTGCAGCAATACAGAAAAAAGCCTCTAACCCCTCACGACACTAGTGCGCGACGCGTGGCGTCGATGATGCGGTGCTGTGTCGGGGCGTCGAGATAAGCATGCATGGGCAGGCTGATGACTTCGGCGGCGAGCCGATCGCTCACCGCCACGCCGCCTTCGCCCACCGGGTAGTGCTTGTAGGCCTGCTGCCGGTGCAGCGGGATCGGGTAATAAATCGCCGTTGGAATGCCTTCGGCCTTGAGCGCGGCCGCCAGTCTGTCGCGGCGGCGGCCAGCGACGCGAATAGTGTATTGCGCCCACACCGACGTCGATCCCGCTGCCACCTTGGGCACGACGACGAGGTCGCCCAGCCCTTCGGCGTAGCGGCAAGCGACACGGTCGCGCGCTGCGATCTCGTCGGGGAAGATCTTCAGCTTTTCGATCAGAATCGCGGCCTGGATGGTATCGAGCCGGGAAGCAAGCCCAATGCGGATATTGTCGTATCTATCGCTACCCTGCCCGTGCATGCGCAGGCTGCGCAAGACATCGGCCATCTCGTCATCGTCAGTGATCACCGCGCCACCGTCACCGTAACAGCCGAGCGGCTTAGCCGGGAAGAAACTGGTCGCCGTCGCATGGCCGAAAGTGCCAAGCCTGCGGTTATTGAATGTCGCACCGAAGGCCTGCGCCGCATCGTCCAGGATGAATAGATTCGCTTTTTCAGCAGCGGCCGCCACCGCAGTATGGTCGGCCGCCAATCCGAAAAGATCGACCGGGATGACCGCCTTCGGCGTGAGCCCTGCACTTTTTGCCGTCGCAATAGCGCCCGCGATTCTGTTCGCGTCGATATTGAACGTTGCGGCGTCGACATCGACGAAAACCGGCGTCGCGCCCACCAGCGCCGCCACTTCGGCGGTCGCGCAAAATGTAAATGACGGACAAATCACCGCGTCGCCCGGCCCGATGCCCCTTGCACGCAGTACCAGCACCAGCGCGTCGGTGCCGCTCGCACAGGTCACTGCATGGCGCGCGCCGCAGAATTTCGCCAACTCGGCCTCAAACGCCCGCACCTCCGGGCCGAGGATGAACTGGCAGTGGCCGAGCACACGCGCAACCGCGGTATCGATGGCGCCGCCGATCCGGTGGCGCTGCGCGGCCACGTCGATGAACGGAATCATGGGCGGGTTGGGTCGCTGATTCATACTAATTCCAAGCAATGGCGCCGGTCAGCCGGCAACCACGCGCGGCGCCTGTCGCTGTGACGTCGTCACGGCCACCGGGCGAGCGGCAAGACAGCGGATGGCAATTTCGAGGCTGGCCACGCCTTCCTCTCCGGTCACCGCCGCCGCCGATCCGGACCGCACGGCGCGCAGGAAAGCCATCAGCTCAGAGCGCAATGGCTCGGCATGCCCGACCGAAAGATGGCGCATGGAATAGCTACCATCCGGCTGGAAACCGAAGCATTCGGTCACCTGGCGCGTGAGCAGATCGGCCATAATGTATTTGCCTCGTGTAGCGACGATGACCGTGCGCGCCTTGAACGGCGTCAGCCAGTTGGTGTTGATATGCGCGAGCACGCCCGACGCCGTGCGGAACTGCAGCAGCGCGATATCCTCGCGCTCAGCGACCGCGCTGGAAAGCTGCGGCTGTACTTCGATGATTTCGGAATCGGTGAACCAGCGGATCAGGTCGATATCGTGCACGGCCAGATCGATGACCACGCCGACATTCGACATGCGGGGCGGAAACGGCCCGACCCGGGTGATGGCGATCGAGAGTATATCCTCGTTGCGCAGCGCGTCCTTGATCGCTTCGACCGCCGGATTGAAGCGCTCGACATGACCGACCATCAACGTGAGGCCGGCCCGGCGTGCCGCGGCGATGATGTCCCGCCCCTCCTCGACCGAGGAGGCAATCGGCTTTTCCACCATGACGTGGACGCCGCGTGCTATGCAGGTTAGCGCGATGTCGTGATGCAAATGGGTCGGCGCAGCGATTGTGACGGCATCGACCTTGAGATCGAGTAGTTCATTAACGTTGGTGACGGCGGCGCAGCCGAGGGCGCGGGCGACAAATTCGGCCTGCTTGCGGTCGGGATCGGCAACGCCGACGAGTTCGGCCCCCGGCAGCCCCGTGAGCACCCGGGCATGGTTGCTGCCCATCACGCCGACGCCGATCACGCCGATACGCAACGAAGACTCCACATCGGGTTTTACCGCTTGCATCATGTTCTGACGGATTTCCCCTAGCCCTGACCCGTAGCCAAGCCTTCCCCTAGCATGCTCAGCGGCGGCTGGCGACCACCCCGGGAAAACGCCGCGAACACGTTTTGATTCAAAGCGTTACAGCAATGCTGCGGCTTAAATTCCAAGCCCCGGCAATTGCGTTTCCGATTAAATCACTCGGCGGCGCGCGAAGCAGGAACCGAAAGCTGCAAATTCGTGGCCAGCGCGTCTTCGCGGAATGATTTCACCGCACCGAGAGAGAGTTCCGCCGCGGACTTGGTGCCTAGACTGGGGAGCTTTTTCAGCACGTCGGCCGGTGCCGTGATGATATGACAGCCCATGGCGTCGGCTTCCACCACGTTAAACACCTCGCGCGTGGACGCCCAGATGATCTCGATATTCCGCGTCTTGCGCGCACGGACAACCGCATCCTGCATTATGGGCCGATAGTCGATGCCGAAATCGGCCAGGCGGCCGGCGAATACCGACACACAGGCCGGCGCGCCGCCGTCGAGCGCCTCGACCGCGCAGGCGACCTGCTCGGATGTGAAAATCGCAGTCATGTTGATCTTGACGCCGTCGCGCGACAACGAGCGTACCACGTCGAACAGCGGTTCGTTGCGCGTGGTGGTTACCGGCAGCTTGACGTGGACGTTCTTGCCCCAGGTTGTGATGACGCGCGCCTGTGCGACCATTTCGGGAATGTCGTCTGAAAAAACCTCGAACGAGATGTGGCGATCAGGCACGGCGGCGACCAGATCGCGGGCATAGCGCTCGTAGTCGCTCACTCCAGCCTTTTTGAGCAGCGATGGGTTGGTGGTGAATCCCGCAATCCAGCTCTGCTTGGCCATCTCGACGATCTGCGCCCTGTCGGCGCCGTCGGTGAATAGCTTGACTTTTAGATCGGACAGTTTCGGCATATCTATCGCCTTTTTCGAATTCCTATTTATCCCATTCTCATCGCGGCACAATCAAGCTATGAGCAGTTAAATTCCCGGACTTGTCCCACGATTGTCTTACGTATCATCGAATCACGCCGGCAAGACAAACCGCACAAATACTCGTTGTGGTTCCCCCGCAGGACCCGGATCAATGCGAAACTTGGTCACATTTGGGCTGAAAGCGGCCATCTCATGCGTCCTGCTCTATTTCGCCTTCGCGCACGTAAATTTTGACCTGATCGGCCGGCAACTCAACCACCTTCGATACATTTGGCTGGCGGCAGCTATTTTGATCATAAACGTGCAGGTCGGGTTGGTCGCTCTGCGCTGGCAAACGATTGTCGAAGCTAGCAACGAGCCAAATGCACCGCCGTTCACAATCCTGAAGTCGCTCCGCTACATGTTCATTGCAGGGTTCTTTAATCAATCGCTGCCCTCGAGCGTCGGCGGCGATGCGGTTCGAATTTGGCTTCTGGCGCGCGACAATGGTGGCTGGCGGAGCGCGACCTATTCCGTGCTCATCGATCGTGTGATCGGCGTGTTTGTCTTGGCGTTTCTGGTGACCGTTTGCCTGCCGTGGTCATTCGCGGTCATTAGCGACGCCGCCGGTCGCATCGCATTGCTGATCGTCGGGTTCGGCAGTATCGGCGCCTGCCTAATATTCTTAGCGCTGGGATTTGTCCGTTGGCGGTGGCTGGATCGCTGGTGGCTGACGCGCCAGATCGCAGCAGCCGCCTCGAATGCACGTGACGTGTTTTGCTCGGTGTCTGGCGGGGTGCGCATTCTTGCCTATTCGCTGACCATCCATTTCATGTCGGCGACCGCGGCATGGTGCTTGGCGAAAGCGGTGGCCGCACCGCTTGAATGGAGCCAGGCCCTATTCCTGGTGCTTCCAGTCTTGCTGATCGCAACCGTCCCACTGTCCATCGCCGGCTGGGGCACGCGTGAAACCGCAATGGTTCTGGCATTCGGCTATGCTGGATTGCCGGAGAGCGACGGTCTGATCGTGTCGGTGCTGTTGGGCATCGCGCTGTTCGCCGCCGGCCTGCCGGGTGGCATCATTTGGATCATGGATCGCGGCAAGCAAATTCGCGAGGCCCGTCAGACGGCACGGTGATGCTCTTGGTACCAAGCGATGAACCGCACGACACCTTCGGCGATCGGCGTCGACGGTTTGAAGCCGACATCGCGCATCAAGTCGTCGACATCGGCGAAGGTGGACGGAACGTCGCCGGGTTGCATCGGCATCAACTCGCGAATGGCTTTCTTGCCGAGCGCCTGTTCCAACAAGCTCACGACGTCGAGCAGCTCGACCGGACTGTTGTTGCCGATATTGTAAACGCGCCACGGCGCAGAACTGCTGGCCGGATCGGGCGTCTCGCCCGACCAGTTGGGATCACCCTGGGCAGGGCGGTCGATCAGACGCACCACCGCCTGCACGACGTCGTCGATATAGGTGAAATCACACCGCATGTTGCCGCGATTGAACAGCTTGATCGGCTTGCCGGCGCTGATTGCGGCGGCGAAGATCCACATCGCCATGTCCGGGCGTCCCCACGGACCGTAGACGGTGAAAAAGCGCAAGGCCGTTGTCGGCAGATTGAACAAGTGCGAATAGGAATGCGCCATCAACTCATTCGCCTTTTTCGAGGCGCCGTAGAGACTGAGCGGATGATCGACGTTATCGGAGGTGCGGAAAGGCATCCGCGTGTTGGCACCGTAGACCGACGATGACGATGCATAGACGAGATGGCGGCAGTCATGGTGGCGGCAGCCTTCCAGGACGTTGAGGAACCCGTCGAGATTTGCGCTCGCATAGGCATGCGGGTCGACTAGCGAATGCCGGACGCCCGCTTGGGCGGCGAGATGGATAACGAACGGAAAGCGATGCTCGGCGAACAGCGCTGCGGTGGCGGCACGGTCCGCCAGATCCAGTCGTACGAACTCGAAATTCTTGGCACCGGCGAGCTCCTGCATCCGCGCTTGCTTCAGCTTCGGGTCGTAGTAAGGCGAGAGATTGTCAACGCCGATAACGTCGCGGCCTGCCTCCACCAGACGGCGCGCGACGTGAAAACCGATGAAGCCGGCAGCGCCGGTGACGAGAATGGGATTTACAGCTGCCACGAAACGATGCCTTCTGGCTTTAGCTAACCGCCGAGTCTGGATTTCACGCTAATAACAGCAAGATTGTTGCTAGGCGCTTGAGCAGGTAATGAATATCCGGAATGACGGGTCAGGATCAAATGGGAACATCGCATGTGCGGAATCGCCGGCTTTATTGACGGGTCCGCGGTCCGCCAGTAGCGATATGGACACCGTCGCCGGTTCGATGACCGGCAGCTTGCAGCATCGCGGACCGTACATGCCGGTGTCTGGGCCAATGCCTAAGCCGGCGTAGCCATCGGTCACCGCCGGCTGGCGAACGGCGAACCGGTCTTGCAAGCGCATCGCAGTCACTTTTATCAGCGAGCGATGGACGGCGGTTTCAGCGCTATCAGGTCGTCGGCCGCGTATTACTGCTGAATATCGCGTTGATCGGGCTCACCGTTACGACCTTGTTGACAACGTCATATCTTCTTCACGCTGCCGCGCTGATCTCCGGCTACGTTCTGGTTGCCTTGCTGCTTTACCCTTTTTGCGGCCGCCAAGGCCTGATCGGCGGCGGCAATCACCTGCCCCGGCGACAGTTCATCGAGGCATTGGCTGTAGCTATCGAGCCGCCGCTCGCAGCCTTCAAGCTGACAAGGCGTGCAGGGCAGCGCATTCTGCACCAGCCAGATATTGCCGCGGCGTTGTATTGCACCTGTTGCCGCCCAGATCTCATCCATGCCGCCGGCTGGCCATGGGCCCCAAAGCCGCGGATCGGTCGGCCCAAAAAGCGCGACGGTTGGACAGCCGGAAGCGGCGGCAAGATGGGTGACCGATGTGTCAGGGCCGATATAGACGCGCGCCTTCGACAGCAACCCGGAGAGTTGCGGCCAACCGAGTTGGCCGTCGCGCCGCGTGACCGGAGCGCCGTTCCACACCGCGTCGAGATAGCGCCGCTCGGCCTCGGCCGGCCCGCCGGTCGCGATCACCGCAAGCCCGCGCGCGGCAAGCGCGCCCGCAAGCTCGCGCCAGCCGGTTTCGGTCCAACGCTTGTAACGAAACATCGGCGCCGCATGGATCACCGCATAGGGGCCGGCCGGCCGATCAGCCGTCTCGGCGGCGCGCGGACAAACCAGCTCCGGCACGCGCGCTATGCCTAGCGCATCGGCAAGCCGCAGGATCTGCTCAACCCGATGCACGCCATCCGCCTGTGCCACGCTGCGATGGAGCAGCGCGCGTTTCAGGCGGCCGCCGAATTTGGTTTGCACCGGACCGACGCGAATTTTGCCCGCAACCCATGCGAAAAACGTCGGCCGATCGCCCGTTTGCGTGGACACGACGAGGTCATAAGCCCGCCAATGCCGCGCGGCGAGCGCGAGGCTTTGCGCGACGCTCGGCCGTGGCGGCATGACGACCACGCCGTTGAGATCGGGATTGCCGTCGATGATGACGGCGGTTTCGGCGAACACCAGCGCGTCGATGGTGGCGTCTGGCCACGTCTGCCGCAGGCTGCGGATCAGCGGCGTAGTCAGCAGCACGTCGCCGATTCGGCGTAGCGCGATGACCAGGATGCGCGGGCGCGCCGGCAGCTCGATGCGCTTGATCGCAGTCATGGCGCGGCGCCGGCTGATCTCTCCACCGTGCGCTTTTTCAGCGTCATGCCGAGCACGCCGAGCGCAACCAGCAGGATCGGCAAGCCGCACGCCGCCGTGACGAGCTCGCGGCGAACGTCAGGCCAGTCAAGCGTGGGGATAAGCGCGAGCAGCAGAAGCACCAGCAGAATACCGGTCGCCGACGTCGACCAAGGCAGCGAAACCGCGACGGCGACGGCGAGTCCGTCGGCAATTTTGGCTAGCCGTGTGCGGTCAAGACGTGACGTGATCGAAAGCGTAGACATCGTTCACCCTGCCAAAGCAGGTGAAGCTGCGGACCGTATTGCGGACAGACCCCGCCGCGCGTGGATATCATCGCTGGCGATGATATCGGAAAGCTTGCGCTCGTTCGCCGCCAGTTGGTCACGGCCGGCGTCCGGATGCCACAGATGCAGGACACCGATCGCGAACACGCCGTCTTTGCGCCGCACGCCGGCACGAAGCAGGCGCACGATGACGTCGGAATCCTCCTTGCCCCAGCCGCTGTAGTCGGCATCGAAACCGTCGACGCGGTCGAGATCGGAGCGCCAGACGGCGAGATTGCAGGAGCGCGCGCCGCGCCATTCGTGCCGACGCAGTCGGCGCAACGGCCCGAGCGGCAAATGCAAGAGTGCGGACAGCCGATTAACTCTGCCGCGTAGGCGCTGCGCCAGCCAACGACCAAAGCTCCAGCTTTCCGGCATGAGCCTTTCGCGCAAAACTCGCGCCGTCAGTTCGGGCGACAGCAGAACGCGGTTGCCGGTGACGAAGCAGCCAGGTTCAGCCAGACGGCGATGCGTGGCGATGAAATCCGGCCGCACGATGCAGTCGCCGTCAAGGAATATGCAGTAGGCGCCGCGCGACACCAGGATCGCCCGGTTGCGGATTTCCGCCGCGCGGAAGCCACGATCTTCGTGCCAGACGCGATCGATGCGGTGTCCAATTTTGGCCTTCCAGGCTTCGACCAACTGACCAGTGGCCGCGGTGGAGCCGTCATCGGCAACCACTACCTCAAAATTCCGGTCAGTCTGGCAGGCGAGCGAGCGCAGCACCGCATCGAGCGCGTCTTCGCGGTTGTAGGTAGTCACGATAACGGAAAATAATTCAGTCAAGGAAGCGCCTCGTTAAGAACGCTGATGGCATACCACTTTGCTTGTCCGCCGGCGCGCAAAATACGCAATGGCATGTTTTCACAAATCACGGAATTTGGCGGATCGCAAGCCAGTCCGAATGCCAAATCGGTTAAGCGTTTTGCCGGCCGCGCTATGATCGTTCAGGCGCTTGCCGACCCGATTTAGGCCTCCATTCACGCGTATAGCTACGGCCCGTGGGGTGCGATGGCATACCGCGGTAAGTGACTTGGAAGTGGGCTAAATTTGTGTCCTTTAACGAAGTAGATGCACAAGCTTCGTCTGCCGAGATTGTCGATGACGCCGTCAAATATTTTCGTCCTCCTGCCCACTTACAACCGCCGACGCATTTTGCCGCGAACCATAGCCAGCGTGTTCGCGCAGGACGAAAAGGATTTCGAATTGATTATCGTTGACGACTGTTCCATAGACGACACCGGCACTTACCTGGCGTCGCTCAACGATCCGCGTATCCGTGTGTTAAGGCCGCCGAATAATCTGGGAACTGCGGGTGCTCGCAATCTCGGCTTGGAGGCGTCGCAAGCGGACATTGTTGCGCTCCTCGATGACGATGACGTCTATCTCGAAGGCTGCCTCTCGGCGCCGCCGGCCGTGTTCACGCACGAGCCGGCTGTCGTCGTGACCCTGTCCTCCTCGTCAAAGTTGATCTTAAGCGCACGAGCATCACCGTGCGGCGGCAAACTGCTCTCGACGTCGGCAGTTTCTGCCAGGGGATGAAATGGATCGACGACCGCGAATTCCTGATCCGGGCTTCACGGCAGGGTAGCGGTCATCTCATTGCCGAGCCACTGTGGCAGAAGTACTGGCCCGACGACGGCCAGTCCAATCAATGGGAGCAGGTCGGCCTGCGCTTGCTCAGTTATGTCGCCGCGCAGCCGGAATTCGTGGGCCGGTTCCGTAAATTGGGTTCCTATCTCGCCACCAAGAACCTGGTATCGAATCTGCGCCACGGCCTTTTCAGCGCGCTCGCTCGCAACCTCCGCGATTTTTAGCGCGCCGACCTCATCGACGGTAATTTCCCGCGCATGCGGCGCGATCACCGCACGGTTCGGAACTATCACCGTTCGATGGCGAACCGCGAGGTGCTCGCGCGGCTTGCCGGCGCGCCGGCCGAATGGGTTTAATCAGCCAAGCTGTCATAGATGGTGGAATTCCCTCCGGCATAAATCCCTAGGGCGTGCCCACCCCACAATGTTAACTTCCAGCGGCCCTTAGGCCCGCAACAGGCGTCGATCGGACCATGCAAAAGATATCAGCCTATATCCTGACCTATAACGAGGCGGAAAAAATCGCGGCCGCCGTTGCCAGTGTGCTGTGGGCCGACGAGGTGATCGTGATCGACTCGTTCAGCCTCGATCGCACCGCCGAGATCGCCACCTCTTTCGGCGCGCGCGTGGTGGAGGTGCCGTTCAACGGCTTCGGCGAATTGCGCAATCGCGCCATCGAGGCCTGCAAATACGACTGGATCTTCAGCCTGGACGCCGATGAGCGTTGCACCGAGGCAGTGCGCGACGAAATACTCGGCCTGCTCGCCGGCTCGGCCCCGCACGATGTCTACCGGGTATCGCGGCGTAGCTACATGATGGGCCGCTGGATTCGCGGCTCCGGCTGGTATCCGAACTTCCGCCAGCCGCAGCTCTTTCGCAAAGGCACTATGCGCTACACGCTCGAGCCGGTGCACGAGGGCTATGAAATATTGAACGGTAAACCGGTCGGCACCCTGACCAACGAAATCTGGCAATTCCCCTTTCGTAACCTGGAAGAAGTCATCAAGAAGATGGACCGCTACTCCACACTCGGCGCAGCGAAGCTCGCGGGGAAACGTGTTTCAATGGCGGGCGCGCTCAGCCACGGCCTGTGGTCGTTCCTGAAGCACTACATCTTCAAGCTCGGATTCATTGACGGCTGGGCCGGCTTCGTCATCGCGTTTGGCAATTTCGAAGGCACGTTCTACCGCTACGCCAAACGCTACGAAAAAGCGCAAGACTGGCTGCCGCCGGCGAGCCAGCCGGTCAAGCGGAAGCCTAATTAGCGCTTCTTGGCCGCGCGCGAACGCTCCACCATGGCGCTGGTCGAGTGGCCGGGCACAATATCGATCAGAATCACTTCGCCGCCCAGCGCCTCGACGATAGCGTGGCCGACCACCTGTTCGCGCGTGTAATCGCCGCCCTTGACCAGTACCGTCGGCTTCACTCGCGCGATCAATTTTTCCGGGGTGTCCTCGTCGAACACGACGATGAGATCGACGGCTTCGAGTGCGGCCAGCACCTCGGCGCGCGCTTGCACGGGCTGCACCGGGCGGCCCTCACCTTTCAACCGTGTGACCGAGGCATCGCCGTTCAAGCCCACCACCAGGCGGTCGCACGCCGCGCGCGCGCCGGCCAGCAACTTGACGTGGCCGGGATGCAGCAGATCGAAGCAGCCGTTGGTGAAGCCGACCCGTAAGCCCTGCCGCCGCCATTCGGCCAGATGCTCGTCGAGCAGCGCCCAGTCGAACACGATTTTCTCCTCGGGCGCGAGGGTGGCCGCCGGCAGGATGCGCGAGCGCAATTCCGCAACAGAGAGCGTCGCGGTGCCGCGCTTGCCGACCACGACCGCAGCCGCGGCATTGGCCGCGCGCATGGCGGATTCGAAATCGGCCTGCATGGCAAGCATGGCCGCCAGCACCGCCACCACCGTGTCGCCGGCGCCGGAGACGTCGCGCACACGCACCGGATAGGCCGGCACGTGGATGGCGACGCCCTCGCCCACCAGCGTCATGCCGGCCTCGCTGCGTGTCACCAGAACCGCTTTTGCGCCCAGCATGCGGCCAAGCTCGGCCGCGGCCACCGCGACCTGTTCGTCGGTCTGTGCCGGGCTGTGGGTCGCATCGGCGAGCTCCTGCCGGTTCGGTGTGATCAGGGTCGCGCCGCGATAGATGCCGTAGTCGCGGCCTTTCGGATCGACCACCACCGGCTTGCCGGCTTTGTTGGCGGCATCGATGACGGCGCGAATGACGCGCGGGGTGAGCGCGCCCTTGGCGTAATCGGACAGCACCACCGCGCCTGCTTTTGGCATCGCCTTGATCGCGTGGCCGATCAGCGCGTCTTCGCTTTTGGAATCCACAGGCGAAGCAGGTTCCCAGTCGGCTCGCAGCAAGTGAGCCGAATGATGTTCGGACACAAAGCGCACCTTGCGGGTCGTCCGACGCCCGGAATCGGTCACCAGGTGCGCGTCGATCCGCGGTATTTTCGCCAGCTCTTTTTTTAATTCACGGCCGGCATCGTCGTCGCCGACGACGCCGACGAAAATGCAGCGTGTGCCGAGCGCGACCAAATTGCGCGCCACATTGCCGGCGCCGCCGATCATCACTTCGGTACGCTTAACCGCGATCACCGGTGTGGGCGCTTCCGGCGAAATGCGCGAGACCTCGCCGTAGACAAACTCATCAAGCATCAGATCGCCAACGCAGAGCACGGTCTGCTCGGTCAGGTCTGCGAGATGTTTGTCGAAGTCGAACATGGTATCAGCGGTATTTGTCTTCGCGGTCGAGATAGCCAGTGACGTAGTGGCCGACGGCCGCTTCGAGCGGGGTGAAGCCGGCGTTATAGCCGGCGCGGCGCAGGTTCTCGACTGTGCCTTGCGTGAAATACTGGTATTGGCCGCGGATCGTGTCCGGCATCTCGATATATTCGATATTGGCCGGCCGGCCGAGCGCCTTGAACATGGCGCCGATCATGTCGCGGAAGCTTTCGGCTTTGCCGGTGCCGACATTGAAGATGCCGCTGACCGAGGTGGCATCGAGCAGCCAGCGCAGTACCGCAATGGCGTCGTCCACATAGATGAAGTCGCGCCGCTGGTCGCCGTCTGCGATGCCGTCGCGATGCGATTTGAACAGCCGCACCGGCTTGCCGGCCTTGGCCTCATCGAACACCTTGGCCAGCACGCTCGCCATGTGGCCTTTGTGATATTCGTTCGGGCCGTAGACGTTGAAGAACTTCAAACCGACCCAGTGCGGCGGCAACTTTTCTTTTTTGACGTAGCGATCCACCACCGCGAGATCGAACAAATGTTTGCTCCAGCCGTAGAGATTCATCGGGCGCAGCTTGCGCAACGCTTCCAGCGACCAGTCGTCGTCGAAGCCTTGGCTGCCGTCGCCATAGGTCGCCGCCGAAGAGGCATAGATGAACGGCGTGCGGGTAGCCGTGCACCAGTCGAGCAGGCGCAGCGACAGCCGGAAATTGTTCTCCATCACCAGGTCGCCGTCTGTGGCGGTGGTGTCGGAAATGGCGCCCATGTGGATGACCGCCTCGAGCTTGCGGCTGTCGAGCCAGGCCATCAATTCGGCTGGCGGCACCAGGTCGGCCACCTGGCGCTTGGCCAGATTGCGCCATTTGGCGTCGTCCTGGCCGAGCAAGTCGTTGACCACGATGTCGCTCGCGCCCGTCTCGTTGAGGCTGGCTACCACGTTCGATCCGATAAACCCGGCCCCACCGGTGACCAAAAACATGCCTTCCCTCGCGGCCGCCCTGGCCGTGGAGCCATCCTTTGCCCCAGTCCGCGGACAGGCGCAAATGTTAGGTCTTACTCGTCTGCAAATGGCTTTGGAAACGGTAAAAATCGTATCTGGACAGGCTTAGGCCCCGCAGGCTAACGCCTTGTCCGGGCCGACCGAAGCCGACGCGCTAGGGGCTGCGGCGCCATACGAATGAGCCAAGAATTAAACCAACCGCCAAGCCCAATCCTGATCGTTCCCTATGTCTGGATCGGGGACTTCGTCCGCTGCCATTCGGTGGTGAAGCTGCTGCGCAACGACGCGCCCGACCGGCCGGTGGATATTGTCAGCAGCTCGCTGTGCGCGCCATTGGCCGATTACATGCCCGGTATCCGACAGGCAATCGTCATCGACCTGCCGCGGCGGCGGCTCGGCATCGCTCTGCAACAGCAACTGGCCAAGAGACTGCGGGAAAAGAATTACGGACAAGCACTGGTCATGTCGCGCAAGTGGAAGGCCGCGCTGGCGCCGTGGCTTGCCGGCATTCCTCTGCGCACCGGTTTCGCCGGTGAATTCCGTTTCGGGCTGCTCAATGACGTACGTTGGGGCGAGCGCAAATTGCCGCGCATGATCGATCAGATGGGCGCACTCACCATGGCCAAAGGCGCCACCTTGCCGGCCGAATGGCCGCTGCCCGAATTGAAGGTGCCGGCGGACGAGGTCGCGCGCTGGCGCGAGCAGCGCGGGTTTGCGGACGAGACAAGGCCGATCATCACGCTGTCACCCGGCGCGGTCGGCGCCGGCAAGGCTTGGCCGGTCGGCCACTACAGTGAATTGGCGCGTGCCCTCACCCAGGATGGCGCATCGGTCTGGGTCCTGGGTGGACCGAACGAGACGTCGCTGGCAAAACAAATCTCCGACGCCGCCGGAAGCCGCGTGCGCGATCTCACCGGCACCGATCTACGCAACGCGATCCTGGCGCTCGCCGCCACCGACGCCGCCGTCACCAATGATTCCGGACTGATGCATGTGTCGGCGGCAATCGGCACGCCGACAGTGGCGATCTTCGGCCCGACCAGCCCGTGGCACTGGAAGCCGCTCAATCCAATCGCCGCCATCCTCGAACCGCCCGGCGACGAAACGGCGGTCAAGCGCGCACGCATCGAGGGCAACGACGCCGTGCGCCACCGCCGCACAGCCGATGTTGTGGTCGCAACCGTACTGGCGAGCTTGCGCGAGGTGCTCCGGAAAGGCCACTAACGCCTACTAGCCCCGGCGGTAACGTTTGACCCATCCCTAGCCTGACGGGCGGCCCGTTCCATGCTATCAAATCCGTGATTGATCAAGAGGATCGTGACCCCCGCATGGCCAGACCCAAGCCAGCCGATATGAGCAGCACCCGCGCGCAGGCGGCGATCGATTCCGCTTTGCGCACGCTTGACGCGGAAGGCGGCGGCATCGATGCGCTCGCGACCGCGCTGCGCGACGGCCTGGGCGCGAGCTTCGCCGCGGCGGTCGACCTGATCCGCGCCGCGCAAGGCCGGGTGATCGTGACCGGCATGGGCAAATCCGGCCATGTCGGGCGCAAGATCGCCTCCACCTTCGCATCCACCGGAACGCCGGCGCTGTTCGTGCATCCGGGTGAAGCCAGCCATGGCGACCTCGGAATGATCGCGAGCAACGATGTCATCGTTGCGCTGTCGTGGTCGGGCGAGACGGCGGAGTTGAAAAATCTCACCGATTACTCGCGCCGCTTCCGCATCGGCTTGATCGCGATGACCGCCAATGCCGACTCGACGCTGGCGATGACCGCGGACGTGCTGCTCGCTTTGCCGCAGGCGCGCGAGGCCTGCCCGCATAATCTGGCGCCGACCACCTCCTCGCTGATGCAGCTAGCGCTCGGGGACTCGCTGGCGATCGCGCTGCTGGAAAGCCGCGGCTTCACGGCAGTGGATTTCGGTTTGCTGCACCCGGGCGGCAAGCTCGGTGCGCTGCTCAAAGTAGTGCGCGAGTTCATGCACACGGGCGAATCCGTGCCGCTGGCGCCGCTCGGCGCGCGCATGTCCGACGCGATCCTCGTGATGTCCGCCAAGGGGTTCGGCTGCGTAGGCATTACTGATGCGCACGGCCTGCTGGTCGGCATCATCACCGACGGCGACCTGCGCCGCCATATGCGCGACAATCTGCTCGATGCGCGCGTCGATGACGTGATGACGCGCGCACCGAAAACGGTGCGGCCCGATCAGCTCATCAGCGAGACGCTGGAAATCCTCAATTCGACGAAAGTGACCGCGCTGTTCGCGGTAGAAGCCGGCAATCCGGTCGGCGTCATTCACATCCACGATCTGTTGCGCGCCGGCGCGGCTTAAAGCACGATCAGCGCGCGATTCTCGCGACCGCCTCTACAATAGCTTCGACCGACGGCGCTGCGCCCTCCGCGCCCAGCACGGCGAGCGGCCCGTAGCCAACCGGGCCGGTCAAGCCTGGCTTGCTGCCGGCGAAGATCGCCACCAGCGGAACGCCGAGCGCGGCGGCGAGATGCATCAGCCCGGTATCGACCCCGACCACGAATTGCGCGCCGGCAATAAGGCGCGCGACCGTGTCGAGCGGCGCCCGTAACGGCACACGCGCGCGCGACAGCGTTGCTGCGATGCGTTCGCTGCGCGCACGCTCGTCGGCTGTACCCCATGGCAGCACGAGATCGAGCCCGTCACGGCCAAGCGCTTGACCGAGCGCGATCCAATGCGCCTCCGGCCACTGCTTTCCCGGCCGCGCCGTGGCGTGCAGCAGCACGGCATAGCGTTCACCAGGCGCGGTAAAGCGCGCGCGGTCGAGCCCGAAATCAGGCGCGCCTTGCGGCGCATAGCCGAGCGCCAGCCCACTGAGGATGCGGTTTCGCTCCACCGCATGGAGATCGCGGCTAACGCTGTGGCGGACGTCGTAGAACATCGCGGCGAGCGGTTCGCGGATGCTTGCGGCGTCGTAGCCGTGACGCCGCCCGTGAGCGAGGCGGGCGATGACGGCGCTGCGCAGCAGGCCCTGGCTGTCCACGATCTCGTCATAGCGCGGCGCCCGGATGGCGCGCAGACTGCCGGCAATCTCGCCGAGCGTTGCCGGCGAAAGAAGCGATTTTCGCCAGCGCCGCCACGCCACCGGAACGACTTCGCCGACCGCTGGATGCAGGCGGACCAGCGGCGCAAAGGCCTCCTCCACCAACCAGGTAAATCTCGCGTCGGGGCGAGCTTTGCGCGCCTCGGTCAGCACCGGCATGTGATGAATCACATCCCCGAGCGACGAGGTCTTGATGAAGAGAATACTGGCCATAGTGCCTCTGTCGGCGTCATATACCGAGCATTAAGCATGATCGCCATAACCATGACCGCTTGTCGGACGGCCTAAGCGCTCTTTCACGGTCGCCCGGTAAGACATCGCGGGTATTCGAGGGGCATGGGTCATGACGATCCTGGTCACGGGCGGGGCCGGCTATATCGGCAGCCACATGGTGCACGAGCTGGTCGACGCCGGCGAGCCGGTGGTCGTGCTCGACAACCTGTCGACCGGATTTCGCTTTCTCGTCCCCGGCAAGGTCACGTTCGTTGCCGGCTCGACCGGCGACCGCGAGTTGGTAACGCAGACGCTTCGCCGCCATGGCGTGACAGCCATCATCCATTTCGCCGCGTCGATCGTGGTGCCGGATTCGGTGCGCGATCCGCTAGGCTATTACAGCAACAACACCATGAATACCTGCGCCCTGCTCGACGTCGCCATCAAGGCCGGCGTGCAGCAGTTCATCTTTTCATCGACCGCCGCCGTCTATGGCAATGCCGAGCACGTGCCGGTGCGCGAGGATGCGCCCACGGTGCCGATCTCACCTTACGGCAGCTCGAAGCTGATGTCGGAGATCATGCTGCACGATGCCGGCACGGCCCATGGGCTGCACTTCGTGGTGTTGCGCTACTTCAACGTCGCCGGCGCCGATCCGAAGCTGCGCACCGGGCAATCGACGCCGGTAGCGACCCATCTGATCAAAGTCGCCTGCGAAGCGGCGCTCGGCAAGCGGCCCAAGATCGACGTGTTCGGCACCGACTATCCGACGCCGGACGGCACCTGCATCCGCGATTACATCCATGTCAGCGATCTCGCGCGCGCGCATTCGGCGGCGCTGGCCTATCTGCGCCGCGGCGGTGCCAGCGCGACATTCAATTGCGGCTACGGACACGGGGCTTCGGTGTTCGAGGTGATCGACGCGGTGCGACGCGCTAGCCAGCGCGATTTTCCGGTCGAGATCGCCGGGCGGCGCGCGGGCGATCCGGCCGCGCTGGTGGCCAATGTCGAGCGCATCCGTTCGACGCTCGATTGGCGCCCGCAGTTCGAGGATCTCGATACCATCGTCGCCCATGCGCTCGCCTGGGAGCGGCGGCTGCCGGGCCGGCGTGAAAACGCCCCGGCCTGACCGCTCGGCAAATTCGAGCGTGGGATTCCGCTTTTTAAGCAGTTTTTAGCTTGAAAATTCCGCCGTCAGCAGGCAAGGAAACGTCTGCTCCAGCCAGCATTTGACTGTGCCATAATCAGACCCCGACAGAGGGCGGATGAACGACCACACTTTGCCATCGGCCGATGACGAGCGTTACCGCCTCTTCGCCCTGATCCGGCGTTTGCTGGCCGAACAAGGCCTTGTGCATTGGCGCAAATACGCATTCGCGTTCACTTTGATG